>NZ_PHUE01000001.1:2797602-3108447 GCF_002813295.1 Flavobacterium sp. 5
TTTACGCTTCATGCTTTAACCAAAAAAGGAAACCGCCCTTCCTATTTAAAAGCTTCTAAACCAGAAATTGCTATTCCGATGTACGAGAAATTTGTATTTCAGATAGAAAAGGAATTAGGTAAAAAAGTACAAACGGGTCTTTTTGGAGCAGATATGAAAGTTTCATTGCTTAACGATGGACCTGTTACTATTGTGATGGATAGTAAAAACAGAGAATAGAAAAAAAATCTACACAAAGAGATTACATTATCAATCGCACACCCCCTAAATCAGCAACGCGATAAGAAAATTTATCTCCTGGAGAACCAATAAACATAAAGTTTTTAGGTATTTTCCATTTTTCAGAAAGTTCGGAAATTAAATCAGGACCAAATTCGCCTTCAATTTCTATAAATTCAATATGTATTTGAGGATAGGCTCTGTCTAGAACTTCCAAATCAATTTTTAATTTTTGATTCGAATGGTGTTCTCTTATTACATTAACAATTTTGAGTTTTTTGGTAGTTTCATTATCTTCTACATATTGCATTACTTTGTTTAAAATTGCGACATTATCGCCTTTAGTAAAAAACACAAATTCCTGAGAGTTAATTTTTGCGTGGAGGTTGCCCAAAAAACGATTACTTAAAACAACCATTTTTCTAAGAGGATTATAAAAATATTCCAACATAGTAATACTGAATTCAATGAGAAAAATTCTTTCCAGCATGATCATGATAAACAATACGGCGGGTATGAAGTATTTTACAAATGTGAAAAATGAATTTTGATTCAAAATATAATTACCGGCAAAAGCAATTATAATTAAGCTAATAGCAATAACTACGGCCAATCCATTTGCTTTTTCTGGGCGAGGTAATTTTTTTCGTTTATATTTCAGGAGTAAATTTCCAATACCAAATAAAGCCATCACAGCAAGAAAAGAAAAGGTATAAACACCAGCTAGCGATACTAAATCACCTTTGGTAACTATTAAAACAGAAACACATAAAACCAAAAAGCTGATTATAATTCTATAATTAGAACCTCTTTTGTTTTCTTTCAAAAAATAATTAGGTAAAATTCTATCCAAAGTCATTCTTTTCAGGAGACCAGTAACTCCAACAAAGGATGTTAAAACGGCTCCACATAATACTAAAACGGCATCAATAGAAATTAACCAAGATAGCCAGTTTCCTCCTGCGGTATGCCCTAAAAATGCTAATAATGATTCTTTGTGTTCACCTAATTGGGCCATTGGAATAATAGCGATAATCAGTATAGCAATTGCGGGATTGAAAAAAGAGACAATTGCCCACATATTGCGTAGTGTTTTTGGAAAAACGCCAGATTTTTGCTCCTCAACAAAATTAGCAGAGCTTTCAAAACCAGAAATACCGAGCATGGCAACTGAGAAACCTAAGAATAAGGTGTATAGCAAGTTATGAGTTGTTAGCGGGATTTCCCAATTGAGATGAAAGGTTTGGAGGCCATTAAAAGCAATAAATAAAACACAAGTTATAACCAATAAAATCAATGAAACTAAATGAAAAATAAAGATACCAACAGCCACTTTAGCAGATTCGCCGATACCGATTATCGCCAATACTGTAAAAGCCAGTAAAACAATAATAGTTGCGATAGTAATAGGAAGGTCATTAAAAATGTGTTGTAAATAATGCATTGCTTCCGAAGCAGAAATTACTGCGGTCGCCATATACGAAAGCACCGTTAATATGGCCGCAATTGATGCCATTCTCTTGCTTGAAGTATTTAATAAAACATTATATGCACCACCATTTAGAGGTAGAGCTCCAACTACTTCTCCATATATTTTTCTAAATAAAAATAGCACAATTCCAACAAACAAAAGAGAAATCCAAGCATACTGACCCGCATATCCAATAGTTAAAGCAGATACATACAAACAGGAAGAACTAATGTCGTTACCGCAAATAGCAGTAGATTGTAATTCATTTAATTTTTTGTGGATAGCTTTTGTCATCAGTGAATTTTTAGAAAGCTTTGCTTTTTCAGACCCAATTTTTGATAGGATGCCTTCATTAATTTCGTTTTTTTCTTAAGCAGTCTTGTCTTGTTATCTCAAAGATAAAGTTATTTTTCTGATTAGTTATGATTTTAATATGGATGCTTTTTATTTGATAATCATGATCTTACTGTTTTTTTTGTTGACTGTAAAAAAAATCAGTATTTGAAATCCGATGGAAGTCAAATACTGAGTCTAATTAAATTATTAAAAATGTTATTTGTTTTTTTTATTTCATTTTTGAAATGAGAAAATAAATAAGTTAGTTTTGGTCTAGGATTTTATTAGCTAACAGCCAACTCTTACAGGCTGTGGGCCAATCAGTATTAGTTCCTTTTGTGCCCAAACCAAAACCATGACCACCATTTTGATATAAATGCATCTCGGCAGAAACTTTGTTTTTTATCAACGCTAAATAATAATTGATACTATTTTCTACAGGAACTACATCATCATCTGTTGCGTGTACTAAAAATGTAATGGGTGTGTTTTCGTTTACTACCTTTTCATTCGAATATTTTGCAATCAAATCAGCAGAAGCCGTTTTTCCTAGAAGACTCTCTCTGGAACCATTGTGAGTAATTCCATCTTCCATTGAGATTACAGGATAGATTAATATAGAAAAATCGGGACGAGCACTGATATCATCTTTGATGTCATATACTTTGTCTGAATAATGTGTCGAAGCTGTTGAAGCCAAATGACCTCCAGCAGAAAATCCGATGATTCCAATTTTCGTAATATCTAAATTCCATTTTGCAGCATTCCGACGTAATGTTCGTATTGCTTCTTGCGCATCTTGAAGTGGACCAACGGTTTTATTGGTCATAATAGCATCGGATGGTAAACGGTATTTAAGTACAAAAGCCGAAACTCCTATCGAGTTAAGCCATTTTGCGATATTTATTCCTTCTTTATCAATCGACAAAACGGAATAGCCACCACCAGGACAAATGACAACTGCAGCATTTTTACTTGACTTATTTTCTACCAAAAAAGGCATCAAAGTTGTTTCTATAACTTTTCGTATTCCAGTTCGAATGCCTTGAGTATCTAATCGCGGTTCTTCTTTATAGGTGTCATTTTTAATGCCTCCTGGAATTTTATTCCATAGTGGAAATGCTGCACTTTCCTGTGAAAAACAATTAATTGGTAATGCTAAAAAAAGCAGTAATCCAAAAAATAGTGTTTTGTTAATTTTGTTCATCATTCTTTTTATAAAATTCTATTTCTAAAGTAATGAAATAACTGTTTAATTCAACTAAAATTTTGATAAAAAAGCATTGATTTTTTTTAAATTTTACTATTCTAAATACTGGTTGGTACTGGTTTGTATTTTTAAATGGTATAATTACATTTGTGAATTACCTACCTAACCAATAAAAATGATGTTCAATTATTTAAGAAAGGAATTTAATAGAAAAGCTATCATTTATCAAAGTTTGATTGTGTTGATGATTTTATTTTGTACTAATGGTACTGCACAGCTAAAAACGAATGAAAGTGAAATAGGTTTGGGTTGGAGTAACAATTCGGTCAACACCGTTATTTTTAGAAATAGCGCTCTAACATCATTTAAAAATTGGCAATTTACGGGCTATTACAATCCAGATGGTAAGATGGTTTTGGCAAAGCGAAAATTGAACTCTAATCAATGGCAAACAATAATTACTCCTTATAACGGAAATGTAAAAGATGCTCATAATAGTATTAGTATTGCGATAGATGCAGATGGCTTTCTTCACGTAAGTTGGGACCAACATGATACTCGTTTACGCTATGCAAAAAGTAAAATGCCTTTTGGTTTAGAGTTAGGTGAAGAACAATCGATGACAGGTTATGATGAAACCAAAGTTACCTATCCAGAATTTCATAATTTGCCTAACGGGAAATTGTTGTTTTGTTACCGTTCGGGGGCTTCGGGAAGAGGCAATATGATTATGAAGTCGTATGATGTGAAAACTCAAAAATGGACTTCTTTACAAAATAATTTACTCGATGGTGAAAATCAACGCAGTGCATATTGGCAAATTTGTGTAGGTAAAAAAGGAATTTATATGTCATGGGTTTGGCGAGAAAGTTGGGATGTTTCCACTAATAATGATATTTGTTATGCTTTTTCAACAGATGGTGGACAAACTTGGGAAAAATCAACTGGTGAGAAATACGGTTTACCAATAACCAAGACCAGTGCGGAAATTGCGTGGAAAGTTCCTCAAGAGAGTAGCTTAATTAATCAAACGTCTATGACTGTGGATGATGTAGATAATCCCTATATTGCAAGTTATTGGGATGATAATGGAGTACCAGAATATAAAGTAGTGTATTTGAAAAAAGGGAAGTGGAATAAAATTGACACTGATTTCCATATTAACCCTTTTGTTTTGGGAGGAGGTGGAACAAAAAAGATTCCGATTTCACGTCCTGAAATTTTAGTTAACAAATCGATGCTTTATTTACTTTTTAGAGATGAAGAAAGAGCTAATAAAATAACTTTAGGATATACCAATTTGGATAAAAAACAATGGAAAGTTACTGATGTTACAGATTATTCTGTGGGACAGTGGGAGCCTAATTTTGATAAAGAGTTATGGAATGATAAAGGGAAATTGCATATTTTTTCTCAAAATGTAAGTCAAGCAGATGGGGAAGGATTGGCAAATGTAGTTCCTCAACCTGTGCGTATTATTGAATTAAAAAAGTTACTTATAATTAAATAGTCATATGAAGAAGTATTATTTATTGATAATAATTGCTGTATTTTTTGTAGCTGTAGGTTTTCGAAAGCAAAATTTAGAAGATAAAGTAAATGCCACTTTACAAACGGCAATACAACAATATACTTATTTGAGTAAACAAGTAACTCTTGGAAAGTATCCTAAAACTTATTCAGTAGATAAAAACAAACTGGAAACCTCAGATTCTGGTTGGTGGTGTAGTGGATTTTACCCTGGAACTTTGTTATATTTGGTTGAAGCAAAAGGAACTCCTGAATTGAAAAAAGAAGCATTAAATGTGTTAGGAGATTTAAAAAAAGAACAATTCAATACCACTACTCACGATTTAGGCTTTATGATGTTTTGTAGTTTCGGAAATGCAGAACGATTAAATCCTAGCAAAGAATATGAAGACATCTTGATGAATAGTGCTAAATCATTAGCAACTCGATTTAATCCTAAAATTGGGTGTATAAAATCATGGGATAGTGCGCCTTGGAATCATGCTTCAAAAGATGAATCTCCAGTAATTATTGATAATATGATGAACTTGGAACTTTTATTCTGGGCAACTAAACACAGTGGAGACAGTACTTATTACAAAATTGCTGTTCAACACGCCGATAAAACGATGATCAATCATTTTCGGAAAGATTATAGTTCGTATCATGAAGTGGTCTACGATAATGAAACTGGAAAAGTGGCCAAACAAATCACAAATCAAGGTGCTGCTGATGATTCGTCTTGGGCGCGAGGTCAAGGTTGGGGATTGTATGGATATACAGTAATGTACAGAGAAACAAAGGATACAAAGTATTTAAAACAAGCACAAAATATTGCAAATTATATTTTAAATCATCCTAATATGCCTAAAGATAAAATTCCATATTGGGATTTTAATGCGCCAAATATTCCAAATGCTTTACGAGATTCTTCGGCGGCTTCATTGATTGCTTCGGCTTTATTGGAGTTAGGTGGTTATGTCGGTAAAAAAGAAGAAACACGCTATTATGATACTGCCAAAACTATTTTATCGAATTTGCTAACACCAGAATATATTGCAACTGTGGGAACAAATGGTGGTTTTTTACTAAAACACGGGGTAGGGAATATGCCCAATAAAACCGAAATTGACACGCCACTCAGTTATGGTGATTATTATTTGGTTGAAGCAATGTTACGCTACAAAATGTTGATAAAAATGAATAAAGAATTTAAATAGAAATAGATTAAAAGATGTAAATAATTTTAGTGTATTTACGCTATTAAGTGTTTAATGAATAGTATCTCCGCGAATTATTATTTCGTTTGATTTTTTTATATTTTCTTCGGATTTACTTATTACCTTTATGACACTTAAATTTAGACTTTCAAGTTTATTAACTGTTATTTTCAAGATGTAATTTTTGTCAACTAAATATGTCTTGTAATTACCATCAACTATTTCATTTTCAATTTGAAAAATTACTGATCCTTCTTCCAGTGTTGTGTATCTCTTTCTTAACTCATCTAAAGAAATTAAATTGGGCTTATAATTATTTTTTGTTTCAATTATAATTTTACCAGCATATTTAATATTCCCTATCTCAATATTTTCTTTTTCAACTGTGAGATTTTTAATTTTATTTGGATCTAAAAATTTTAGAATACTTTGATCAACAAGTTTTCCATTCAAAAAGTAAGCAGGATTTTTTCCGCTTTTAAATTTAATTACATGGACAACTTTGATGATAGTATCTTCTTCAGAAATTGATTGTGAATTTTCAGATTTTATTTCGTTCGATTTTTCGGTTTTCTTTTGACCAAAAGCATTAGCGGTCAAAATTAAAACTACTATGATAATAAATTTTTTCATTTTTTGCTTTTTGTTGGTTTTTAGCGACGAACTTGTTTTGAGGTATTTTGAATTTATTGGTTTGGTCAAACAAAAACGAAGTTATAAAATTAAATATTTCTTTTAGTTAAAACCGAACGCACGATTAGTTTTTATTAAGAGCTACATTATTTTTAAACCCTTTTTCTACAATAAAAACAAAAATAATTCCGACTACGTAACATACCAAGTCAATCCAAGCAAATGAGGTTCCAATAACTGTAGCCGCAACTTTTGATTTTTGTAAACCCAGTTTTTCAACAATATGTAGATATTGAAGAAATTCTATGCCAAAAGAAAACAATAAAACAAATATAGCAACAGGTAAAACAGGCAATTCTAAAAAGGATTTTATAAAACAGTAAATCAAAATTACAACCAATACGTCACCAATGTATGGGCGAATTATATCATCATGAACAAATAAGGCAATTAGGACTTCTGTAACAAAAATCAGAATTGTTAAGAGAAAGTATTTCTTATTGAATGTTAACATAGTTTTGATTAAGACAGATAAACACTAAGCGGTATTTGTTTGCTAATATATGGATATATAATGCCATAAACTACCAATCAAATTTCAGAAAAGAATATTGATGATTCTTTATAACTGCAAACAAGAAAAGAGAATTTTAGTTACTAGTAAAAACACCTTTTTAAATTTATAAAAACTGAGGTAATTACATTTTTACAACACCTTTTGTTACATTTTTACCGACAGTTGTTTTTTTTCTAAAGTCTGTTTTAGCATTCGAAATCAATTCTATGTTTTTACTGGCTTCACCATCTATGGTTACCGCTTTTTGGGAAGTCGAATCGAAATTAATGTTTTTCAAAGACATGTTTTTACCATTATAAATTTCAAAAACAGTACTGTTTGTAATGTCTAAATTGATATCATGAAGTTTAATTCCATTTGCATCAATGATAGAAAAACCTTTATCTGCTTTACCTATTAAATTAGAAATTTCGATATTTTCTAAATTCATTTCAGGTAATCCTTGTAAAAATACTGCTTGTTGGGCACCATTAATATAAATATTTTTGATAATGATGTTTTTAAATTGCGGTGTTTTTTCATCTACTGAAACGGTTGCAGCGATAGTATTATTTTCTCCTTCAGCCAATTTTTCTGCAATTGATTTTCCACCATAATACAAGTCAAAAGAAATGGCCTGCGATGGAATATTGGTCATGAAAATATCCGAAATAAAGATATTTTCTACAATTCCGCCACGTCCACGAGCACTTTTAAATCGTAAGCCCACATCAGTTCCCATAAAAGTGCAGTTGGAAACATGCATGTTTTTTACACCGCCAGACATTTCACTTCCAACAGTTACACCTCCGTGCCCATGATAAACGATGTTGTTTCTAATAATGATATTTTCACAAGCAACTCCACGATCACGACCATCTTTATCTTTTCCTGATTTGATACAAATAGCATCGTCACCAACATCAAAACTAGAATTTTCTACCAATACATTTTTACATGATTCTACATCCAAACCATCTCCATTTTGGGAATACCAGGGGTTACGAACGGTTGTGTTACGTATAATTAAATCTTCAATCAGTAAAGGATGAATATTCCATGCAGGAGAGTTTTGAAAAACAGGGCCGTCAAATAAAACACGTTTACTATTTTGAATGCTTACCATAACGGGACGAAGAAAATCACGAATTTCTTCAAATTGTTCTTTTGTTTTTAAATCAAAACGAACATTTTGATCAGCATTTTTATTTCCTTTTATATATTGTTCGGATGGATACCAACTTGTTTTTTTATCGTTTAATACTCCTCCAGATGCTATTAAACTCGCCCATTGGCTTTCTGTTAATTTATCTTTTTTAACCATTCTCCAAGCTTCACCCGAACCATCATAAATACCATTTCCAGTAAATGCAATATTTTCAAGGTTTTTTCCATAAATGGGAGAAATACAGCGCCAAGTATTTAAGCCTTCAAAACTGGTTTCAATAATTGGATACAAATTTTTGTCGGTCGAAAATTTAATCAATGATCCACTTTGAGCATTCAATTCGATATTACTTTTTAAAATAATTGGACCAGTAAGCCAAATTCCAGGAGGAATAATTACTTTTCCACCTCCTTTTTTGGAAACAGAATCGATAGCATCAGCAAAAGCTTTGGTACACAAAACAGTTCCTCCGTTTACTGCTCCAAAATCAACAATATTTACCGTGTTATTTGGAATAATAGGCTCGTTTATTTTGTTCATTTTAAATTCAATTCCAGCATAGTAATCGTTGGATGAACTAGTATTTTGTGCAAAAAGATTTATATGACAACTTGATAATGTTATTGCAAATACAAGAAATAATAACTGATTAAATTTGAATTTCATTATTTTGTAAAGAGTTAAGATGTTAGATTTTAATAGATTTTCTATACATTAAAATTAAAAGAAGCTTTTAGTTCATTTTAGTATCATTAAAGATAGTATATTGCGAAAATTAAATATTTAGCGTAATCGATTACACAAATATATCTTTTAAAAATAATATACGAGATCATTGATTGTTAATTTTAAGTATTTTTTTAAAAGAAAAAAATAAAATTTATTAATTTCTTTCGTATTTTCTGATATTTAGACTAAAGGTTAGAGAATTTTTGACAAACAAATTACCTCACAATTTCTAAAATAAAATTTCAGAATGGAAAAATTGGTTCCATTATTATTTTAACTTTGAAATCAATAAAATTATTAATCTCAATAAGATGAATCTTAAGAAATATCAAGACTTGATATTCTTAAAAATAGTATTCGCATATGAAAGTTGGACTTTTTATTCCTTGTTATGTAGATCAATTCTATCCAAAAGTAGGTATTGCTACATTCGAATTATTGCAAAAGTTAGGTTGTGATGTTGATTTTCCGATGAAGCAAACTTGTTGCGGACAACCAATGGCCAATAGCGGTTACCAGCATCTAACGAAAGGTTGTGATGCTAATTTTATCACCAATTTTGCAGATTTTGATTATATCGTTTGTCCTTCAGGGAGTTGTGTAATGCACGTAAAAGAACATTTGCATAGTGATACAAATGAAGAAGAAGCAACTAGACTTCGAGCAAATGTTTACGAGTTAACCGAATTTATTACTGATATTTTAAAAGTAAAAAGTATCGAAGGAGATTTTCCGTTTAAAGTTGGAATGCATCAAAGTTGTCATGGTCAGCGTGGATTAAAGCTTTCGCAAATGAGTGAATTAAATGCTCCTTTTTTTTCAAAACCCGAACAATTACTTCATAATATTAAAGGACTAGCATTAGTTTCATTAACTAGAAAAGACGAATGCTGTGGTTTTGGAGGTACTTTTTGTGTGACTGAAGAAGCTATTTCTGTAAAAATGGGACAAGATCGTATCAAAGATCACGAAAAATACCAAGTTGATTACATTACAGGCGGAGATATGTCTTGTTTAATGCATCTGGAAGGGATTTTGCGTAGACAAAATAGTCCCATTAAAATCATTCATATTGCCGAAATATTAAATTCAATATGAAAAATAACATATCACATAGTGAAGCCGCTGAGATTTTCAATAAAGATGTAGAGCGCGTCAACTGGCATGATGAAACACTTTGGTTTGTTCGTGAAAAAAGAGATCGTTCTGCGCATCAAATTCCAGAATGGGAATTGCTTAGAGAAACAGCATCACAAATTAAACTCAATGTGCTTTCAAATATCCATGACTATTTAGTGGAGTTTGAAGCTAATGCTCAAAAAAACGGAATTATCGTTCATTGGGCTGCCAACGCTGAGGAGCACAATGTTATCGTCCATTCGATATTAGAAAAACATAATGTCAAACAAATGGTAAAATCAAAATCTATGCTTACCGAAGAATGTCATTTGAATGATTATTTGACAGAACGAGGCATTGATGTTATTGATTCTGATTTGGGAGAACGTATTGTTCAGCTTCGAAAGGAACCACCAAGCCATATTGTTTTACCGGCAATTCATCTTAAAAAAGAAGATGTTAGCGAAACTTTTTATGAACACCTTGGAACAGAAAAAGGAAATATTGATCCGCAATATTTAACTGAATCAGCGCGTCACCATTTAAGAGATATTTTTTTAACTCGTAAAGCAGCTTTAACAGGAGTGAATTTTGCAGTTGCCGAAACTGGAGAATTTGTGGTTTGTACCAATGAAGGAAATGCAGATATGGGCGCACATTTAGCCGATGTACATATTGCATGTATGGGGTTTGAAAAATTAATTCCGCAACGTAAACATTTGGGTGTTTTCTTGAGATTATTAGCTAGAAGCGCTACAGGACAACCGATAACTACTTTTTCGAGTCATTTTAAAAAACCAAGAGAAGGAAAAGAAATTCATATTGTGATTGTTGATAATGGAAGAAGTGTACAATTGGGGCGCGAGGATTTTAGAAATTCATTAAAATGCATTCGTTGTGGCGCTTGCATGAATACGTGTCCAGTCTATAGACGAAGTGGCGGTCATAGTTATCATAATGCCGTTGCTGGACCAATTGGTTCAATTTTAGCTCCTAATTTGGATATGAAAAAGAATGCCGATTTGCCATTTGCTAGTACTTTATGTGGTTCTTGTACGAATGTTTGTCCTGTAAAAATTGACATTCATGATCAATTGTACAAATGGAGACAGGTTTTGGTGCAAGAGGGTTATACGCCAAAAGTCAAAACAATAGCTATGAAAACTATGGCTACTGTTTTAGCAAATCCAATGGTGTTTGATATTGCAGGTAAAACAGGGCGTTTTGCAATGAAGAATTTGTCTGGTTTGGTAAACAATAAATTGAATAAATGGTACGATCAACGTGAAATGCCAGAAGTTCCAGAAGAATCTTTTAGAGAATGGTATAAGAAAAATGGTAAAGCAACTAAAAGAAAAAACGATGAGTAGTAAAGAAGCAATTTTGCAAAAAATAAAACAAAATCAGCCGAAAGAAGTGAATGAACTTCCAAATTTAGAACCATTGAAGGAAACTAATTTAGATGTTTTAGATCAATATAAAACAGTTTTAAAAAGCATCGGGGGAGATTTTGTAGAAGTATCTAACTATGTTGAAATTATTGATTTTGTTAGACAAAACTTCGACACCAATAAACGTATATTAACGACTCTTACGGAACTATCTGAAGTAGCCAATTTGGATTGGAGTGACGATGATCCACATTCTTTAGAAGATGCTGAATTAATTTTAGTTAAAGCACATTTTGGCGTAGCCGAAAACAGTGCACTTTGGGTCACAGATGATTTAATGGGACAACGAGTTTCAACGTTTATTCCACAATATTTAGCTATAGCCGTAAACAAAAATGACATCGTTGCCAAAATGCATCATGCATACGATCGGATTGGAAATCAAGAATATGGTTTTGGAACTTTTATAGCTGGGCCTTCAAAAACGGCTGACATTGAACAGTCCTTAGTTTTGGGAGCCCACGGAGCAAGAGGATTGACCGTTTTTTTAATGGATTAATTTCCTTTGTTAATAAAAGCCGTAATTTTCTCGGTTGAAGTTGAAAATACTAATTTAAAAATAACCAAAATTGAAAACAGATTTTTTATTAAATGATAAAGTTATTGTAGTTACAGGAGCTACTGGAATTCTAGGGGAAGCTTTTGTGAATGGAATTGCCGAGGCTGGAGCAACAGTTTGTATATTAGGTAGAAATGAAAAAGTAGCTAATGAGCGTACCCAAGCAATTATTGATAAAGGAGGAAAAGCAATTGCTTTAATTGCGGATGTTACCAAAGAAGCCGATTTAATTGCAGCTCGCGATTTAGTACTTTCAAAATACGGAAAAATTGATGGTTTGGTAAATGGAGCAGGAGGAAACATGCCGGATGCAGTAGTACAACCCAATCAAGATATTTTTAAACTAAATATGGATGCTCTACAACAAGTAATGAACCTTAACTTATTTGGGACTCTTTTACCCACTCAAGTTTTTGGAGAAGCTATAAAAGATACTGTTGGTAGAGGTAGTATTGTAAACATTTCTTCAGTATCTACTGTGGCAGCAATGACTAAAGTTTTAGGATATAGTTTGGCAAAATCTGCTATTGATTCTTATACCAAATGGTTTGCTGTAGAACTTGCTAAACGTTATGGAGATAAAATTCGAATGAATTCAATAGCACCAGGGTTTTTCTTAACAGAACAAAACAGAACTTTATTAACCAATGAAGATGGTAGTTTGACAGAAAGAGGGAATTTGGTAATCCAAAACACACCTTACGGTCGTTTTGGTAGTCCAGATGAATTAGTTGGCGGATTAGTTTGGCTGTTAAGTGATGCTTCTAAATTTGCAACTGGATCAAAAGTAACTTTAGATGGTGGTTTTACAATTTTTAGTGGAGTGTAGAGGTTTTTTAAGAAAACAAATATGTGTAAAATGGAACTAATGTAATGATGGTTTCGACTTTATTATGTCATAAATGGATCCTATATCGCACAGGTTGAAATGATAGGAATTGTATTTTAGATTGCAGAGGCTATAAAAAATAAATAAAAAATTGGGTTTTATTTAAACAAAATTTTCTTATATTTCGCCGCTAAAACTCCTTTATGTTTCATAGATTTTTTCCCACTTTTACTGTTTTTTTATTATTTACTTCAGTCTTACTTTCTGCTCAAAAAAGTGATTATAGTACCCTAACAATTTCCGATAGTCTTAAAGAAAATGCTAATGCTATTGTCCGTTTGAATCAAATTGATATTGTAATTGCGTCGCAACGTAGCATGAGTATTAAAAGGAAGAGGGTAGTAACTGTTCTAAATGAACATGGATTAGATGCAGTTGAAGCTTCTGAAAATTATGACAATCATAAACCAGTTAGGAGCATATTAGCAACAGTTTACGATGCTTTTGGGAAAGAAATCAAAAAAATAAAAAAAGCAGACTTCAGAGATGTTAGCGCTGTAAGCGGAAGTACTCTTTTTTCGGAGAGTCGATATATTTATTTGGATTATACTCCAATCCAGTATCCATTTACTGTCGTTTTTGAAAGTGAATTAGAAACATCCAATACAGCTTTTATTCCCCAATGGATACCTTTGAATGATTATGCTGTAACTATTGAAAAAAGTATTCTCAACTTAAGTTTTCCTTCAAACCTAGGATTTAAATACAAAGAATTTAATTTTTCTAATTTTAATGTAAAGAAAACGGTAGAGACATCAACAAATCTTTCCTATGTGGCAACAAAAATAGTAGCTCAAAAAGAGGAAATTGCCAGCCCTTCTAACAGTTATCTTTTACCAAGAGTAATGATGGGATTAGAGTTTTTTCATTTAGAAGGTGTGGATGGAGTTGCTAAAACTTGGGCGGAATTTGGTAAGTGGTACAGTGAAAAAATTCTGCAGGGAACTATTGATTTACCAGAAGAAACTAAGGCAAAAATGAAAGCTTTGGTGGGTACTGAAACAGATCCGATTAAGAAAGCAAAAATTATCTATAAATATGTTCAGGAAAAATCAAGATACGTTAATATAAGCATTGGTATTGGAGGATGGAAACCAATGTTGGCTGGTGACGTGGATCGATTGGGTTATGGAGATTGTAAAGCATTGAGTAATTATACCAAGGCACTTCTGAAGGCTGTTGATGTACCATCTTTTAATACTATTTTATATGGTAGTTCAAGGAAACGTGATATTGAAACGGATTTTGTTTCTATGCAAGGGAATCACATGATTTTGGCTATCCCAAATAAAGATAAATATATTTTTTTAGAATGTACAAGTCAAGTAGATCCTTTTGGTTATCAAGGAATGTTTACTGACGATCGGATTGTCTTGGTAGTAAAACCAGAAGGTGGAGAAATAGTAAGAACAAGAATATATGAAGATACGGAGAATGTACAAATTAGTAAAGGAGTTTATTCTATTGCTGAAAATGGAGATTTTTTAGGAAAAATTGGAATAGTTTCGGAAGGAACGCAGTACAACCAAAAATTTAATAATGACAAACTTTCTCCATTAGAAATGGAAGCTTTTTATAAAGACTACTGGAGTACTATTAATAATCTGAAAATTAAAAAAATCACTTTTAAAAATGATAGTGATAAAATAAGTTTTACAGAGAATGCCGAAATAACTGCAGTGAATTATGGGAACGTGTCGGCAAATAAAATGATGTTTGCCCTAAATGCTTTCAATCAATCAACTCAAAGTGTAAAACGAATCCGAAATAGAAAGAATCCTATGGAAATTTCAAGAGGATATTTAGATTTAGATGAAATTGAAATTGTTTTGCCAGCTAATTTTTCAATCGAATTTCTTCCAAGTAATGTTGAAATTAATGGAAAATTTGGGGAATATAAAACAGAAATTATAAAAAAGGACAATAATAATATCGTTTACAAGAGAAGGTTTTTTTTGAAAAAAGGATTGTATACGAATAAAGAATATGACGAATATCGTCTTTTTAGAGAACAAATTTCCAGAAACGATAACGCCAAAATAATTTTAACCAAAAGCTAATTTCCAAATGAAAATCAAAAACGTAATCATTCCATTTTTTCTAATTCTATTTTTTTCTAATGTAAATGCACAGGAATTTAAATTAGGGAAAGTCTCAGTGGCCGAATTAGAACAAAAAGTACATCCTAAAGATTCATCGGCGGTAGCTGCAGTATTATTTAAAAAGGGAGAAACTAGTTTTGAATATGTGCAAAATGAAGGTTTTAAGGTTAAAAATGAGGTGACTATGCGTGTCAAAATCTATAGAAAGGAAGGTTATGATTGGGCAAATCAAGAGGTGCGATTTATTTCAGGAAGTAGTAGTATTAAAGAAAAAGTGATTTTTTCGGATGCAGTAACTTATAATTTAGTGGCCGGAAAAATTGAAAAAACAAAATTGAAATCTGAAGGGGAATTTCAAGAGGTAGTTAATAAATATTGGAGTAAAAAGAAAATAACTTTACCTAATGTAAAAGAAGGTTCCGTATTGGAATTTAAGTACACTATACTAACAAATAATATAGGAATGCTAAAAGAGTTTAATTTTCAAACTGACATTCCTGTGAATTATGTGGAATATATAACTTATGTACCAGAGTATTTTGTTTATAATACTAAAATGAAAGGTTTTATTTCGCCAAAAAGAATTATTGAAAAATCGACAAAATCATTTACAATAACTAGTAAAGAAAGAATTCAACAAGGAGGGTTTGGAGGAGCTACAAAAACTGAGTTTTCAAACGATAAAATTGATTATCAAGAAACAAAAACATTATATACTACTCAAGATTTGCCAGCTATGAAAGATGAGGCATTTGTGAATAATATAGATAATTATACGGTCAGTATAGCACAGGAATTGTCGATGACACAATATCCCAATGAAGCTATAAAGCCCTATTCGACGGATTGGAATGCCGTTGTAAAAACTATTTATGAATATGATGATTTTGGCCCAGAATTAAATAAAACTGGATATTTTGAACAGGATTTAAAAACGATTACTGCAGGCTTAACAGCACAAGATGAAATTATTTCAGCAATTTTAAATTATGTGAAATCAGCTGTGAAATGGAATGAATACTATGGGTATTCTTGTGAGAATGGTGTTAAACAGGCGTATAAAAATAAAATTGGAAATGTAGGCGAAATTAATTTAATGCTCACTGCGATGTTACGAAGTGCAGGCTTAACAGCAAATCCAGTATTAGTAAGTACCAGATCTAACGGAATTTCAATTTTTCCAAACAGGAGCGCATATAACTATGTGATTGCAGCAGTAGAAATTCCAAATGGATTAATACTCTTGGATGCGACAAGTAAATACTCTACTCCAAATGTATTGCCGTTTCGAGACTTAAATTGGTTAGGAAGATTAATTAGAAAAGACGGGTCATCTGAAGAGGTCGATCTAATGCCTAAAACAGCATCTACAGATGTTGTGATGATGGCTTATGATGTTGATGCTGCGGGAAAAATCTCTGGCAAATTAAGAAGACAAAGAACAGATCATAATGCGATGAGTTTTAGATCAGAGATTGAAAATATAAAAGAAGAGGAATATTTAGAAAAATTAGAAAATGAAAATAAAAAAATCGAAATTTCAGATTATTCTCGGACCAATGAAAAGGATATAAAATTACCAATTGTAGAAACCTGTTCTTTTACTGGTGACAATCTATGTGATATTATAGGAGGGAAAATATATATTAATCCACTGTTGTTTTTTACTAAAGTGCAGAATCCTTTTAAACAGGAAACAAGAGAATATCCTATTGATTATGGTTTTGCTTTTGTGGATAGGTACAATATTATTATTAACATTCCTGAGGGGTATGTGATAGAGTCATTACCAAAATCGGCTCAATTAAATATGGAAGATAATTTGGGAGGTTTTAAATTTATTGCCAATACTTCTGGTAATAAAATTCAGTTATCTATTACGGATCAAATTAACACTCCAATTGTCTCTTCAGATTATTATTCAATGCTAAAGGAATATTATCAGGGAGTAATAGCTAAGGAAACTGAAAAGATTGTCTTAAAGAAAGTGTAAGTAATGAAAAGAATTATAACTTTTTTTGGATTGTTTATTTTGTTTTCATCTGTAAAAATAAAGGGTCAAAACTTTGAAATAGGAAAAGTATCAATTGCAGAGTTAAAAGAAAAACAGCATCCAAGAGATACGAGTGCAGTTGCTGCAATATTATTTAAGAACGGTAAAACCAATTTTGATTACAATAGAGATAGAGGTTTTACGGCTATCACACAAGTGACGATACGAATAAAAATTTATAAGAAAGAAGGTTATGATTGGGCTAATTTTACGGTTCCGTATTATGTGGGCTATGAAAATTATAGCGACGACATTGTTGAGTTTTCTAGTGCAGCAACCTATAATCTAGTAAATGGCTCCATTGTTAAAACTAAATTAAACAATGAAGGTAGTTTCAAGAAGAATGTAAATAAATATTGGAATGAGGCAACTATAACTCTGCCAAATGTAAAAGAGGGATCCGTTATAGAGTTTAAATATGTTTTGAAAACCGAAAACATCGTTAAATTTCCTGCGTTCTATTTTCAAGAGAAAATACCAGTAAATTCAGCGGAATATACTACTAACATCCCTTCCTTTTTTACCTATAAGCCTATTCAGATAGGTTATATAGATCTTAAAGTTGACTCAAAAGTTGCAGGTGGAAGTTTTTCGTTTGATAATGAATATCATCAATCAGTCAATTTGACTTTCAGTCAATTGAAAAGTAATTACAGTGCAGAAAATATTCCAGCATTAAAGGAAGAAAGTTTTGTGGATAATATTCAAAATTATCAATCGGCACTATATCATGAACTTGAAAAAACAAATTTTCCAGAAGAAAAGGAAAAAAATTATTCCAAAGATTGGGATGGTGTAGCTAAAACTATTTATGCAGATAAAGATTTTGGGAAAGAGTTAGAAGAGAGTTCTTATCTTCTAAATGATGTTAAATTAATTTTAAAAGGAATTGATTCTAAGGAAGAGAGACTAGCAGTAGTTTTTAAATTTGTTCAAGATAGAATGCATTGGAACAATGATAATGGATATTACACGGATAAAGGTGTAAAACAAGCCTATAGTGCTAGAATTGGAAATGTTGCTGAAATAAATTTTATACTTATCTCAATGCTAAAACTGGCAGGATTTGAGGCAAGTCCAGTATTGGTTAGTACAAAAGAGCATGGAAAACCTGTTTTCCCTAATAGAACAGGTTTTAATTATGTTATAGCTTCAGTAGTTATTGATGAAAAACAAATTTTATTAGATGCCTCTCATAAATATACAACGCAAAACATTTTACCTCTTAATGTTTTAAATTGGAAAGGGCGGCTTATTAAACAAGAAGGAATTTCTCAAGAAGTGGAGCTAGTACCTACAAATACCTCAAGTGAAAATTATACTTTGATGGTGAAATTAGATAAAGCTGGAGGAATGGAAGGGAAGTTTAGATTATACCTAACAAATTATGAAGCATACAATTTTAGAGATAAGTATGCAGAAATGGATACAGATAATTATCTTGAAAAATTAGAAAATGATTTAAATGGTGTTAGAATTCAAGGATATACCATTGATAATAAAAAAACTAATCTGACAGAGCCTATTGTCCAGAGCTTTACTTTTACATCAAATAATCATGCTGAGATTATTGGTGATAAAATATACATCAATCCGATATTGTTTTTTACAGAATCACATAATCCTTTTATTCAGGAAAAAAGAGAAATGTCAATCTATTTTGGATATCCCAAATTAGAGAAATATAGTATTAGTTATGAAATCCCCGAGGGTTATGTTGTAGAGTCGCTTCCTAAGACTATAAAAATGACAACAGATAGCAAAGAGATGTTCTTCTCAATGAATGTAGTTTCTCAAGATAATAGAATACAGGTTATGTTAACCAAAGAGATAAATGTTGCTCTCGTTTCACCTGATTTTTATGGTTCAATCAAAGAATTTTATCAAAAAATGATTGAAAAGCAAAATGAAAAAATAGTTCTTAAAAGAATATAGTAAGAGTTTGTGCCTTTGTATATTTGTCATAAAAATACAACCATGAACCTAAAAAACGCACAACTAGACGTAGATACCTGGATAAAAGAACACGGAGTTCGTTACTTCAATGAACTCACCAATATGGCACAACTGACAGAAGAGGTTGGTGAAGTTGCCCGTATTATTGCCCGTCGTTATGGAGAGCAATCCGAAAAGGAAAGTGATAAAAATAAAGACCTTGGAGAAGAACTAGCCGATGTAGTTTTTGTTGTGCTGTGTTTGGCTAATCAAACAGGAATCGATTTGCAATCTGCCTTTGATAAGAAAATGGATTTGAAATCCGTTCGTGACAAAGATCGCCACAAAAACAACGATAAACTAAAATAATGTTATAAGTTGAGGTAAAGCTTTGGTTCCTGCCTTTTTTAAAATAAATTTGTCGAAAGACATAATACAACCTATTCAAAAAATGGATTTACTAGTACAAACTTCCCAATACGATTTACAAGACCAAATTGCAATAACAGGTTCCAAAAGTGAGACAAACAGACTTTTGTTACTAAAGGCATTGTTTCCCAATATTACTTTAGCTAATACATCCAATTCAGATGATAGTGAGGTAATGCAGAAAGCATTGGCTGGCAATGATGAAATTGTAGATATTCATCATGCAGGAACGGCAATGCGTTTCTTAACGGCTTATTTTGCTGTGAATGAAGGGCGTGAAGTGGTTTTGACAGGATCTCAAAGAATGACAGAACGACCAATCAAGGTTTTGGTAGAAGCTTTAGTGCAATTAGGAGCAAAAATTACTTATGAAAAGGAAGAAGGGTATCCACCTATTCGAATCAAAGGACAAAAAATCACCGCTCACAAAGTTAGCATTCCCGCTAATGTGAGTAGTCAATACATATCGGCATTGCTTTTGGTAGCGCCAAAATTAGAGAACGGAATTGAACTGACATTAGTTGGTGAAATCACTTCTGTTCCCTATATCAAAATGACTTTGGCTTTGCTAAATGATTTAAACATAGAAACTAGTTTTGTTGGAAACGTAATAACAGTAAAACCTAAGAAAGAAGTAGAAACCAAAGTAATGACTGTTGAGTCTGATTGGAGTTCGGCTTCGTACTTTTTTAGTTTAGTTGCTTTGGCAAAAACAGCTTCGGTTTCTTTAACTAGCTACAAAGAAACAAGTCTGCAAGGAGATTCTGCTTTGGTCGAAATCTATAAACACATGGGCGTTTCTTCACAGTTTGAAGGAAACAAAATTACATTGACCAAACAAGAAGGTTTCGATTATAAAGACATCACTTTCGATTTGAATAATACACCAGATATTGCACAAACTATTGTAGTTACTTGTTTAGGATTAGGGATTGGTTGTCACTTAACAGGTTTACATACTTTAAAAATTAAAGAAACAGATAGATTAGAAGCACTTCGAATCGAGTTGACTAAATTGGGAGCTGATATTTCAGTAACCAATGACAGCTTGACATTAATAGCTACAAATGATATTAAAGAAGAGATAAGAATTGATACTTATAACGACCACAGAATGGCAATGGCATTTGCTCCATTAGCATTAAAAGTGCCAATTGTTATCAATAATGCTGATGTAGTGTCAAAATCATACCCTGATTTTTGGGATGATTTAAAAAAATTAGGTTTTTTAATTGTTCAAAAATGGTCGTTTACCTAGGCTATTGTTCGGTTTGTTGTTAATTCATTTTTGTTAAGTGTTTAGGTGGGGAAAAATAAACACCTAAACACTTGACAACGCCTATCTCACAATCGTATATTTGCAACCGAAAGAATTTTAAGTACAGTTTAAACAACTCGAGACTTAAAACTTTAAACTTTTAAACAAATAGCAAATGAAATTATCACACTTTCAATTCAATTTACCAAAAGAACTTCTTGCAGAATACCCAGCCGAAAATAGAGATGAGTCTCGTTTGATGGTTGTTGATCGTAAGAATCAAACCATAACACACAAAATGTTTAAAGATGTTATCGATTATTTTGATGATGGTGATGTCTTAATTCTAAATAATACCAAAGTTTTTCCAGCACGTTTATACGGGAATAAAGAAAAAACTGGTGCAAGAATTGAAGTGTTTTTATTGAGAGAACTAAATGCAGAACAAAGACTTTGGGATGTATTAGTAGATCCAGCTCGTAAAATCAGAATTGGAAATAAATTATACTTCGGTGATGATGACTCATTAGTTGCTGAGGTAATTGATAATACTACTTCTCGTGGAAGAACTTTACGTTTTCTTTACGATGGTTCTTACGAAGAATTCAGAAATAAATTGACTGAACTTGGAGAAACTCCAATCCCAAAATACATTAACCGTGAGGTAACTCCAGAAGATGCAGAGCGTTACCAAACTATTTATGCTAAAGAAGAAGGAGCTGTTGCAGCACCAACTGCAGGTTTACACTTTTCTAAACACTTATTAAAAAGATTAGAAATTAAAGGAATTAAATTTGCTGAAGTTACACTTCACGTTGGTCTTGGAACTTTTAATCCTGTTGAGGTTGAAGATTTATCTAAGCACAAAATGGATTCTGAGGAATTAAAAATCACTCAGGAAGCTTGTGATATTGTGAATACTGCAAAGGCTGCTAAGAAAAGAATTTGTACCGTAGGAACAACTTCTATGCGTGCTGTAGAAAGTTCAGTTTCTTCACAAAACACACTTAACCCTTATGATGGTTGGACAAACAAATTCGTTTTTCCTCCTCATGATTTTAGTATTCCAACATGTATGATTACTAATTTTCATACACCAAAATCTACTTTGTTAATGATGGTTTCTGCTTTTTGTGGACATGATTTAATGAAAAGAGCTTACGAAGAAGCAATCAAAGAAGAATACAAATTCTATTCTTACGGAGATGCTATGTTGATTATCTAATCATTTAGATTTACATAAAATTAAAAACTCGTCAGCAATGACGAGTTTTTTTTTGTTTTCAAACGTTATACATTTACTTTATTATTATTGACAGACTTCTAATTTTCTAAAATGGGTTTCCACAATCCACTTCACATACTATTTGTCATATCGACTCGTCTTTTGGAATGAGAGAGATATCTTCACAAGTAACTTGATAATCTAAATCAAAATAACTTCATTTATATAACCAAATCTCGTGTAACGGCTTTTTTAGCTACCTTTACTTTATTTTTGTTATTTCACAATCAGTAATAAAATCAGAAAAATTTGAGCTAAGTCTCAAAAACACTTTAGATCCTTCGATTTTTAAAATTTCAGCTTTCATTATATCAGTTGTTTTACTATCAGGACGAGTTTCTCCTTTAATAACTTTTTTATTTCGAAGCTCATAATGACAATCATCGATCCATACAACATCGTATGAAGCCTGAAACCCCATAGACTCATTTGTTTCAATTTGAGAATTTTCAGTTCGTTCGATCTTCAAAATTCCATAGTCTTCTGAATCTAATTCAAAAGTGCCAATGTGTCCCGCATTACATTTTGAAATTTGTGCATTTATATTCAGGCTTAAAATAAAAGCGATAATAGTAAAAGTTCTAATCATAGTATCTTTTAGGTTAGTTTTCTCATTTAGTTAGATAATGGCAGCTAGCGTCCTGATGTTACATCATGTTTGGGATTAAAGATGCGAGATTTTTCCATTAAACACAAATTTTCCAAATACAAAACCAACTTTAAATTAATCCAAGTGCCCAAATCTCTTGTAACGGCTCCTATGTGACGTAAATTTTATTCATTTGCTTCTTTTCCTTTTTTATAAACGCCTAAACTCTGTGTTTTTATAAATCCATCTTTTGTGATTTTTATATCTATTAATTCTTTACTTGGTGGATATTCGTGATATTTCATTAGACGAAGTTGATATCCATTTTCAATTAGTTTATATACGCTTGCTTTCAATTCATTGTCTAATTGATAACCATAAGTATGGGCTAAAAGTAAAGCTTCTTCTAAGTTGTCAATTTCTCCAATAAAATTTCTAAAGTCGTCTTCAGTTCTTATATATTTCACTTTTTGGTTTTCAATTGTAACAACATAATTACACCTATAACTTGGATGTCCACCTTCAAATATTCCATATGGTTTAAACTTCTCGCTTATATTTTTCTTTAGTAGAGTATCTCCGCCTTCTTTTAGAATTGTTCTGCTTATTTTTCCTTCTCCATATCTTTCATAGTATGTTGAATAAGCCCAATATTGATATTTACTATTTGGCATAATTTTCTTTCCAATACTATCTAAATAATTATATTCTAAACTATAATTTATTTTTTGAAATTTAGTATTGAGAAACTCTGTTTCCTTTTTTTCAGAACAAGAAACTAATAAAACTAAAAATATAAATATTATCTTCATTTTCCGGTTTTTGGGTTTTATGTCTCACAACGTCAGTCTGTGAATAAACTCAAAATGAGCCTCTGAGAATCGGCTGTATGAAATTTTTCTCCGACAGGTATCCGAATAGTTTCTCTTTTTGACTTAGTTTTTTCACAGCCTGACGTCCCGCTGCTTCACGTCAGTTGCGGACTTTGGAACTAAGTATTTTCTGCTAAGATAAATTTTATTATGAAATGAAAAGTTCCGGCTAAGAAAAACTCCGCAATTGCGTGAAACGGCTCTTGTGCGATGTGCTAAACAATTCTTGTTGAATCGAGGATAATTCTAATTCTGTTGTGTTCATAAACGTGACCATCTCTTTCGAATGATGAATTTGAACTTCTTGGATAAACTTCCAACTTGGCATTATTTAATCTCAGTGTTTTTAAAACTCTATGCATCCCGATTCCTTTACCTTTATCTGTTAACTTTATTGCATTCACAGATCGGTAATTTTTAGTTGTCAATTTAGTAACTTCTTCTTCTTCAATTCTTACTGAAATCATATCAAACACCACAATAAAATCGTTTAAACCTTCTTCCACAAGAAAAATTTTAAAAGTTGAACCTCCCAAACAATATTTTACTGCATT
Source organism: Flavobacterium sp. 5 (assembly GCF_002813295.1). Classification (NCBI taxonomy): domain Bacteria; kingdom Pseudomonadati; phylum Bacteroidota; class Flavobacteriia; order Flavobacteriales; family Flavobacteriaceae; genus Flavobacterium; species Flavobacterium sp. 5. The sequence continues at coordinate 2,821,749 of NZ_PHUE01000001.1, forward strand.
TTCAAATATGTAATAAAGTGAGACAAAAAAAATGTCATAATCTAAAAATAGCCTTTTTGGGTTGGAATCTAATGTTACTGTTATCCCTTTCTTTTCAAAGTCATCTATAAAGATTTGCAGAATCGATAAAACAATTTCACGAATAGAATAATCCGATTTTTGAACAATTGGATTTTTCATCACTGTTTTTTCGAAAACTGAAAATTCTATTTTCATCGCGTAATTACTTTTGATAAGTTTTAAAAGTGTGTTCGCTGTAATTCGAGGTTGCTTAACGATAATCTCTTTTAGTATTTCATGCTGAGTATTTAAATTTTCAGCAAGTGTCTGTTGAGGAACTAATGAAAAAATATCTTGTATGTTGTAGGTATTTATTGAGGTCAGATTGTGTAATAATCCCTGAACATATTCATTTTGGTTTAAAGAAAATGTATTTTTAAAAGTTACCATTGTGTTCATGGAATGTTCGCTTATTTCTAAGAGATCACGAAATAATTTTGAACTTGCTACATATCGCTCTTCGTAGGTAAATATGTAAAGAATTCCTAAAGCGTTTTTTCTACTCCCGTATCTAATTTTCTTCGACTTGCCATGAATTTCAATTGTTATGATGCCTGAATCATCAATATTAACTAAGTTCAATACATCATCAGGGAAATTTGACGCTAATACATCCTTGGTTTCATAATCGATAATATGCTGAAAAATGTCCATTACTTTTCTAATGAAAATTTTTCAACCAAACTTATGAACTGTAAAGGCAAAGCATTCTTCTCTAATTTAAAATCACAGATATCCCAAGCGCTATGAAAAGCGTTAAAGTTTTTATTTGCTGAATAAATGACAACCTTTTTATTAGAATATTTTTGTTTTAACATAAGTGCCAAATCTAGTCCTTCAAACTCACAATTCATTAATTTTCCTACACCGTTGATGTCAATAAAAAATAAATCCGCATCTTTAACAGCTTGAATATCTAAATTTTTAATATCCGTAACCGATGAAGTGTTTTTCCAACCGCTATCTTTCAAAATTTTTACAATATTAAAGTTTTTATCGTCGTCTATAAACAATATGGTAAACTTTGACTTTTGAGCATCAACTTTGAATTCACGATCTTTGTGATTGTCGTTAACGGATGTATTTTCAATAAATTTTGAACTGCCTTCAGTGAAATTAACGGTTAGAGAATTAACTGGATTTATTTGTGGACTTATTTGAGGGCTTATGTGCGCCTCGATGCTTTTTTGTGGTTGAAGTTCAGATGGCTTATTCTTTTTTCGATAATTTTTTATAGCAAAGATTAGCGCGGTTGCTGAAATGGCGATTCCTGTAACATAATACCAGTTAACCACCCAAAAATTTGTTGTGTCCAAAGTTTAAAAGTTAAAATTTTATGCAATATAGTTGTTATTATACAATATAGTTGTCCGAATAGCGATTTTTATACACAAACTGCTAAGCATATCGCACAACGTCCTGGCGCTACAAGAGGTTTGGGGTTAAAGATGCGAGATTTTTCCATTATGCACAAATTTTCCAAATACAAAACCATTTTTAAATTCAGCCAAATGCCCAAATCTCTTGTAACGGCTGTTATATGCCGGTTCTTTTTGTCGAAATTATGATTTTAACCGTAAACTTTTCACGCTTCTGTTGGCAAATTCCAATTTTCACGCTTCTATTTTTGGTTAGCAATTTTCAACGTTTTTATTTTTAAAATTCTTTTTTCTGTTTATATATTCTGCGCCAACTTTTCAAGTTTCAATTAGCAATTCCGACTTTCACGTTTCTGCTTTTCACATTCCAATTTTCAGTTTTCAATTGTCAAAAATCCAACTTTCACGTTTCTGCTTTTCACGCTTTCAATTTTCAAATTTCGTTTGACAGATTCCAACTTTTACGTTTCTGCTTTTCAAATTTTCGGCGTAAACAAATGATTATTTTTAAATTATTTTTACCTGCGTAATTTCGGCAGAACTGGCATATAACGTCCTGGCGCTACAAGAGGTTTGGGATTAAAGATGCGTATTTTTTCCATTATGCACAAATTTTCCAAGTACAAAACCATTTTTAAATTCAGCCAAATGCCCAAATCTCTTGTAACGGCTGTTACTGGATGGTTGTTTTTTGCCGAAATTATGAATTTAACCGCAAACTTTTTAAGTTTCTGTTGGCACATTCCAGCTTTCACATTTCAATTTTCAAATTGTTTTTATCTGCGTAATTTCGGCATAACGTTCCGCTACTACAGCAGGTTTGGGACTAAATCAAGCCCATTCTTCGGATTTACCAACTCATCCAAATCCGTTGAACTAGCTGTTGTGTGCTGGTTTTATATATTTAAAATCTGTATCCCACTCTAAATCCAAATCCAAAATTAATCATATTTCCTGAACTACTTTCTAAATCTTTGCCAACTAGTATTGGTACTCCATCATTTAAATCAGTTGAATGTTTATTTTCATCATATTGCATATTGGTATTGATTACTTTTTTATTCATATAACCAAGTACTATAAATGGCTCCAAAAGAACTTTCTTTGTAATTGAAATTTGGTTTCCGAAAGTTAAATTAATTCCTTTAGCTCTTTTCTTTACTCCAAAATCATCTTCATACGTGTTATTATTTGTTGGGTCACTCGAAACATAAGTTAATGTGTTCGTTGTTTGGTTTTCTCTGTAAAACAATTGAAGTCCAACGTATAATTCACTTCTATTAGATTTAACTCTCGAGGCAAGGAGTTTTTGGAGATAAATTCTTCCTTCAATATTGGTTTTAAAACCTTTTTGCTTTAAAAATATTGTATCAGCCGATGTAGAGTTATCGTAAATTTGATAACCAGCTTCAATATTCAAACTTAAATATGAGTTTAATTTTCTTTCAGCTGATAATTGTAAAGTTGGAAATGAAAAATTATCAACTAATTGTAAAGTGTTAATTTTTATAGCCCAATTGTTTTTTTTTAATTCTTGTGAATAAATACAAGTTGAAAACATCAAAATTAAAATTACTATCTTACTTTTCATTTCTAAAATTTATCTTTTTTTACAGCAAATATTCTTGATTCTGCGACAACTATCCAGTAACTATTATATAGGCGAAATAAAACTTCGTATATAAACCCATTTTTGGTTAGATTGACGAAGTTTTACTTTTTTTTATTCCTCCTTTCAAATATAGAAATTAAAAATTACAAACCGCTACCCCTATTTTAGGCTTATTGCAGCTGTTTTAGTATTCCGGCCAGTAAAATAGGAGTTTTAATGAAAAAAAATGCCGTCAAACATACTTCCGTCTCCATCAAGTATGCTTCCGTGTCCATCAAAGACATTTCCGTCTTCGTCAAGTATGCTTCCGTCCTTATCAAACATCCTTCCGTGTTCATCAATGACACTTCCGTCTTCGTCAAGCGTGCTTCCGTGTTCGTCAAAGATACTTCCTCCTTCATCAAACATCCTTCGGATAGCTAGAAAGATATTACTAACTATTTTAAATAGTGTTTATGTAGTATTTTTAATATATTTGTAAGTATTGGCTTTAAAAACATTAGTTATGAATAAAACATCAGTTGTTCGATTGTATAAATTTTCGGATGCCAAATTAGTAGCTAAGGGGAAAGAGAAAATTGCTTTTATGCGCAGGGATCTAGCCGCTTTTGCGCCTTTTGGCATTACGGCAGTGTCATTGACGACTCTGGAATCGGCTATCAACGTTTTTTCGAACACTATTACTGATATAGAATCATTAAGTGAACAAATGGAGGCTACTGTTAATAAAGATGCTAAAGCCGATGAATTGTGTGTCGCTATCAGAACGGTTATGGCATGTGCCAAGCTACAGTATAGCACGGATAGTCCTAGATATAAAAAATTTGGAACCGATACACTTTCACGACAAAGAGACGCTGATTTATTCATTACAGGAAAAAGAGTAGCACTCGTAGGCATCGAATTTTTGGCAACTTATCCCGAACATGGGCTGACAGCTAATATGCTAGACGCTATTACCAGACTTTGTGAGGAGTTTCAAGAACTAATAATAGACCTTAAAATAAAAAAGGGAGAACGTAATATCACGAAAGATCATCGTGTTGAAGCAGGTAATAGTATTTACCAGACTTTGGTAAAATACAACACAATGGGACTTAGTATATGGGAAACCAGCAATGTGGCTAAGAGTAATGATTATGTTATTTATAATTAGGGAAACAGTAGAAACCTGTTGCTATAAAACATATAAGTCATATAATTTATAGCAACAATTATATGTCCTTATATGAGTTATATGTTTTATTTTTAAGAGCCTCTAAAAACCGGCTTACATTTTTTGAAAAACCCGAAGGCATTGATTTAAATGTAAAATTTAGGTTTAAAAGAATTTATTTTTTGTTGAATTATCTGTTTATCTTCTCAATTTATCTTTTTTCTTTATTCTAGTCTCTTTTCGCTAGTATCTTTTTTCTATTTTTACAACATAAATAATAAAAAAGATGGATTTTAAAAACTCACTGGAATTTGCAAAAGAACTAGATGCGCAAGATCATTTACATAAATACCAAGCCGAATTTATTTTTCCAAAAGTCAATGACAAAAAAGTAATTTATTTTACTGGCAACTCTTTAGGATTACAACCTAAAAGAGCCAAACAATACGTTGATGAAGTAATGAATGATTGGGCAAATCTTGCTGTCGAAGGTCATTTTTATGCCGAAAAACCTTGGTGGGATTATCAGGAACGTTTTGCAAATCCGTTGAGTAGATTAGTTGGTGCGTTACCATCAGAAGTTACTGTAATGAATACTTTGACAGTAAATCTTCATTTATTGATGGTGTCATTCTATAGACCTACAGCCAAACGATACAAAATCATTTGCGAAGAAAAAGCATTTCCATCAGATCAATATATGTTTCAGAGTCAAGTACATTTTCATGGCTATAAACCAGAAGATGTTATTGTCGAAATCAAGCGTCGTGAAGGAGAACACAACATTCGATTGGAAGATATTTTATCAAAAATTGAAGAAGTAGGAGAGGAGTTGGCTTTGGTCTTAATCGGTGGAGTAAACTACTATACCGGTCAGGTTTTTGATATGAAAACCATTACAACAGCAGGGCACAAACAAGGTGCTTATGTGGGTTGGGATTTAGCACACGCAGCGGGAAATATTAAACTTGAATTGCACGATTGGAACGTAGATTTTGCTGCTTGGTGCAGTTATAAATATATGAACTCAGGGCCAGGAAATGTTTCGGGTTGTTTTGTTCACGAAAAACATCATAATAATAAAGAACTGCCTCGTTTTGCGGGTTGGTGGGGACATAATAAAGAAAGACGTTTCAAGATGGAACCTGTTTTTGATCCTGTTCAGGGTGCAGGAGGATGGCAAATAAGTAATTTGCCTATTTTATCTTTGGCGCCTTATTTGGCTTCTGTCGAGATGTTTGACGAAATCGGAATGGATTCATTAATCAAAAAAAGAGATCAGATTACCTCTTATTTAGAATTTATCCTGAACGAAATCAGCAAAGAAGTACACGGTTCTTTTGAAATTATTACACCAACAAATTCAGACGAAAGGGCAAGTCAGTTGTCTGTATTATTGCATGGAGAAGGCCGTAGATTATTTGATTATTTAATGAAAAATGGTGTGATTACCGATTGGCGTGAACCCAACGTAATTCGATTAGCACCAGTTCCATTATACACATCGTATGAAGATATGTTTCATTTCGGACAGATTTTAAAAACTGGAATAATAGAGAAATAAAAAAACGGGAATAGTTATAAAAGCTATTCCCGTTTTCTTTTTAGGTGTAAATTTTTTATTCTTTTTCTTTCTTGAAAGATTTTGTTGGTACATTTTGTTGTGCTTGGTGAAAACGATCAATTAGTTTTGGTAAAAAATAACCATCAGTTCCGTTCAATGCAACAATGTTTCCTTTGTCTAATTGTAGCCAGCCATCTTTGTGTTCTAATGCTTCGTCAAAAAAAATACTTTCAATAGAAGCTATGATGTGTATAGTACCATTTTCTTTGATATTGTATTCATTTACATATTTGCAATAGAGTTGTACAGGGCTTCCTTTTACAAACGGAATAGTAATTCCTTCTTTATACTCTTCTTTCAAATTGGTTTTGTCAAATTCGGAAATACCTGATTCATAATTGGCAGAGGTGTGATGGGCATCTGCAATCATATCGATTGAAATGTGGTTAACTGTGAAGTAACCAGTTTCCATAATATTTTTATAAGTGTCTCTTGGAGTAGTTGTCGGACGTATAATAAGTCCAATCAATGAAGGGCTATTTCCTAAATGCGTAACGCTGCTAAAAATAGCAACATTGGTATTACCTTCGATAGATTTTGTAGCTATTAAATTGGCAGATTTAAATCCTGTACATGAACTGATTAAATTTAATTTTTCAATCTTATCCATTTGTGAAATGGTTTCTTTTGAAATGCTTTTCATGTTTTTTTAAGTTTAAACAAAGATAAGGAACTGTTGTTTGACCGTATGAGTTTTTTGAAAAAATCTCATTTTAAATATTAAATTTTAACTTTTTAAGTAGGTATTCTTTGTTTTGCAATGAAAAAATTAACAATAATACTAAAAGTTGTTGCAAATGTTTTTTATCTACACTAGTTAAAAAATGCCTCTTTTTTAAATATGTTTTTAAAAAGTGAATATTAAATATAGTGATTTTTACCTAAGTTTGGTAAAGTCTATTAAAATTGTTTCTGATGAAAATATTAAAAAGAGTCTTGCTTATTTTTATTTTTTTACTAATTACTGTAGTTATAGCATTTGCGATATATTGGTTTTATCAAAGGCCTAAATATTCAGGAGAAGTTTATTTAAAGAATATTCAAAAGGAAACCACAGTTTATTTTGATGAATTTGGGGTGCCTCATATTTATGCAGAAAACTCTAAAGATGCTATGGTCGCTTTGGGATATGTACATGCTCAGGATCGATTGTGGCAAATGGAATTACTTAGACGAATAGTTCCTGGACGTTTGTCCGAAATATTTGGTTCTGTAGCGTTAAAGAATGATAAATTTTTTGCCGGTTTAGGGATTGAAGAGGCTTCTCAAAAAGCAATTGCAAACCTAGATAAAAAGAGTCCATCATATCAATTGATGATGGGGTATTTAGAAGGAATTAACCAATATATCGAGGAGGGTTCAACACCAGTTGAATTTCAATTATTAGGAATAAAAAAACAAAAATTCACAGTGCAAGATGTCTATAATATTTTTGGATATATGTCTTTTAGCTTTGCTATGGCTCAAAAAACAGATCCTTTGCTTACTGATATACGTAACAAATATGGAATAGATTATCTTAAAGATTTTGGTTTAGAAGGGCAATTTAATACTACTAAAATTGAATCAGCGAAGCAAAAGACACAAGAGTATACTGCTATTTCCAAATCTATTGCATCATTATTGGATCAATCACCAGTGGCGCCTTTTGTAGGAAGTAATAGTTGGGTTATTGCTCCACCAAAAACAAAAAATAAAAAAGTAATTTTTGCCAATGATCCACATATTGGATTTTCACAACCCGGAACGTGGTATGAAGCTCATATAAAAACGCCCAATTTTGAATTGTATGGTTGTTATCTGGCTGGCGCACCGTTTCCTTTATTGGGACATAATCGAGATTATGCTTACGGCCTAACAATGTTTGAAAACGATGATGTCGATTTTTATCAGGAAGAAAATAATCCAGAAAACAAAAATCAGTATAAAACCAAGAATGGATTCAAAGAGTATGAAATCAGAAAGAAAACAATCAAAGTAAAAGATTCAGCTGATGTTGTTTTGAATATAAAAGTAAGTCAGCACGGTCCGATTATGAATGATTTATTGGTAGGCTTAAAAAGCGACAAACCAGTTGCAATGTCTTGGATCTATACACAACAACCTAATCATAACATTGAAGCTATTTATATTTTATCACATTCAAAATCAATATCCGATTTTGAAAAAGGTGTAGCACTTATTCATGCACCAGGACTTAATGTGATGTATGGTGATGCCAAAGGAAATGTTGGTTGGTGGGCAACAGGAAAATTGTATAAGCATAAAGATGGTGTAAATACCAATTTTATATTAAATGGATCAGATGGAAAGGATGATGACCTTGAGTATTTAGATTTTTCTAAAAATCCCTCAGCAGTCAATCCCGATTGGAATTATGTGTATTCAGCAAACAATCAACCAGAAGCTATTGATGGGTTTCTTTATCCGGGATATTATCTTCCTGAAGATAGAGCCAAAAGAATCACACAATTATTAGATGCAAAATCAAATTGGGATAAAAGCTCGATTGGCGATATGATCAATGATAATACATCTACTGTTGCTCCAGAAATGGTTGAAAAGTTAATTTCTAATTTAAATTCAAAATCACTTTCTCAAACAGAAAAAGAGGCAATCGTTATTTTGAAATCGTGGAAAGGCAGTAATAATTTGAATGATGTTGCTCCAACGATATATAACAAATGGATTTATTTGTATTTAAAGAATACTTTTCAGGATGAATTAGGAGATGAAACGTTCAAACAGTTTCTTGGGACTCATTGCATGAAACAAATTACGACAAGACAAATCTCTAGTGAAAATTCTCCTTGGTGGGACAATATTTTAACCAAAAACAAGAAAGAAACTAGAAGTGAAATAGTAACAGAATCATTTAAGGAAGCGATACTTGCTTTAGAGAAACAATTAGGTAGTTCGCCATCGGATTGGAAATGGGAAAAAGTGCATACTGTAGAATATCAACATCCATTTGGAAAAATAGCTTTACTAAGACCTTTTTTTAATGCTGGACCATTTGAAGTTTCTGGATCAAATGAAGTAATCAATAATCAATTTTTTGATTTTGCTGAAGATGGATTTTATAAAGTTAAGGGTGGTCCTTCAAGTCGAAGAGTGATAGACTTTTCAGAAGTAGAGAATAGTTGGGGGATTTTGCCAACAGGTCAATCTGGGAATCCTTTTAGTAAACATTATAAGGATCAAGCAGAATTGTATAATGCTGGAAAATTCAGAAAAATGAAATTAAATAAAAATGAAATTATACAGTCTTCTACAAAATTGGTTTTTTATCCGGTAAAGAATTAATTCTAATCCCAAATGTATTTCCAAGAACCATCTTTTTGCTTTTTCCAAACGGTGTGAAAAATGCCTTTTGAAATTTGTACTTTTCCTAAGGAGTCTTTTGAAGTCCAAACATATTTTCCATAGCTGGAAGCCATGTCACCAGCATCAGAAACTGTTACAGCATCAGGAGTCCAAGTAACAGTTTTGTCTTGGTACTTCGGATCTGAATAATAGTTTTTAATATTGTTTTTGCCAATGATTAAAGTGTCATGTTCTCTTTTAATCACAGCATTAGAATCTGCAAATTGATAAAAGCCCTCAGCCATTCCTTTTTCGGCTACTAATTTTTCAAAGCTCTTTTCTGTTTTAACAATTTCTAATTTGATATAGGTTAAATTCTTTGTTTCTGATTTTGGTGAACAACTAGTCAAAACTAGAAAAAGAATAAATAGTTTGATGCAGTTTTTCATTTCTGTATTTATTTTTTAAATAATTTAGATAATATTCCAAATGCTCCTCTTATAAACGTAGCACTCGTAACCACTTTCAAAACTGATTTTGTAACAACACTTGCTGTACTTGGTTCATTACTTATTTTTTTTGTTTCCTCAACAACGACAGTTTGTTCTTGAGCAGATTCTATTTTTTTAGTGAGCATCTCATAAGCACTTTCGCGATCCAAAACTTCATTATATTTCTTTACTAATTTAGATTGGTTATTAATTTCTTGAATTTCAGCATCAGTCAAAATATCCATTCGACTCATAGGTGCTCGCATCATAGTAGCTACAAGTGGCGTTGGAATTCCTTTTTCGTTTAAGGCTGTGACAAAAGCTTCTCCAATTCCTAGGCTTGTTAATACTTCGTCTGTTTTATAATATTCAGATGTTGGATAGTTGTCTGCCGATTGTTTGATTGCTTGTCTGTCGTTGGCTGTAAAAGCTCTTAATGCATGTTGTATCTTGAGTCCTAGTTGTGCCAAAACGCCACTTGGAATATCCATTGGATTTTGGGTTATAAAATAAACACCAATTCCCTTGGAACGAATTAATTTTACTATGGTTTCTATTTGTTCCAATAATGCTTTACTGGCTTCATTAAAGATCAAATGTGCTTCGTCTATAAATATAACCAATTCGGGTTGGTCTGCATCTCCTTTTTCAGGCATTTGTTGATAGATTTCAGCCAAAAGACTCAGCATAAAAGTCGAAAATAATTTAGGTTTATCCTGAATATCCGTTAATCTAATTATATTAATATAGCCTTTTCCGTTTTCATCAATCCTTAATAAGTCATCAATTTCAAAAGACAATTCGCCAAAAAATAAATCAGCACCTTGTTGTTCGAGTTCGATTATTTTTCTTAAAATAGTTCCTGTGGTCGAAGTAGATATCTTGCCATAACTTTCTTCAATTTCATCCTTCCCTTCATCAGTTATGTAGTTAATGACTTTTTTAATGTCTTTTAAATCTAGTAAAGGCATTTTATTGTCATCACAATATTTAAAAATAACAGAAACAACTCCTGATTGTGTGTCGTTTAAGTCTAAAATTCTAGAAAAAAGAACAGGTCCAAATTCAGAAACTGTAGATCGAAGTCTTACGCCCTCTTGTTTAGAAAGCGACATTAGTTCAACAGGAAAGCTCGACGTGCTATAAGGAATATTTAATTTTGCATGGCGCTCTTTTATAAAATCTTTCTCTTCGCCTTCTTTTGCTACTCCACTAAAGTCTCCTTTTATATCCATCATTAAAACCGGAATTCCAAATGAGGATAATTGTTCGGAGAGAACTTGAATGGTTTTTGTTTTTCCTGTTCCAGTAGCACCAGCTATTAATCCATGTCTGTTTAATGTTTTTAATGGAATTTTCACAAAAGTATCGGGTATTACTTCGCCATCAAGAATAGAGCCGCCTAGTGTTAAGCTTTCTCCTTTGGATAAATAACCCTCATTTATTTGTTGAATAAAATTGTCTTTTTTGCTCATGTTTAGCTAGTTTTGATATCAACTGCAAGGTATTAAATATTATTTAAATGAAATAATCAAGTGTTTCCTATAAATTATTTCACAAAAAGATATTAATTTGATGAAATTACCTGTTTTTTTGATTAGACTCTTTTTTGAATAAAAATATTCAGAATGCTTAAAATCACTTTTTTTTAGAAGAATTTGTAAAATATTATTAAAAAAAACTTTCAATTATTCTTAAAAAACGTTGTAGTACTGTTTTAAGAATAAAAGAAATTGTTAGAATACTTAAAAAAAAGTTTTTTTATTTCAACTAAAAAATTAAATTTGCTCCTATACAAGTTTATTAAAACTAAAATAAATATTTAAAATTTAAAAAAATGGCAAACGTTAAAGTTAAAAAGGAAAGCACTTCAAACGGAGGAGGAATGGTTTCAGGAATTATTATTGCATTATGTGTTTTTGTAGGTTGGATAATCTGGTCTCAAGTAATGGGGGATCCATCAAATTTTGCAGGTGGTGATACTGAAAAAGGACATCCATTAAATACATTAGGACAAGTTTACAAAGGAGGATTTATAGTACCTGTATTATTAGGTATGTTATTAATGGTTATTGTTTTCTCTATTGAAAGATTTTTTGTTATCTCAAAAGCTGCTGGAAAAGGGAATTTAGATAAATTTATGAAAGCAATCCAAGTAAGTATCAAATCAGGAGATATTGATGGAGCGATTGTTTCATGTGACAAACAACAAGGTTCTGTTGCAAATGCAATTAAATCTGCATTAGTTAAATACCAAGAGGTTAAAAAAGAAGGATTCACTAGTGAAGAAGCTGCTGAAACTATACATAAAGAAATTGAAGAGATTACTGCTCTTGAAATGCCAATGTTAGAGAAAAACATGACTATCATTTCTTCTTTAGTATCTTTAGGAACACTTGGTGGATTATTAGGAACTGTATCTGGGATGATTAAAGCGTTTGGTGCTTTGGCTTCTGCAGGAACTCCAGATCAAGCTGCACTTGCAGTTGGTATTTCTGAGGCTTTGATTAATACAGCTACAGGTATCTCTACTTCAATTTCTGCAATTGTTGCTTACAACTTCTTTACTTCAAAAATTGATGATTTAACATATTCTATTGATGAGGCTGGAACTACAATCGTAAATACTTACAGACACTTTAGAGGTAGTTTAAAACAATAATTAATTTTTGATATTTTTTATAATATCAAATAAAATATAAAAAAATAATGGGAAAAATAGTAATGAAGAAAAAATCCACATCTACCGATATGACGGCGATGTGTGATGTTGCGTTTCTTTTGCTAACGTTCTTTATTTTGACTGCCACTGCTAAAACACCTGAAGTATTACCAGTTGATACTCCACAATCTACTGTTCAGACTAAATTGCCAGCTGATAACTTATCAATGTTGACAATCGGTAAAGTTGAAGGAAAAACAGCTGTATTTTTTGACCTAAAAGGAAAAGATGTTCGTAAAAAAGCACTTGAATTTATGGCTGATAAATATAATGTTGCTTTTACTGATAAAGAAGCAGAAGAATTTTCATTAATGGAAAGTTTTGGTGTTCCTATTCAAAATTTAAAAGAAATTTTGAATATGAAAGCGGCAGACAGAAGTAAGGCTGGGCAGCCTGGTATACCTAAAGATTCTTTAGATAACCAGTTGAAGGATTGGGTACTTTATTCTCGCAAAGCAAATATTGAGGTTAATGACAAAGAATTGAATTTTGCGATAAAAGGAGATGCTAAGGAACAATATCCTGCAATCAAACAAGTAATGGATCTTTTACAAGATCAAAAAGTTAATAGCTTTAACTTGGTTACAGGTTTAAGAGGAAAGAATTTTTAATTAAAAAAGATATACTAAAATGGCTGAATTAAATACCGACGGCGGCGGTGGTAAAAAAGGCGGTGGTAAGGTAAGAAGTAAAAAACAAAATTCTAAGGTAGATTTAACTGCCATGGTAGATTTGGCTTTCTTATTGATCACATTCTTTATGCTTACTACTACGTTGTCTAAACCTCAATCCATGGATTTGACGTTGCCAGATAAAGATGATCCGAAAGATAAGAAAACGGATATTAAAGTTGATGAAAATAAAACATTGACTTTATTACTTGGTGAAAACGGAAAATTGACAAGTTATATGGGGATGATAGCTACTCCTTTAGTAGCACCAAAGGATTTTTCTTATGGTAAAGATGGGATTCGTAAAGAATTATTAAAGCGAATGGAACAGGTTAAACAGTATTCCACCGCTAAGGGAGAGCCTGGTAAAGGAATGATTGTTATAATCAAACCAAGTAAAAAGTCTACTTATCGTAATTTGGTTGACGTTTTGGATGAAATGGCAATAGTTGGGGTAAATAAGACTGGATCTTATGCGATTGTTAATGACTTTTCTCCTGAAGAAGTAAAATTGTTAGAGGGAAACAAATAATTTGTTCCTAATAACCTAATAATTATAAAAAATGAAATTAGATTTAATAAAAAGTCAATGGATTGAGATCGTTTTCGAAGGGCGTAATAAACTTTATGGTGCTTACGAACTTAGAAAATCGAATAGAAAGACTTCTATGCGAGCTCTTATCATTGGTAGTATTCTTTTTAGTTTAGCTATCAGCGCTCCGCTTATTGCGAGTTACTTACCAGATAGTGGTGATGAAGCTGATAACGATATCAAGATAACTGCTGTGAAGTTGCCTCCTAAAAAGAAAGTCGAAGCTCCTAAGGATCTTGCTCCACCACCTCCACCTCCACCAAAACAAGACATGGTTAAATTCGTTAAGCCAGTTGTTGCTAAGGCAGAGGATGTTACTGAAGATCCACCAAAAATGGATGATATCAAAGACAAAAAAACGGGTGCAGAAACTGTTAAAGGAGATCCAGATGCTCCTCTTACTGTTGAAGAGACTGGAAATGGTCCAGCAGTAGAAATTATTGCAGAGGATACTAGTGTACACTCTTTAGCAGGTATTGAGCAAAAACCTGAATTTCCTGGTGGTATTGAGAAGTTTTACCAATTTGTTGGGAAAAATTATCAAGCTCCAGAAGAAGAAGGTCTTAAAGGAAAAGTTTACGTTACTTTTGTTGTTGAAAAAGATGGGTCATTAACAGATATCAAAGTAATTAGAGATATTGGTTATGGTACTGGAAAAGAAGCGATTAGAGTTTTGAACAAATGCCCAAAATGGCTTCCAGGTGAACAAAATGGTAAAAAAGTAAGGGTGTTATATTCTCTACCTATTACTATTCAATCAGCAGAATAATGTTAAATAATTTATTTAACAATTTAAAGAAGAAATCGCTTATTGAGCGATTTCTTCTTGTTATAACCATATTGGTTTTCCTAGCGTATTTTTTTTTAGGGCTAATGGTTATATTTTGGAAAAAGTTTCCTTTTAATATGCAAATGCAATATAGAATTGCTTTAGGCGTTGTATTAATTGTGTATGCAATTATTAGGTTTTTTAGAGTCTATAATGCTAATAAAGAATAGTTATGTCTAGATTTAATATTTGTTTGGTTTTAGTTTCATTTGTTTTGATTTTTTTTAATTGTAAAAAGAATGAAAATACCGTTTCCAATGATGAAACAGTTTTAAAAGGGAAGGCTACTATTTTTGTTGATGAAACTATTACTCCTATTGTTGAAGATGAAGTAATGGTATTTGAAAGTAATTATGATGCAAAGTTCACTTTAATTTCTAAATCAGAATCTGAGGTTTTAAATTCTTTGTTTAATAAAAAAGTTGGAATTGTTGTAATTGCTAGAAATTTAACTAAAAAAGAGTTAAATATTTTCGAACAAAGAAAAATAGTTCCTAAAATAACTAAATTTGCTATTGATGGCATAGCTTTTGTTTCTAATAAATCCAGTAATGATACTTTAATTGCTTTGAAGGATGTAATTGGTTTTATGAAAGGAGACAGAAATTCTAAAATTAAGG
Source organism: Flavobacterium sp. 5 (assembly GCF_002813295.1). Lineage (NCBI taxonomy): Bacteria > Pseudomonadati > Bacteroidota > Flavobacteriia > Flavobacteriales > Flavobacteriaceae > Flavobacterium > Flavobacterium sp. 5. The sequence goes on from NZ_PHUE01000001.1 coordinate 2,836,811, forward strand.
GTTTAGTGTTTGATAATCCAAATTCAAGTACGGTAAATTATATGAATAATTTAGCGGGTTTGAGTAGTTTGCCAGATAAAGATGTTTATACTTTTAAAACAAATAATGAAGTTTTAAAATTTGTTTCTGAAAATAATGGGATGGTAGGTGTTGTTGGAGTAAATTGGTTGTCTCAACCTAATGCTTCAATGGAAGTGATTATTAAGAATATAAATGTTTTAAGTGTTAAAGGTTTAAAAAAAGAAGGTTTTTATGCACCTTCTCAAAGTAATTTTGCCGAAGGTACTTATCCTTTATTGAGAGATTTGTATATAGTTAATTGCCAGGGTTATTCTGGTTTGGGTATGGGAATTGCTTCTTTTGCCGCTGGTGATATAGGGCAAAGAATTGTTTTGAAATCAGGTTTATTACCACATCAAATGCCTACAAGAAAATTAAATATTGTACGAGGTACATCAAACAACGAAAAAGAAATAAAATAATTTAATTTAATGAAGATGAATAAAGTTAAAGTTTTAAGTATTGCTCTATTGGCTGTAGTGGCAACTAGCCATGCGCAAGATCTTAATCAAGCAAAGAAAGCAATCGATGCTGAGCAATTTGAAAGTGCAAAAACAATTTTAAAATCTATAATTGCAGCAAAACCTACTAATGGTACTGCTGATTTTTATTTAGGTAATGTTTATCTATTGCAAAATAATGCTGATTCAGCTAAAATATATTATCAAAAAGGTCTTGCTGGTTCTGAAGGAGCTAGGTTGAATAATATTGGTCTTGGTTTAATAGATCTTGATAATGGAAATGCAGCGGCAGCTGAAGAAAAGTTTGCGTTAGTTACAAAAGATTTAAAGAAAAAAGATATTGAAGAGTATATTTTTATAGGTCGCGCTTATACGTTTTCATTAAAACCAGATTATAAAAAAGCGCTAGAGTATTTAAACAAAGCAAAATTAATAAATCCTCAAGATGCACAATTAAATTTAGCATTAGGAAATGCTTATTTTGGTGATAAAAATCAAAACGAAGCATATTCGGCTTATAGAAATGCTTATTCAGCTGATAATACATTGATTAGAGCGAAAATGCAGTTAGGTGTTTTGTTGAAAGGAGCTAAAGCATATACTGAAGCAATTAAAGCTTTTGATGAAGTTATCGCTATTAATCCAAATTATGGACCTGTTTATCGTGAATTAGCAGAGACTTATTATTTATGGGGAAGAAATGAACCATCTAAATATAGAGTATATGTAGATAAAGCCTTGGTTAATTATGAGAAATATTTGACCTTAACAGATTATTCTATTAGTTCAAGAATGCGTCATGCTGACTTTTTGGTTTTAGCTGGTGAATATAAAGCTTTAGAGGTTGAGGCTAATAAAATGGTAGAATTAGATAAGGTGAATCCAAGAATTTTGCGTTATTTAGGAATTTCAGCTTATCAAAATGGTAACTATGATGTGGCTATAAAATCTTTAGAAAATTTTATTTCGGATTCAACTAATAAAATAATTGCTTTAGATTATCAAATTTTAGGTTTTGCGAAAATTAAGAAAGCTACTGGTGAAGATGGAAAAAATCTTGATACTGCATTATTTGATAACGGTATTCTTGATGTGAAAAAATCATCTGAGATGGATGCTAATGGTTTGGCTTTGAATATTAGCGATATCGGAAAGAAATTATACGAGTTGAAGTTGTTTAAACAAGCTGCTGCAATTTATGAAATTGCAGTTGCTAATAAAGAATCTAAAAACTATATTTTGGATAATTTCTATTTAGGAAACAGTTTGTATTTTGATAATACAAAAAAAGATGTTAAGGCAGATCCTATTGCTTTGCAAAGAGCTGACTTAGCTTATGCTGCTGTAATTGAAGCTTCTCCTAAAACTCAAGATGCTTATTTGTACAGAGCAAGAACAAATAGTTTGTTGGAAAATGATGAGATGACAATTAAATATTACAATGATTACGTTAACATAGTAACAGAAAAAGGTGCTGAAGAGTTAGCTAAACCTGCTGTAGTTAAGAAAATAATTGAAAGTTACAATACTGCAGCTGCAAGTTATGCAAATACAGATAAAACTAAAGCTATTGAATATTTCAATAAAACATTAGCTCTTGATCCTGTTAATCAATATGCATTAGATTCATTGAAATCTTTGAAATAATTTAAAGGAAATATTTTTTTTAAAAACGGCAATTAGAAATAGTTGCCGTTTTTTTTATATATAATAGTTTTGTTGTTTTCTTCATGATAGTAATTTATCAACTCTTTAAATTTCCATTAATTGCGTATCTTTGCACCCTAAATTTATACAATGTTATCTAAAGAAGTTCAATTAGAAGTTAATAAAGGAACTATGCTTCCTCTTATGGAAGAATTTTATACTATTCAAGGAGAGGGCTTTCATACGGGTACTGCTGCTTATTTTATTAGAATAGGAGGTTGCGATGTTGGTTGTCATTGGTGTGATGTTAAAGAGAGTTGGAATGCTGAATTACACCCACCTACAAAAATTGATTTGATAGTTGATAATGCAACTAAGTATGCTGATACTATTGTTATTACTGGTGGAGAGCCTTTAATGTGGGATATGGATCCTTTGACACAAAAATTAAAGGATAACAATGTAAGAGTTCATATTGAAACCTCAGGTGCTTATCCTCTTAGTGGTACTTGGGATTGGATCTGTCTTTCTCCTAAAAAAAATAAATTGCCGACTAAAACCGTGTATGATAATGCAGATGAACTTAAGGTGATAATTTATAATAAGCATGATTTTATTTTTGCTGAAGAACAAGCTGAAAAAGTGAATCCGAATGCAATTCTTTTTCTTCAACCAGAATGGAGTAAAAAAGAGGAAATGACACCGCTGATTGTTGACTATGTCATGAATAACCCAAAATGGAGAGTTTCGCTACAAACTCATAAGTATTTAAATATCCCTTAAATTCTTAAATTGGCTTTCTTTTTTTGAAAATCATAGATTGTTTATCGTCTTATTTTTTAAACTTTTATCCCTATAGATAGAGCACAAATAATCTTTGTTTTTGATTATTTGTGTATAGTTATATCTTTTCTTGTTAATTTTAAAATTATTGACTTTTCGTGTTACTTTTTTAACTTATTTACTTGTAAATGGTTAATTATTTCACGTGTTAATATGATAATTTTATTTATATATTTTTATATATTTGGTTTTATTAAGCATAAATTTTTATATATTTACTAAAACCTACTATGATTCTTTTGAAGAATCATTACTAAAATAAAATAGCCCATGAAAAGAATTTTACTTTCTATAATTACTTTGTTTGTTGTGAGTTTTGCTTCGGCACAAGTAACGGCCACTATGGTGGATGATGCTCCTTATAATTATGAAGAAGTCGAAGTTAGGCCTGAATTTCCTGGAGGAAATAATGCTTTAATGACATTTATTAGTTCTAATTTTAAAATGCCTGATTACGATGGAGGAGGAGGTACTTTAAAAGTTGCTTTTATTATTGAAGTTGATGGGAGTGTTACCAATGTAAAAGTTGTAAAAGATCTTGGTCAAGGAACCGGAGCAGAAGCCAAAAGAGTTATCAGTTTGTTGCCTCACTGGACTTCAGGAGAGCACAGAGGTCAAAAAGTTAGAGTACTTTATGAAATACCGATAAAAATTGCAGGTTAATCTTCTGTAGCTATGATGAAAATGTAATAGACTTTATAAAAAGCCAAATGTTAAACAACATTTGGCTTTTTCATTTTGTATTGGTTTTGTTTTAAATACTAAGTCTGGCTAAATAATCATAATGTTCCCCTTCGAGTAGTAGTTCACACTGGAGTCCATTGGCAAAAGCTGCATTTTGCAATGTATTATAGTCTAGATAAAGCCAAGGAAAAGCAGTTTCAGTTTCTTTTTTATAGGATATAGTAAAAGTCAATTCCCCATAATAGCCATTGCTTGGTATCCATTTTCCACCATCTTCATCATCATCAAACATATATATAATATCAGAAGAGTCAATAAGAATCTGGCCGCCAGGATTGAGTAGGTTTTTTAATTTTTGCAAAAATTTAGGCGTATCATTTAGAGTGCCAAAAATCCCTGTGCCATTCATTAGTGCAATGATAGTATCGTATTTTTCATTTTCCAAAGTCAGTATGTCTTGCACTTTTGCATCCTTCAATCCACGAAGTTTACAAGCTTCAATTGCATTTTCCGAAATATCAATAGATGTAACATCAAGATTTCTATCGTTTTGTAAAGTCAGACTATGACTCCCGGCTCCACATCCCACATCGAGAACCCTACCTTTAGCTAGCTGTAATGCCTTTTGTTCTATTTTGGGCATCTCATTATAGTCACGAAATAGATAAGCAACACTCATTTCATCTTCTTCCGAAATAGAAGTTTCGGTTGTTAAGTTTTCGGGTTTGTTATTCGTTTGGTAATCTAGTATAGCTTTTCCAAAAAGATCTTTCATAAATTTAGTTTGAAGTTTAAATTTCCGAGTTTAAAGTTTAGTACTTTTGCGCATTCAACATTATATGTCAAAATTGAAACCAGCTTTAAACGAATTAGGGAAACTTGCCAAAGATAAGCATATCGAAAACAAAAAGTATTTCGATAAGCTAAAAAAGAAAACGCCTAAGAATTTAGATTATATAATGCTGGATATCCATGAATCCGAGTTTAAAAAAACAGATTGTTTAAAGTGTGCCAACTGTTGTAAAACTACAGGACCATTATTTACTTTGGCAGATATTGAACGCATTTCAAAGTCTTTAAGGCAAAAACCACAGCAGTTTATCGATCAGTATTTGCGTATAGATGAAGATCAGGATTATGTATTGAAAAGCGTGCCATGTACTTTTCTAGATACAGACAATACTTGTTTTATTTATGACGTTCGTCCAAAAGCATGTCGTGAATTTCCTCATACCGACCGAAAAAAGTTTCAGCAAATTACCGATTTAACTTTGCAAAATGTAGCAATATGTCCTGCAGCTTATAATATTGTTGAAGAAATGAAAAAGAAATTACCGCTCTAAATTTTGCTTTTTTTTATAAGATCAACAGTACTCCAAAAAAGGTTTAACAAGACCTTAAATAAAACTTTATGTATATTTGTTCAGTTCCTCAAAGTATATTAATTTGAATTTAGAATATTTTATCGCCAAAAGGCTCATTACTGCCAAAGATTATAAAAGTAGCATATCAGCTCCTATAATTAACATTGCTATATCTGCTATCGCTATCGGTATGATCATGATGATAGTTTCGGTGGCAACTGGTATTGGATTACAAAATAAAATCCGTGAAAAGATTGCGGCCTTCAACGGACATATTATAATTTCGAACTACGATAATAACCAATCTGAAATCACATTATCGCCCATTGCAAAAAATCAAGATTTTTATCCAAAGTTCAATGCCGTTCCAGAGGTAAGTCACATTCAAGCCATAGCCAGTAAAGCTGGAATCATTAGAACCGAAACCGCTTTTGAGGGAATTATTTTCAAAGGAGTAGGAAATGACTACCAATGGGGAAATATAAAAGAATATCTCGTTTCTGGAAGACTGCCTGATTTATCAAAAAAGGTTACTCCAGAAGTAGTAATTTCTCAGTTTTTAGCCAATCGACTAGAGCTAAAAGTCGGCGATTCCTTTAATACCTTCTTTATAAAGGAAAATCAAAATCAATTACCAAATATCCGAAGATTCAAAATAACAGGGATTTTCAATTCTGGATTTCAACAATTCGATGCGACCTACATAATCGGAGATATAAGACATGTACAAAAAATAAATAAATGGAACCCAAATCAAATTGGAGCTTTTGAGGTTTTTGTTAAAGATTTCAATACAATAAAAGAAACCGGAGAGCAGGTATATGAAAAAACATCTTCAACACTAGATACCAAAACAATTATCGAAAAATATAGCTATATATTCGAGTGGTTGCAACTTTTCGATTTCAATATTATTGTAATATTAGCAGTAATGATACTCGTGGCAACTATAAATATGGTAGTAGCCTTGCTAGTATTAATACTAGAACGAACCCAAATGATAGGAATTCTAAAAGCATTAGGAGCAAACAATTGGTCAGTTAGAAAAATATTTCTCTACAACGCATTCTATCTTATCGGCAGAGGATTGTTATGGGGCAATGGAATCGGAATCGCATTATTGTTATTACAGCAACAATTCGGAATAATAAAACTAAACCCCGAAAACTACTATGTCAATGAAGCCCCAGTATATCTTAATTTCGGATATATCTTGGCATTAAATATTCTTACAGTAACAATTTGTGCATTAGTATTATTAATTCCCTCCTATATAATCACAAAAATTTCCCCAGTCAAAGCTATTCGTTTCGATTAATTTCAATAATAATCAGGAGCTATTTCCTGCTATCCACTCCAATCTTGTGGGCCGAACCCCGGCCCACAAGGATTTCCACTACTATCAGGGCTAGGGCATCAGGCATTATAAGAGAGATTTGTCTTTTAGATACACCTATTATATATGTATATCACCTTTTTGATGCAAGCCCTCCGTATTCTGAACCCTTCAGAATAACAACCCAACCATATTTTAGTTTAAAAAGCAAACGCCGCATCTAAAACCAATGATATTATATGTTTTATATATAGCATTTATATAAAACGTATAAATGATTTGTATAAAAAATATAAATGATTTATACGAAAGGTATAATTGTTTTATACGAAAAGTATAATTGTTTTATACGAAAAGTATAAAAGATTTATATGAAAGGTATAATTGTTTTATATAAAAAGTATAATTGTTTCATACGAAAAGTATAAAAGATTTATATAAAAAGTATAATTGTTTTATACAAAACGTATAAATTATTTATACGAAAGGTATAATTGTTTTATACGAAAAATATAATTGATTTATACAAAAAGTATAAATGTTATATATAAAAAGTACATTATATAGTAAGTACAGCCAAAAACGATACTTCTATGTACTTAAAACAATAAAATTTTAGAATCACCACTCAGTACCTATATATAGTATAGTGAATAAACCACGTATTATTCCCAAAGAAACCTCCAAAAACCTAGCAAAACCGATAAAACACTTCAAAATCCCATACCCAAATTCAAAAATCATCAAAAAGTGTTTTTGTAACCCACCTTAAACCAGTGTATTAAAAAATAAACAAAAAATAGTTAAGAAAAGCCATTGCAGAAACGAATAAACGTGGTACTTTTGCACCCGCAACAGCGAATAAGTTCTTATAAAATCTGGCAAGTAATTCAAAATCAAAACGAAAATTTATTTTCAAAAAAGATTCAGAAAAGCTTGTGAGAAATAAAAGAGTTAGTTACTTTTGCACCCCGCTAAATTAGCAACGATCTTTGAAATACTGATAAGAAAACGAGAAGCAAACGAAAAAGAAATTTTTCTAAAAAAACTTCAAAAGTTTCTTGCCAGTTAAAAAGAAAATGCTACTTTTGCACCCGCTTTGAGAAACAAGCGAAATACAAAAAGACACGTTCCTAGACATATTGAATTGACAGCCGTTTCGTTGAAAAACGAAACAAATAAAATAAGAGTAATAGAATCGTATAGATTTGAATAAACACCGATAGAAACTGAGTCGAATAACAATAGTCTTGAAGCAATTCAAGACGCATAATATACGATGAAGAGTTTGATCCTGGCTCAGGATGAACGCTAGCGGCAGGCTTAACACATGCAAGTCGAGGGGTATATTTCTTCGGAATTAGAGACCGGCGCACGGGTGCGTAACGCGTATGCAATCTACCTTTTACAGAGGGATAGCCCAGAGAAATTTGGATTAATACCTCATAGTATTACGAATCGGCATCGATTTGTAATTAAAGTCACAACGGTAAAAGATGAGCATGCGTCCCATTAGCTAGTTGGTAAGGTAACGGCTTACCAAGGCTACGATGGGTAGGGGTCCTGAGAGGGAGATCCCCCACACTGGTACTGAGACACGGACCAGACTCCTACGGGAGGCAGCAGTGAGGAATATTGGACAATGGGCGCAAGCCTGATCCAGCCATGCCGCGTGCAGGATGACGGTCCTATGGATTGTAAACTGCTTTTGCACAGGAAGAAACAACTCTACGTGTAGAGTCTTGACGGTACTGTGAGAATAAGGATCGGCTAACTCCGTGCCAGCAGCCGCGGTAATACGGAGGATCCAAGCGTTATCCGGAATCATTGGGTTTAAAGGGTCCGTAGGCGGTTTTGTAAGTCAGTGGTGAAAGCCCATCGCTCAACGGTGGAACGGCCATTGATACTGCAAGACTTGAATTATTAGGAAGTAACTAGAATATGTAGTGTAGCGGTGAAATGCTTAGAGATTACATGGAATACCAATTGCGAAGGCAGGTTACTACTAATGGATTGACGCTGATGGACGAAAGCGTGGGTAGCGAACAGGATTAGATACCCTGGTAGTCCACGCCGTAAACGATGGATACTAGCTGTTGGGAGCAATCTCAGTGGCTAAGCGAAAGTGATAAGTATCCCACCTGGGGAGTACGTTCGCAAGAATGAAACTCAAAGGAATTGACGGGGGCCCGCACAAGCGGTGGAGCATGTGGTTTAATTCGATGATACGCGAGGAACCTTACCAAGGCTTAAATGTAGATTGACCGGTTTGGAAACAGACTTTTCGCAAGACAATTTACAAGGTGCTGCATGGTTGTCGTCAGCTCGTGCCGTGAGGTGTCAGGTTAAGTCCTATAACGAGCGCAACCCCTGTTGTTAGTTGCCAGCGAGTCATGTCGGGAACTCTAACGAGACTGCCAGTGCAAACTGTGAGGAAGGTGGGGATGACGTCAAATCATCACGGCCCTTACGCCTTGGGCTACACACGTGCTACAATGGCCGGTACAGAGAGCAGCCACTGGGCGACCAGGAGCGAATCTACAAAACCGGTCACAGTTCGGATCGGAGTCTGCAACTCGACTCCGTGAAGCTGGAATCGCTAGTAATCGGATATCAGCCATGATCCGGTGAATACGTTCCCGGGCCTTGTACACACCGCCCGTCAAGCCATGGAAGCTGGGGGTGCCTGAAGTCGGTGACCGCAAGGAGCTGCCTAGGGTAAAACTGGTAACTAGGGCTAAGTCGTAACAAGGTAGCCGTACCGGAAGGTGCGGCTGGAACACCTCCTTTCTAGAGCCTTAGTTGTTAGCAATTTATTGCACGCTAGGGAAAGAAGACGAAGAATTTATAGGTTACAAATTAAAGATTATATTACTCTTGCTGTTAATTTAAAAAAATAAAGAATAAAAGTAGAGGCGTTGCAGTGCAACGACTAATACAATTTAAGAATAAAGAGTGTCTCGTAGCTCAGCTGGTTAGAGTACTACACTGATAATGTAGGGGTCGACAGTTCGAGTCTGTCCGAGACAACTATTTTAAGAGTTATAAGTCATAAGTTATGAGTTATAAGTTTAAAAGAATTGAAATTCTTAAAAAAAGGAAATTTTAGAAGTTGAGCGTTTATGAGCAAATTCATAACTCATAATTCATAACTCATCATTTAAAAATGGGGGATTAGCTCAGCTGGCTAGAGCGCCTGCCTTGCACGCAGGAGGTCAACGGTTCGACTCCGTTATTCTCCACAATCCGGTAGAGACGTTGCATTGCAACGTCTCTACTAAGGAAAAAGTTCATTGACATATTGAGATAAGAAATAATAAAAAGTAGAAAGCGTTTTTTACTATTTATAGTAAAAGACAAAAAAAAACGGTCTTAATTAATTTTAAGATTGGTACAATAAGCAAAATAAGGGCGTATGGGGGATGCCTTGGCTCTCAGAGGCGATGAAAGGCGTGATAAGCTGCGAAAAGTTACGGGGACGAGCACACATCGATTGATCCGTAAATACCTGAATGGGGCAACCCACTATGTTGAAGACATAGTACACCGATAGGTGGGCAAACCCGCTGAACTGAAACATCTAAGTAGGCGGAGGAGAAGAAAACAAAAGTGATTCCGTAAGTAGTGGCGAGCGAACGCGGATTAGCCCAAACCAATGTTGTTACGGCAATGTTGGGGTTGTAGGACCACGACATTTCTTGCATAAAGAATTAGAATCTACTGGAAAGTAGAGCCAAAGAAGGTGATAGCCCTGTATAAGTAATGAATGTAAAGGATAGTGGTATCCTGAGTAGGGCGGGGCACGTGAAACCCTGTCTGAATTTGGCGGGACCATCCGCTAAGGCTAAATACTCCTGAGAGACCGATAGTGAACCAGTACCGTGAGGGAAAGGTGAAAAGAACCGTGAATAACGGAGTGAAATAGATCCTGAAACCATACGCTTACAAGCGGTCGGAGCCCTTTTGTGGGGTGACGGCGTGCCTTTTGCATAATGAGCCTACGAGTTAACGTTGCTGGCAAGGATAAATGGTTAAGCCATGGATCCGTAGCGAAAGCGAGTCTGAATAGGGCGCTTTAGTCAGTAGTGTTAGACGCGAAACCGTGTGATCTACCCATGGGCAGGATGAAGCGCTGGTAACACAGTGTGGAGGTCCGAACCGGTTGACGTTGAAAAGTCTTCGGATGACCTGTGGGTAGGGGTGAAAGGCCAATCAAACTCGGAAATAGCTCGTACTCCCCGAAATGCATTTAGGTGCAGCGCACGGCGTAAAGTTATATAGAGGTAGAGCTACTGATTGGATGCGGGGGCTTCACCGCCTACCAATTCCTGACAAACTCCGAATGCTATATAATGTTTCCGTGCAGTGAGGGCTTGGGTGCTAAGGTCCAAGTCCGAGAGGGAAAGAACCCAGACCATCAGCTAAGGTCCCCAAATATATGTTAAGTTGAAAGAACGAGGTTTGTCTGCCCAGACAGCTAGGATGTTGGCTTGGAAGCAGCCATTCATTTAAAGAGTGCGTAACAGCTCACTAGTCGAGCGGACGAGCATGGATAATAATCGGGCATAAACATATTACCGAAGCTATGGATTTGTAATTTATTACAAGTGGTAGGGGAGCATTCTAACAGGGTTGAAGGTGTGTTGTAAAGCATGCTGGACTGGTTAGAAAAGAAAATGTAGGCATAAGTAACGATAATGCGGGCGAGAAACCCGCACACCGAAAGACTAAGGTTTCCACAGCTATGCTAATCAGCTGTGGGTTAGTCGGGACCTAAGGCGAACCCGAAAGGGACAGTCGATGGACCACGGGTTAATATTCCCGTACTACTAATTACTGTGATGGGGTGACGGAGTGATGAAAGCGCCGCGAACTGACGGAATAGTTCGTTGAAGTACCTACCTATAAGCTGCGCAGGCAAATCCACGCGGCTTGGGGAAATACGATAGTACTCGGAGTCTTCGGACAAAGAGATAGTGCGCCTAAGGGCTTCCAAGAAAAACCTCTAAACTTCAGGTAATTAGTACCCGTACCGCAAACCGACACAGGTAGTCGAGGAGAGAATCCTAAGGTGCTCGAGAGATTCATGGCTAAGGAATTAGGCAAAATAGACCCGTAACTTCGGGAGAAGGGTCGCCCCGAGTAATCGGGGCCGCAGTGAAGAGGTCCAGGCGACTGTTTATCAAAAACACAGGGCTCTGCAAAATCGTAAGATGAAGTATAGGGCCTGACACCTGCCCGGTGCTGGAAGGTTAAGAGGAGATGTTATCTTCGGAGAAGCATTGAATTGAAGCCCCAGTAAACGGCGGCCGTAACTATAACGGTCCTAAGGTAGCGAAATTCCTTGTCGGGTAAGTTCCGACCTGCACGAATGGTGTAACGATCTGGACACTGTCTCAGCCATGAGCTCGGTGAAATTGTAGTAACGGTGAAGATGCCGTTTACCCGCAGTGGGACGAAAAGACCCTGTGCACCTTTACTATAGCTTAGTATTGACCTTGGATAAATGATGTGTAGGATAGGTTGGAGACTGTGAAGTGGCGTCGCTAGGCGTTGTGGAGTCATTGTTGAAATACAACCCTTTGTTTATCTGAGGCCTAACCCCGCTTTGCGGGGGACATTGCTTGGTGGGTAGTTTGACTGGGGTGGTCGCCTCCAAAAGAGTAACGGAGGCTTCTAAAGGTTCCCTCAGTACGCTTGGTAACCGTGCGTAGAGTGCAATGGCATAAGGGAGCTTGACTGAGAGACATACAGGTCGATCAGGTACGAAAGTAGAGCATAGTGATCCGGTGGTTCCGCATGGAAGGGCCATCGCTCAAAGGATAAAAGGTACGCCGGGGATAACAGGCTGATCTCCCCCAAGAGCTCATATCGACGGGGGGGTTTGGCACCTCGATGTCGGCTCGTCACATCCTGGGGCTGGAGAAGGTCCCAAGGGTTGGGCTGTTCGCCCATTAAAGTGGCACGCGAGCTGGGTTCAGAACGTCGTGAGACAGTTCGGTCTCTATCTACTGTGGGCGCAAGAAATTTGAGTGGATCTGATTCTAGTACGAGAGGACCGAATTGGACAAACCTCTAGTGTATCTGTTGTCCCGCCAGGGGCACCGCAGAGTAGCTACGTTTGGAAGGGATAAGCGCTGAAAGCATATAAGCGCGAAACCCACCACAAGATGAGATTTCTTTTAAGGGTCGTGGGAGATGACCACGTTGATAGGCTATAGATGTAAAGGCAGTAATGTCATAGTCGAGTAGTACTAATAACCCGTAAGCTTATGTACACCCTTTTCCCGAGTCGCAAGACTCGGGAAGAAACTTTCTAATACATTTTTTATATTCTTTATCTCAGTATGTTAAGATATTGTTGCAATGCACGAGTTCTAAATTAGGAATTACGACTTGCAAGATGATTGTCCAAAGCAATTATAACTTCTTAAGGTGGTTATTGCGGCGGGGCTCACCTCTTCCCATCCCGAACAGAGTAGTTAAGCCCGCCTGCGCAGATGGTACTGCAGTTATGTGGGAGAGTATGTCGCTGCCTTTTTTTATAAAAACCCTGTTTCGATAAGAAACAGGGTTTTTTGTTTTACAAAAAACTCAGTTTATATAAAAAACGGACTATGGTATATTGCCCCAAACAGTTACTGAATTACCATAGAGGTGGATATATCGTTTTCGTGGAGTTAAAATAGCACTTATATTAGAGAATGTAGTTGTGTTTTTATAGGAATTATGAGACTACTTTAGCTATAGAAATAATTACTAATTTAAAACGCAGTATCATGAAAACGATTTTAAAATTCAGTTTAGTAGTATTAGTAGCAATGACTACAATGAGTACTTATGCAATCAATGGTGATTTTTTACTTAATGTAAAAAAGGGAGAGGGTAAAGAAATTAGTTTTTCGGTAAATGAGATTCAGAAAGCTACTGTAACAATCTATGATGAGTCCCATAATGTGATTTATAATGAAACAGTAACGGGTAAAGGTGGAATAACAAGAGTGTATAGTCTTGAGGAGTTTCCAGAGGGGGTTTACTTTTTGGAGGTAGAAACTAATTTAAAAAAGGTAACCCATGAGATTGTAGTTGCTAATACAGCCACTACCTTATCCAGAAAAGCAATCGCTGAAGTCTATAAAGGCGACTTGAAAATTAAAAATGAAAATGTGGCTACGGTAAATTAAAGATTTAGGATTTTTTGAAACTACTTACTTCGAATGTTAAGAAACAGTTCTTTGGGGGCTGTTTTTTTTGTTTTAAGGCCCTTTAAAACCTAAAAATGTTCTTCATGAAACCGAATTTGCATGAGGGATGGAAATGGCATCCTTTTGTTTTGCTTCTTTAGCAAAACAAAAGATAGAATGGACAGCCCGACCTCGTTGCTGTACAAATGGTATTGTTTAATCCAAATGTGGTGCAACGAGGGCATGCCCATAGTATTTTATTTCAATAAAGGTTCTACAGCTTGAACAGTAGTAGCATGATATCCAGCTTTTGCTTTTGCATAGATTTGTTTTGCCCAAGCTTTTCCTTCGGGGGTTTTAATCATCTCTTTATAGAGTGGAAGCAATGAACCTGTTCGGCTATAAGAAGTCAAAAACTCTTCAATTGCTGGATAAGCATCTTTGTACTGATTTTGTATTGTTTTTATAAACCACTGACGTCGAACAACAAAATTTCCACCATTGATAAAATTAAATTCTTTGTCAATTGCAGTTATTTCTTCAGTGGTCAAATCTTTTGGCAAATAATCAATAAAATGCTGCTTTTCGTTAGTCGATTTTATTTTCTGACTCAATCCCTTAACTCCAGTTTTTCTCCAAGTTTTTTGGATATTATCAATGGAATTGAAATCTTCTGAAACAGGTGTAATGATATTACTTGGAATTCCAGGTTTGTAAACCCAATCATCAAGGTTTATTTTATTGGCTAATGTTTTGTCTCCATTGATTAGATTTTTATTAAAATAGGCTACAAAATATTCTGTTGTTATTGATTGAAAGGCATGCGCTTTGAAATAATTAGTAAGGAATTCATCAAATTTTTTACGTCCAACTACAGCTTCAATAGTTTGTAAAAAAGCATATCCTTTTTCGTATGGAATTTCGCTTAAGCAGTCATCTGGATTTCTTCCTTTAGTCTCTACTTTTAGTCGGGAATCAGGGCTGTCGTTTCCTATTTCATCCAAATTATTTTTTAATGTTTTTCGGCTTAAAACATCTTGCATTTTTGCTTCTTTAACTCCAAATACTTCTTCTCCAATTCGGTGTTCTACATAAGTAGTAAATCCTTCATTGAGCCAAATATCATCCCAAGTAGCATTGGTTACTAAATTTCCGCTCCAGCTATGACCCAATTCGTGAGCTAATAAACTTGTTAGCGAGCGATCACCAGCTAAAACTGTTGGTGTAAGGAAAGTTAGATTTGGATTTTCCATTCCACCATAAGGAAAACTTGGAGGAAGTACAATAACATCATAACGACCCCATTGATATGGGCCAAAAAGTTTTTCGGCAGCATTTACCATTTTTCCTAATTCTCCAAATTCCCATTTAGCTTTATCAATTACTGTGTGTTCAGCATAAACACCAGTACGATTATCAATTGGTTTAAACTCGATATCGCCCACGGCAATTGCCATCAAATAAGATGGAATTGCTTTTTCTTGTTTGAAAGTATAAATACCGGTGTCATTTTTTTCTTGTGGATTTACCGCACTCATCACAGCCATTAAATCTTTTGGCACAGTAACTTTTGCGTTATAAGTAAAACGAATTCCTGGTGAATCCTGGCAAGGAATCCAGGTACGTGACCAAATACTTTCTCCTTGAGAAAAAACAAAAGGTTTCTTTTTGTCAGCAGTTTGTTCTGGTTTTAGCCATTGTAAAGCTATAGATTCTTTTGTAGTGTAGTAATAGATGTTTACTTTGGTAGTATTGGGTTCGATAGTTATATGAAGTGGTTTTCCATGGAATTCAACTTCTTTACCCAATTCGAATTTGGTTTCTTTTTCTTCATCGCCCAAAGTAACTTTGGTAATATTTAAAGTGTTTTCGTCAAAAATAATTTCGTTTCCTTTTGAAATATTTTCAATCTGCCAAGAAGCTTTTCCAGAAATAGTTTGAGTATTAAAATCGACTTTGATATCTAAGTCCAAATGTTTGGCAACTGCTTCAGCTGGATTTGAAAAGGAATGAGAATCTTTTACAACTTCATGTTTAGTTGTGCTTTCTTTTTTTTGACAAGCGGTGAAAGCAATAATAATTAATAGTAAGCTTATTTTCTTCATATAAAAATATTTGCATCTAAGTTAAAAATAAAAACCCGTTCTGAAAATTTCAAAACGGGTTTTTATTATGGTGAAAATTAAGCAGCTTATGCAAGCATAGTTACTGGATTTTCGATGTATTGCTTTAATGTTTGTAAAAACTGAGCTCCTGTTGCTCCATCGATTGTACGGTGATCACAAGCCAATGAAAGCATCATAGTATTTCCTACTACAATTTGACCATTTTTTACAACTGGTTTTTCTACAATAGCTCCAACTGATAATATAGCTGAGTTTGGTTGGTTGATGATAGAATTAAATTCAGTTATACCAAACATTCCAAGGTTAGAAACAGTGAAAGTACTACCTTCCATTTCTTGTGGTCCAAGTTTTTTGTTTTTAGCTCTACCTGCAAGATCTCTTACACTTGCACCAATCTGAGAAAGGCTCATTGCGTCAGTAAATCTTAAAACTGGAACTACTAATCCATCCTCAACAGCTACCGCAACACCAATATTTACATGATGATTGATAATGATAGCATCTTCTTTCCATTGAGAGTTGATTTTTGGGTGTTTTTTCAATGCTAAAGCACAAGCTTTGATTACCATATCATTGAAAGATACTTTGGTATCTGGCACTGAATTAATAATAGCTCTTGACTGCATAGCATCGTCCATTGTAACTTCAATCACAAGGTTGTAATGAGGCGCTGTAAACAATGATTCTGCCAAACGTTTCGCAATGATTTTACGCATTTGCGAATTTTTGATTTCTTCTGTAAAAACTTCTCCTGCTGGTACAAATACTTTTGGAGCTTCTGTTTTTGCAGTTTCTGAAGTTTTAGGAGCTGAGCTAGCTGCTGGAGCAGAAGTTGCTGGTGTAAAGTTTTCAATATCGCTTTTTACGATACGTCCGTTTTCACCTGAGCCTTTTACTTGTGTTAATTGAATTCCTTTATCGCTTGCTATTTTTTTAGCTAATGGTGATGCTAAAATTCTTTTTCCGTCGCTTACTGTTTCAATTACTTCAGCAGGTTTGTCTGATGAAGCAGGTTTAGCATCTTCTTTAACTTCAGCAATTGGTGCAGATCCACCAGTTTTATAGTTTTCTGCAATTCCGCTAATATCTGTTCCTGCAGGCCCAATGATAGCTAAAAGACTATCAACTGGTGCAGTATTTCCTTCCTGAATTCCAATATATAAAAGAGTTCCTTCATTGAAAGACTCAAATTCCATTGTTGCTTTGTCAGTTTCGATTTCGGCAAGAATATCACCTTCGGCAACTGAGTCACCTACTTTTTTCAACCAAGAAGCTACCGTTCCTTCAGTCATAGTATCACTCAAACGAGGCATTGTTACTACAATAACTCCTTTTGGTAATGCTGCAGCTGGAGCAGCTGTTGTAGAAGCTTCTGCTGTTTTAGCTTCAACTGGAGCCGGTGTTGATTCTGCTGCTGCTGGTGCAGCTGCCCCTCCAGCTATTAAAGCTGAAACATCTTCTCCTTCTTTTCCAATAATTGCTAATAAAGAGTCTACTGGTGCAGTTTCCCCTTCTGGGATTCCAATATATAAAAGTGTTCCTTCGTTGAAGGATTCAAATTCCATTGTTGCTTTGTCTGTCTCAATTTCAGCTAAGATATCACCTTCGCTAATTTTGTCTCCTACTTTTTTAAGCCAAGCTGCTACCGTTCCTTCTGTCATAGTATCGCTCAAGCGAGGCATTGTTACAATTGTTGCCATAATTGATTTATAGTTTATGAGGTGTGAATGGATAGTTTTCTTGATCGTATACTACATCGTATAATTGTTGAATTTCTGGGTAAGGAGATTCTTCTGCAAATTGAACACATTCTTCAACACGATCTTTTACTCTTTGATCAATTACTTCAATTTCAGCTTCAGTAGCATATTTTTGATCTAAAATCACATCTAAAACTTGCGTGATTGGATCTATTTTTTTGTATTCTTCAACTTCTTCTTTAGAACGGTATAATTGAGCATCAGACATAGAGTGACCTCTGTATCTATATGTTTTCATCTCAAGGAAAGTTGGTCCATCACCACGTCTTGCTCTGTCGATTGCTTCAGTCATTGCTTCGGCAACTTTTACAGGATTCATTCCGTCAACTGGTCCGCAAGGCATTTCGTATCCTAAACCTAGTTTCCATATATCAGTATGATTTGCAGTTCTTTCAACAGAAGTTCCCATTGCATATCCATTGTTTTCAACAATGAAAACTACAGGAAGTTTCCATAACATAGCCATATTGAAGGCTTCATGTAAAGAACCTTGACGTGCAGCTCCATCTCCGAAGTATGTCATAGTAACTCCACCGGTTCCATTGTATTTGTCTCCAAATGCTAAACCAGCTCCCAATGGAATTTGACCACCTACAATTCCGTGTCCACCATAAAAACGGTGCTCTTTAGAAAAAATGTGCATTGATCCACCCATTCCTTTAGAAGTTCCAGTTGCTTTTCCTAAAAGTTCAGCCATTACTCGTCTTGGGTCTACACCCATACCAATTGGTTGAACGTGATTTCTGTAAGCAGTAATCATTTTGTCTTTTGTCAAGTCCATAGCATGTAAAGCACCTGCTAAAACTGCCTCTTGACCATTATATAAGTGTAGAAAACCTCTAACTTTTTGTTGAATGTATAATGCCGCAAGTTTGTCTTCAAACTTTCTCCAAAGTAGCATGTCTTCATACCACTTTAAATAAACTTCTTTTGTAACTTCTTTCATCTGAAATAATTCTTTTGCTTAAGTGTTATTGTTTTATCAATTGTGACCTAGTAACGCAAAATAGTTTCCTCACCACAAATTTGCGCCCCGAAGGGATCGGGATGCAAAAATAACACATTCCTATTAAGAACTAAAATTTAAAAGCTAAATTTTAGTTCTTTTTTTAAAGTAATTTGTTATCAAACATAAAAGGGAGTAAATTTTTTAAGGATGATGACTGATGTATTTCTCCTGTTTCGCCCATATAATAGATTTCTATTGGCGTATTTTGGCGTATTTCATATTCAGCAATTGATTGCCTGCAAGCACCACAAGGAGGAACTGGTGTAGTTGTAGAATTGTTGTCTGAAGTAGCGGTAATTACTATTTTTAATATACTAGCCTCTGGATAAACAGCTCCAGCATAAAATATCGCAACTCTTTCTGCACAAAGTCCAGAGGGATATGCTGCATTTTCTTGATTAGAGCCTACAACAATTTCTCCATTGTTCAGTAAAATAGCTACACCGACTCTAAATTTAGAATAGGGTGCGTAGGCATTTTTTCTTATTTCTATTGCTTTTTTCATCAAGTTTTGTTCCTCTTGAGGTAATTCTTGAATGGATTCAAATACATTAATTTTTGAAGTAATTGTTATTTCTTTCATTTGAATGCCGTTTTGATGATTTCTAATTAGCTAAAATAAAATTGTTTTTTTATTTTTAAAGAACAGTATAATTTGTTACTTAAAAAACAAAAAATCCAGACTTCATTGCTGAAATTGGATTTTTTTGTTTTTATATTAAAATTTCTACTAATAGGTTTCGTATTTTTCCCCAAAGTTGAATGATAAAGAGAAACGTAAAGTATTTTCTAATGGGTTTTGTACTTTAGATGTTGAGAATAGGTATGAAACATCTACTTTGACAGTACTGTATTTAAAACCAGCTCCAAGTGAGAAAAACTCTCTTGCTCCTTTGTCTGGGTTTTCATGAAAATATCCAGCGCGAAATGAAAAAGAATCTTGATAAACATATTCAGATCCCAATGAGTAAGTTACCTCTTTCAATTCTTCGCTAAATCCTCCAGGAGCATCTGAAAATGATTGGAACATTCCTGCAAACCAGCCTATGTTTTTATAGTCTTCATTAGATATTTCGTAATCAGTTTTGTCAATAATACCATCATTGTTCATGTCTTTACCTTCATAAACACCAGCACTAGTGTTGAATACTTGTGGCGTTGGTACTAATAATTTACTTAATTCTAGATTAACGGAAATTTTATTGTATTCGTCTAAAATAAAATCAAATCCTCCTCCAAGTTTCATATTGGCGGGTAAAAAATTGCCATTTATGATATCATTGTCATAATGTAGTTTTGGTCCCATGTTTTGAAAATTAAAACCAGCCCTCCATCTACCATTAAAATCACTATATGCAATTTCTTCTGATTGATAGAACCCAGCTACATCTACTGCAAAACTACTAGCTGCGGTAGCATCATTATTTTCAGTTGCTACTTTTAGATTTGAGTTTATGTAACGACCCGCTACTGCCATGGAAAATTGGTCACTCAATTTTTGTGAATATGATAAATCAAATGCAAATTCATTGGGAGAAACCTTCACAACATCACTATCAAAATCTTTTCTTAATTCAATTTCACCTAGGCCAAAATAACGAAAACTGGCAGCAAAAGCACTTCTGTCGCTATATTTATTGTAATAGTTTAATTGAGCTAATGAAATATCATTAACTAATTCAGTTAAATATGGAGTGTAACTTACCGAAAACCCTTGTTGATCTTCAGCAAAAGCATATTTCGAGGGATTCCACTGTTGTGAAAAACCATCTGTAGAGGTAGCAACTCCATTGTCTGCCATACCTGCTGCTCTGGCATCTGCAGCTACAAGAAGAAAAGGTACTGCCGTTGTAATATTGTTTTCCTGAGCTTGAATGAAATTAAATGGATGAAAGAATATTACTAATAAAAGGACTTTTTTCATTATTTTAGATAAAAATTAATTTGGCATAAATATACTATAAAATTAAAGAATCACAAGTTTTTCAATCTTTTCAACTTTCTTATTGGATAAGGTTGCCTTTACGGTAAGCTTATAAACATAAACTCCTTTTCCAATTCTATTTCCAAAATCATCCCGAGTGTCCCATGTTATTTCTCGTGATAAAAAGCCTGGAGTAGTAATGGTTTGGTTTTTTGTCCAAACAACTTTTCCAGTAATTGTTAATACTTGTACCTGTACTTCTAAGGGTTCATTTGGTTTATTATGGGTAAACCAAAACTCTGTATAGTTTATACAAGGATTTGGGTAATTTAATACGTTTGTTAATGTTACGGTTTCGTTTCCGACAACTAAAAATTGTATTTCAGAAGTTGTAGCATTATTGTATACATCCCAAACAGTAAATGTAATTGTATGCAGGCCTGTTTTTAAATTCCTAAAAGGAAAGTGTAAATTACCTTTAGTATAGCTATCTAACTCGGTTTGGTAATAATCATTCAAAATAGTAGGGTTGTTTACATCTCCATCTAATACAGCTACTATATCATGACCAATCCCTCCCGCAGTATTTATCCCGCTTTCATCCTCCAAATAGGCAATAAAAATAGGTGATTCATTGGTAATGCCTCCTGAGACAAATGTTTCATCATTCATATATAACTTCACTTTTGGAGTATTATTGTCTGCAACTGCATTTTCATTAATTCCGCCTATCTTTATTGTTGTATCATAGCCAGTTACATCTTCTAATAATTGGTTTTTTTGAGCATAAAAACTTATTTTTCCATTATCCAAAGGAATACGAATATCTTTTGGAACAATAAAACTGTATTCAAATTGGCCATTGGTTACAGATGCATTTCCTCTAAAAATTGCTTCACCTAATGCTGAGAAATTTATTGTGGGACTATAGCCATCATTATTTAATGTGCTTTTGGTTGTTTTTTTATCAAATAAGATTGTAGATAAAGCTCCATTATAATTAGTAATTGTTATATTGTTTTCATCGGTTATTTCTCCAGATATTTTCATTTTAGACAATGATTTGAAATCGGGAATTGTTTGATTAACTGGTATGTCATTTACTTTGGTAAGTATTATTTTTGGTTTAGGAATAGCAAGAAATATTGCTGGATCACCTATATAAAGAACGACGTTTGTTGCTGAGTTTGGATTTTCATTTTTAGATATTCTTAAAGCTTCGGCTATAGAAACATATTGGTTGGAGCCATAAGCTAAAAGGTTTTTTGCAAAAACATCATTGAAATTTTCAGCACTAAATTGTCCAATTGAACGAATAGTTGAAACTAGAGAAATTGCTCCTCCTTTTGAATTCCAATAAATATATTCTCCAGCTGTAGGTCTAGTGGGGTTGTCAAAGCGAGAAAACTCGCATGTTATAGTTATAAATAAGGGATATTTATATTGATTAGTTAAGCTTTGGCTATCAGCTTTGTCCCAAATTCGCTCACTTGACAGGCCATCTTCTCCTCCGTGACCTAAATAATTGAAAACTAATGCTCCTTTTTCAAATTCGTTGTAAAATTCGGATTTGACTTTAGGATATCTTTCTCCGCCTGCAGAAGCTTCTTGAGTATAAGCATCTAAAAATATTTTAGATACATTCAGAAATGGTTTTTGAGTTTCAATTTCGTCTGATACAGTATTTTGTCTTGATTGTAAAGTGGCATCAGAGGTTTTGTCTGAATCATCGGCGAGAGTAATATAATTATTTCTCCATGAACCATATGCTTTTTTGTCATAGTATTCGAAAACTTTGTTAACCATTTCATTAGCTTGAGTTGTGTTACTAACTAACATTCTACCAATAGCTATATCAACACCTCCATAATAATTGGTAATATTTCCTTCAGTATCATCCATTAATCCATAAAAATCATCAGAAGCAAAAGAAGCTTCACTAATAGTATTACTGATTAAAGACTCATATATGGGGACAATGTTATTATTGTTTGAAATTCTATTTTTGTAATCGAAAGAAGCATCTCCAAAAAGATTTACATATTTTACTTTTTTATCGGTAGATGAAGCGTTGTCGTAAATGTATTTAATACAATTTCTAATCGCTGCAATATCTTGTTTTCCTGAAGCAAATTCTTCGTAAATAGATTCTAATGTAAGTACTTTTACATTTAAATTAGAATTTATCCGGTGAAAAGAAGCCAGTTTCTCTGCTTGAGTTCTTAAAAAATCTGGAGTGATTATTACATAGTCAATGTCTTGAAATTGACCTTGCGTATTTTTGAATATTGTTCCTTTTATATTAGTGTTAGCTATTTTTGATTTGCTTTCTTTTAAAGGAGAGTAGTAGTCATTTGAGTCGATGGCAATGTATTTTTGGAGCTCACCTAGATTATCCTTGAAAGAGAATGTGTTTCCACTAATATTTTCTGTTTTGGTTACATTATATATATCGCTTACATTCCAAATTTGAGAAATAGATGTAGCGTTTGAGAAATTATAGGATACTACACCAAGACTTGAATTAGCTAAATCATATTGAAAATGAAATTGCTTTCCGAATCCCTGTAGTTTACTTTTTGCTTTTAATTGAATAAAATCTAAGAAACCTTTAGATCCAGGAACTCCGTTGTTGTTATAAATTAATTTTATTTTTATGCTTGGGGAACCAGTAAATGTAGTATTAGATAGTTTTTTTTGTTCATATTGTTTGTCATCACCTGAAATTAAGGATGTAAATGAAACAGTACCAACATCAAGTCCATTGGCTGCTACTTTAAAAGAAGTAGGGGTATAAGCGGCTGATGCCAAAGAAATGTTCAAATTAACTGGCGTAGATATGTCAATGTTAGGGTAATCAAATGTAAATTCTTGTGTTTCATTAATTTCAAATGATTCTCCAACCCATTGGCGTCCTACTTGTGCAATGTTTTTTTCGTCTACTTCGTGAAATTGATAATCATCATATGAAGTTAGAGTAGTAGTACTGGCAGCTGTTGGCTGTTGCATGTCCAAAATTCTTTTTCCATCATCTCCCTGTACTGTTATATAATAATAAGATTTTGTGTCATACAAATTAATGTTAGTTTGACTTTCTTCATTCCAATTTGAAGTTCCTTCACCGTAAAATAAAATATAATCCTCAGAATTGAAAACACCATCATTTTCTCCTTGTATTTGGATTGCATTTTCTGTTAAATCATTTGGGTAAAAAGAGCTATTTGCTAGCGGAAGCATCTTACCTCCATTACCGTAGAGTTTTATTTTTTTTGGATTAATGCCATTTAAATTAATGCCTAATTGTTGTAAGAATTCTTTCGAAATTTTATAAACTCCAGATTTTTCTATGTAAAAACGGTACCAATCTCCTGAATTTAAAACTGAATTATTGATGTTGACTTTGTTTTTAATTGAAGTATTTTTTTTGGTAGAGCCATTATTTATCGTGTAAGAAAAAGATTTTACTCTTTTGTATCCTGAGTTATCCTTTATTATAGGGGAGATTCTTAAAAAATTTTGAATGTTATCTCTCGATTTAACATTATAAAAATTGGTTTTTATTGAAGAAGGGATGATTGATGGATTTAAATTCCCAAGGGAGGAAGCTGTTATTGCATCATAGATTATATTTGTAATTTGAAGGCTTTTTACATCTAAATCATTACTGCTATTTAAATTTAAATTGTAATAAAGTGCTCTATCAAACGGGTCATAAGAATAGCTATTTCCTTTAAAAACAGGTGTTTGTGTTTTAGTATTTATAGATGATATAGTGTTGTTTTCTAACCAGTCAATAGTTATATCTCCTTTTGCTTGAGCAAATGTTAGAATTGGAAACAGTAAGATAAAATAAAAGACTAGATTTCTCATGGAAATTGATAACGATTTGGAGTGTAAATAATTGATAAAAGTAAATAAAAAATATTAAAAGTCTTTTTTCTTGTTTTGTGTAATAAAAAATATATTTTTGCGTTTTAATATATCTAAAAAAACGTTAAAAATTAAGTTGAAAAGGGTTTTGTGGTTTAATTTTAATTATTAAATTGCACAACCTAAATTTTAATAATTACCTACTAGAAACTATGAAAGTAAATAAGACTATCCCCTTAATAAACGTGATGCTGTCAGTTGCATTAATATTAGGATTAGCTAGTTGTAGCAAAAAATCTAAATCAGACAGCGCTTCAAGAGGAACAGGCTGGAATGTAAGCAGTTCTAAAGGTGGTTTTGCTAAAGGAAAAGCTGGTAAAACGCAAGAGACTGGTCCAGGGTTGGTGTTTATAGAAGGTGGAACTTTTACAAAAGGACTAATACAAGACGATGTAATGCATGATTGGAATAATGTGCCAAGTCAGCAACACGTGATGTCTTTTTATATGGATGAGACAGAGGTTACCAACTTAATGTACCTTGAATACCTTGAATGGTTGAAAAAAGTTTATCCTCCAACTGAAGAAAATTATAAAAATATTTACGAAGGAGCTTCGCCAGACACACTTGTTTGGAGAAATAGATTGGGTTATAATGAGACAATGACTAATAACTATTTAAGACATCCTGCATATGCTAATTATCCAGTTGTTGGAGTAAATTGGGTTCAAGCTGTTGAATTTAGCAAATGGCGAACAGATCGTGTAAATGAAGCTGTCTTAGAAAAAAATGGATATTTAAAGAAAAATGCTAAGTCATTAGATGTTTCTGCAGAAAGTACTTTTAGTACTGAAACTTATTTGGCAGCACCTACAATGACTTATGGAGGTAATGAAGAAATTCTTCTAAAAGGTAAAGGGGCGTCTAAAAAAGGACCAAAACCAGATAAAGATGGAAACGTTGTTGAAGAGAAAAATGTGTATGCACAAAGATCATCTGGGATATTATTGCCAGAATACAGATTACCAACCGAATCTGAGTGGGAATATGCAGCTGCAGCTGATGTAGGACAAAGAGAATACAATATTTACAAAGGACAAAAGAAATATCCTTGGTCTGGTACCTATACTCGTTCAGGAAAAAGATCTAATAAAGGTTTCCAATTAGCTAACTTCAAACAAGGTAATGGAGATTATGGTGGTATTGCAGGTTGGTCTGATGATGGAGCTGATATTACTAATGAAGTTAAGAAATATCCAGCAAATGACTTCGGTTTATATGATATGGCAGGTAACGTTGCGGAATGGGTTGCTGACGTTTATAGACCTATTGTTGATGTAGAAACAAATGATTTCAACTATTTTAGAGGAAATGTTTATACCAAAAATAAAATTGGTAAAGATGGAAAAATCGAGATTATCACTAATAAGGATATCGTTTATGATACTTTAAGTAATGGTAAACTAGTTCCTAAACATTTAGCTGGTGAAATAGCACAAGTTCCTGTTGATGATAATGAAACTTACTTAAGACAAAATTTTAGTACAAGTGATAATATCAATTTCAGAGATGGAGATAAACAATCTAGTAAGTATTATAAGTTTGGAGGAGCAGATGCGGATAAAGCAAAGCCTTCTGAAAAAGAAACAATGTACAATTCACCTAAACAAAATGTAAGAATTGATAGTTTAGGTAATATGGAGAGAAAGTACGATAAGTCTAACAAGAGAACGACTTTGATAAACGACGCAGTTCGTGTTTATAAAGGAGGATCTTGGAGAGATAGAGCTTATTGGTTAGATCCTGCGCAAAGAAGATTCTTTCCTCAAGATATGGCAACAGATTACATCGGATTTAGATGTGCTATGTCTAGAGTAGGTTCTAAATCAAATACAAAAAGATCGCCAAGAAATTAATTTTTTAGAATAATATTAATAAAAGCCCTTTCATTAGGGCTTTTATTTTTTAAATTATATTTATATGGATATTAATTACATTCATAATTTGTTTTTGAAATGCAATTCGATTTCAATTGACACTCGTAAAATAGGTGTAAACTCTTTTTTTGTGGCTATTAAAGGAGAAAATTTTGACGCTAATACTTTTGCTAAAGAAGCGCTTGATAAAGGAGCTTCTTACGTGCTGATCGATAACAAAGATTATTTTATTGACGAAAGAACTGTTTTAGTTGAAAATAGTTTAATTGCACTTCAAGAATTAGCAAAATTTCATCGAGTTTATTTAAAGTTACCTATAATTGCTCTTACAGGGAGTAATGGAAAAACGACTACAAAAGAATTGATAAATGTAGTTCTTTCGAAGAAATTTATAACTAAAGCCACTATTGGAAATTTAAATAATCATATTGGCGTGCCTTTGACCCTATTGTCTTTTAATAAAGATACAGAGATCGGAATTGTAGAAATGGGTGCCAATCATAAAAAGGAGATTGAATTTCTTTGTGAAATTGCACAGCCTGATTATGGGTATATTACTAATTTCGGCAAAGCGCATCTTGAAGGATTTGGCGGAGTTGAAGGTGTTATTCAGGGGAAAAGTGAAATGTATCATTATCTTTCTGGGAATGATAAATTAGCTTTTGTTAATTTCGAAGACCCTATTCAAGTTGAAAAAACAAAAGATTTTAAATTGTATTCTTTTGGAATAAATAATAAGAATGTTGATGTAAATATTAGCCATGTAGAGGCAAATCCTTTTGTAATTGTGTCTTATTCTCAAAATGAAATTTCGACTCATTTAATTGGACTGTATAATGCTAATAACATCAATGCAGCAATTGCAATAGGAAGCTATTTTGGAGTAGAAAATAAAGCTATAAAAGAGGCACTTGAAAGTTATATTCCTGAAAATAACAGATCACAGTTAATGATCAAAGGAACAAATGAAATTATTTTGGATGCTTATAATGCAAACCCTAGCAGCATGAAAGTTGCTATTGATAATTTTGTATTATTAGACAAAAAGAATAAAAGTCTTTTTCTAGGTGATATGTTTGAATTAGGAAAAGAAAGTTTGGTAGAGCATAAAGGAGTTTTAGATTTATTGGTAAATCAAGATACTATTGATTGCTATTTTATTGGTAAAGATTTTTGTCAAAACAAAATAGCTAAATCGAATTTCTTCTTCTTTGAAAATTTTGAAGACTTTTCAGAAGTAATTAAAAATAAAAAAATTGTAAATAACATGATTCTTATTAAAGGCTCTAGAGGAATGGCTCTTGAAAGAACATTAGAATTATTGCATTAATATAAGAAGCCGTCTCACAACTTGAGGCGGTTTTTTTTGAATTTTCGCAAGCTATTTTGCAGGTTTATGTGTTGATTTTTAGCGCTTTAAACATGAGATTCAAACATTACAACCAGCACCATACGACCCTTTTACCTTATTCTTTTGATGACTTTATTACTCAAAAGTATCCTGTACGCATTGTAGACCAAGTTGTCAGCCTTAAACATTAAACCGCTAAAAGCCTATAGCGAAGAAGGAAACCCCGCCTATCACCCCAAAATGCTGCTTTATGCTTATATGACCAATATTTATTCCTCGCGAAAAATAGAAGCAGCAGTTAGAGAAAACATTAACTTTATGTGGCCTACAGGTATGACTGTTGTTGACCATAATACTATTAGTCGATTTAGAACCAATAAATTAAAGGACTCCTTTAAAGAAATCTTCAAACAAGTTGTTTTAATGCTGACAGATGAAGGATTGATTTCTCTAAAACAAATCTTTACAGATGGAATAAAAATTGAAGCACAAGCCAATAAATATAGTTTTGTCTGGGGTAAAAGCATAAAAACCAATAAAGCAAAAATGCTTGCCCAATTAGAAGAGCTGTGGAAATATGCTCAGAGTATCTCAAATGAAGACAGCAGTAATCCCGACCCGCCTGAGTTCAAAGAAATCAGCAGATAAGTTATTGAGAAAACTGTAGCTGAAATAGATGCTAAACTCTCTGGAAATGAAAAAGCAAGTTCAAAATCTAAAGCTAAACTGCGCTATATCAATCAAAATTTCACCAAAAATATTGAGAAATATCAGCAGCAAGAAGCCATTTTAGGAATACGAAATTCTTATAGTAAAACAGATACTGATGCTACTTTTATGAGGATGAAAGAAGACCATATGCTTAACGGTCAATTAAAACTAGGGAACAATACTCAAATATCAACCGAGAATCAAATTATTGTAAACTACACTGTGCATCAAAATTCTACTGATACAAAAACTTTAAAACCGCATTTAGAAAATCTTAAAAAAACCTTTGGAGAGAAAATATTTAAAGGTTAGAAGAAATCACCGCCGATGCTGGTTATGGAAGTGAAGAAAACTATGATTACCTCGAACAAGAAAGTCTTACGGCTTATGTGAAATACAATACTTTTGATAAAGAACAAGATAAAAACTATCAAAAAAAGCACAAAACTTTTAGTAAAGAAAATCTTTATTACAACTCAGAAGAAGACTTTTATGTTTGTCCGATGGGTTAAAAAATGCAAAAAAAACACACCAAAGCAAACGTACAACAGAGGCAGGTTTACAAGCAGTGTTTATCACATTATCGGGCTCAAAACTGCGAAGGCTGTCCGTTTGCAGGTCAATGTTTTAAAGCCAAAGCAATCGAAGTATAGAGCGAAATCAGAATCTGGAAAGGTGTAAATAACGAACCAGAGAATTACTGCTTAATGAAAAAGGAATCCAAAAACGAAGACAGCACACTGCAGATGTAGAGCCTGTGTTTGCGCAGCTCAAACATAATAATGGATTTAGACGATTTACCTTAAAAGGACTTAAAAAGGCGAATTAGAGTTCGGATTAATGGCTTTAGCTCATAATTTAAGAAAGATAATCGCAGCATAAACCATTTATATATGTTCATTCGTTTTTTATAAAAATCAAACTAAAATCTAGCATATAAAAAACCGCCTCAAATTTAGTATTGAGACGGCTTCTTTTTTTGTTCTATTTTATACTCATTAAGTACCCGATTAAATTTTCTTTTTGATTTAATTCTAGTTTTTTTCTTAGCCGATATCTGGCTAACTCTACTCCTCCTGTTGATATATTCATGAATTCAGCAATTTCTTTGGTTGACATGTTCATTAATAAGTAAGTCGCCAAGTCCATTTCTCTTGGAGAAATATTAGAGTGTTTTTCTTTTAATTTTTTAAGAAAATCAAAATGAACATTTTTCAAATGTTTTTCAAGATCCTTCCAGCTTTTGTCAGTGTTAACTTCCTTGGTAATACTTCTGTTTAGTTTTGTAAATTGTGCCTTTGTGTCTTCATCAAATGAATTTGTGTTTATGTCTTTTAATTTTTGAATAATTCCATTTAATATTTTATTTTTCTTTACTACTTGCAATGTATTGTTAACTAGTTCTTTGTCTTTTGATAGTAGTTTTATTTGTAATTTATCATTTTCTAATTTTTCTATTTCTTTTTCCAGTTCATATTGTTCTTGTTTAATTTTGGTTTCTTTTTCTAAATATAATCTTCGTTGTTCTAATGTTTCAAAATGACGGTTTTTTCTTATTTTTTTTCTTATGGTAAATCTAATGTAGTAAACTAGACCAACGGCCATCATTAAGTAAATTAAGTAGGCTAATGAATTTCTGTACCATGGCGGAAATACTCTAAATTCAATTGATGTTTCATTCGATTGGATCCCAAAACTATTTCTTGCTTTCACCTTCATTTTGTAGTTGCTTTCTTTTAAATTGGTGTATTCTTTTATGGTATTGTTTGACCAAGTACTCCAATTTTCATCAAAGCCTTCTAGTTGATATGAAAATTCAAGATTTTCGAGATTCTCGTATGAAGGAGAGGCAAACGTAAATTTTACTTGGTTTGACGCATAGGGTACTTCGTATTCCTCTATTTTGTTTTGTTCATTTCCTAAGTATATTGTGTCACCAGGAAATGTAAAACTCCTTATATGTGCTATAGGTTTTGATGAGGATTTGTTTTCAATAGCAGAATCATAATGGGCTAGTCCATCCGTTAATCCTATAAAGGTGTTTTTGGAGTCAATGGTGTTTATCGACATATAATTGGCTACTAAATTTCCAGTTAAATTTGAAAAAGGAGCTATAACATGTTTGTATTTGTTGTTTCCTGTTTTCATCAGTGCTCCCATTGATTCATTAAAGATATACCAAATATTTCCATTAATATCTTCTTTTAATTCTTTGATTTTTGGAATTGATTTGAATATATTGGTTATTATAGTGTTTTCTACAAATGTGTCTTGTGTTGTTGAATAAGTGTAAAAAATATTATTTGATTGAAAAAAAACTTTATTATTTATTTTTTGAAGGCTTCCAATACCAGAATTTTGTTCTGAAAATTGACTAAAGATCTTTATGGAGTTAGTTTTTCTTAAGTTATTATTTAATGTGATTTTATATATATATTGATCTTTTTTTAGCCATAAATAATCTTTATCAATTTCAAAAGTATTGGATGACTTGTCGATTCCTTCTATTTTGTTTCTATACTTCATTCCTGAGTTAGTCTTTTCAAAAATAGAAAAGCCATTGTAATTAGCTCCAATGAAAAAATTAGCATGATTAGGTATTGATTTAAATCCAAAGTATCCCTGAGAATCAAGATTTTTAATCATTTTTCCATTTTGTATAAATAAGGCACCTTTGTTACTAGCGCATATTAGTTCTCCATTTATGATTTGGACATTCCATGCTTGAGCTGTTGTTCCTTCAACAAGTTTAAAAGAGCCTTCTTTGAAATCTGTATCCCAAGGATGGTAAAAAACTCCTTGGTTTGTTGCAACATATAAATATCCTTTATGTATGACAGAGGAATAAACGGTGCCTAAATTATAACTAAATCCAAAATAGGTCAGAAATGAGTTCTCGTTTACATATGTAATTCCATTATCTAATCCCAGCCATAAATTATTGTTGTTGTCTATAAAGGAAGTAAGAACTGTATTGTTTTGAAGTCCCTTACTGCGGTCTATATGTTGAATAATATTTCCATTTAAATCGCAAACTATTATTCCTTCAAGGACAGAATTAATTACAATGTATTTGTTTTTGTATAGTACACAGCCCAATGAGCCATTTTTTTTAACAAATGTATTGGCTTCTGTATTCCAAGGTGTTGTTTGATTATTTGTTATGATGAAAAGTCCTTTGTCTAATGTAGAAGCTAGAATATTATTTTTTTTTAATTCGATCATGCCCCAAACTTCAGAATTGTTTAAAGTGTTTGAGCCTTTGAGGTAGCTGAGTTTGCCGTTTTTATATTCCATAATTCCAGATTGAATATCTTGAATATATAATTTTGAATTGGTTAGGAATGAGAATTGAAATCTTTTTGGTGCATTTATAACTTTAATTTTGTTATTCTTATAGATATATATGCCATTAAAAGATTGAAAAATAACTTCATCTTTATATAAGTGTATTTTCCAAATAAAATCAACTCTGTTTAGTGTTTTTTCATTCAATAAACTAGTAAGAGAAGTGTATTCAAGTTTTCCTTTTAAATTGGGTTTAAAGTAACCAAACTCATAATAGCAGCCCACATATATTTTTCCAGATGGATCTAATTTTAAGCTTTTAATTGCTTCGGAATTTTTTGCTTTGTATTTGTTCCATGTTGTCCCATCAAATTGTAAGAGACCATCATTGTTTCCAAAATACACGTTTCCATTTTTATCTTGATCGATATTCCAGTTTTGTGTGCCACCCTTATAATCTGTTCTGCTATAGTTTTTAATGTGTGGTAGTCCAATTTTTTTTACTTGACCTAAAACGATTGTAGTTAGATTCATTAAAATAAATAACAAAAGAATTTTTGTGAATTTCATGTAATGTTTCTTTTTATTCTTTTGAAAATGTATATAAGTTGATATCATTATTAGTGGTTGTAATTAGTTTTATTAAGGTTTCTGAGTGCTTTTTAGCTAAATTTCGGGACGCTTTTGTGTAATTTTTGCTAAAGTATTTAAATTATAGTAATTGTAGTGGTTTTTTTTTATTTAATTTTTTTTTAAGTAATATTTTTTAATTTTTAAAAAACTTAAAATCAAGTATTTATATTTTTTGTGTTGTATTTTTGTAAAGTAGTTATAACGTTATTGATGTGTTTTTGTAGTAGTTTTTTATTGTCGATATAAAAAAAAATACCTTAGTATTGCATTAAATAACTAATTAATTAACCAAAATAATCAGAAAAATGAAATTATTAAAAACATTTATTTTTTGTATTTTGTCAATCTTATTCTCAGTTTATGCTCAGGCACAGGAAGCAGCTATAAACGGAAAAGTGATTGATGAATCGGGGTTGCCAATTCCAGGGGCAACCATAGTTTTAAAAGGAAGTTCATCCTCAACGTCTACAGATTTTGATGGTAAGTTTCAAATCAATGCTCCTAAAAATGGAGTTTTGACCATCAGTTTTGTGGGATATAAAACTGTTAATATAGAAATTAATGGTCAATCATCGGTGCAAGTAAAAATGTATTCTGCATCGCAAGATTTAAATGAAGTTGTGGTTGTAGGTTATGGTACACAAAAGAAAAGTGTAGTTACAGGATCGATTTCAAGTGTAAGAGCTAAGGATTTAGAAAAAGTTCCTAATGGGCGTATAGAACAAGCATTACAAGGTAGGGTTTCTGGAGTTACAATAGCGGCTAGTTCTGGTCAGCCAGGATCCTCATCAACAATTCGTATTAGAGGTATTACTACTTTTGGTGAAGGAGGAAATGATCCACTTTGGGTAGTTGACGGTGTTGTTGTAGATGCAGGTGGTATTGGTTACCTTAATCAGTCAGATATTGAATCTATGGAGGTTCTTAAGGATGCTGCTTCTGCTGCAATTTATGGAACTCGTGCTGCTACTGGTGTAATTTTAGTTACAACTAAAAAAGGAAAATCTGGAAAAATTACTGTTAATTACAATGGTTTTGCTGGTGTTTCAGCTCCAGCAAAAACTTTAGATTTGCTAAATGCAACTCAATATGCTACTTTGTTAAATGAGAAATCACTTGCTGGTGGTGGATCGGTAGTATTTTCAGATCCTGCTTCTTTAGGTAAGGGGACTGATTGGCAAAAAGCTATTTTCAATAAAAGTGCATTTCGTTATTCACATGAATTGAGTATTAGTGGAGGAAGTGATGCTTCTACTTTTTATGCTTCATTTGGACTTCAAGATCAACAGGGAATTGTTTCAACCGAGATTTCTAATTATAACAAAAAGAGCTTCCGTTTAAACTCAACGCACAAAATATCTAAAGTATTTACTTTTGGACAAACATTTGGCTTTACGAGACAAAAATCTGTTGGTATTGGTAATACAAATAGTGAATTTGGTGGGCCATTGAGTTCTGCAATTAATTTAGATCCAACTACCCCAATCATTATAACAGATCCTGTCATAGCAAACTCTGCTCCAT
Organism: Flavobacterium sp. 5; assembly: GCF_002813295.1. Classification (NCBI taxonomy): domain Bacteria; kingdom Pseudomonadati; phylum Bacteroidota; class Flavobacteriia; order Flavobacteriales; family Flavobacteriaceae; genus Flavobacterium; species Flavobacterium sp. 5. Next base: position 2,870,523 of record NZ_PHUE01000001.1, read on the forward strand.
ATAGTACTAATCCTGTTATTAAAGATGCAAATGGAAATCCTTATGGAATTTCTAGTTTAGTTGGTCAAGAGATGAGTAATCCATTAGCTTATACTCAAACAAGATTAGGCGGTTACAATTGGTCTGATGATTTAGTTGGTAATGCATATCTAGAGGCAACAATAACTAATCATTTCAAATTTAGAACTACTTTTGGAGGAAAAATTGCATATTGGGGAAATCAAGCATTTACTCCTGTTTATTATTTGAGTGCTACAGTAAACTCACTTAAAAATAATTATGCTCAAAGTGAAAATAGCAACTTCGCATGGAATGTCGAAAATATTGCTACTTATTCAAATTCTTTTGGAGATCACAATTTAACGGTATTATTAGGTCAAGGTGCCTATGTTACTAATATCGGTGGTGGCTCAGGAGCTACAATGTATGGTTTACCTATTACAAATTATCAAGACGCTTCTTTCAACTTTGATATTCCACAAGCAAATAGAAGTAGCAGTACTTATGATATGACAGAACACAAATTGGCATCTTTATTTTCACGTGTTAATTATGATTTTAAGGAAAAATATTTATTGACTGGTATTATTCGTCGTGATGGATCGTCTCGTTTTGGAGGAAATAATAAGTTTGGTGTATTTCCATCTTTTAATTTAGGTTGGGTAGTTACTAAAGAAGAATTTTGGAAAGATAATGAAGTAATTAATACATTAAAAATTAGAGGAGGATATGGTGTTGTTGGAAATGATGCTATACCAGATTTTAGATTTCTTTCTTTAGTACAAGGAGGTTATAACTATTCTTTTGGGAATACAGGTGCAATAACAACGGGTTATGCTAAACTTACATTAGATAATCCAGATTTGAGATGGGAAGAAACTTCTCAAGGTAATATAGGATTTGAATCAACTTTCTTTCATGATTTAAGTCTTACTGTAGATGCATATAATAAAAAAACTACTGGTATTTTGCGTCCTATAAATATTCCTGGTTATGTTGGAGTTACTGATAATCCAACTGGAAATATAGCCGATATGGAAAACAGAGGAATTGAAGTTGAATTAGGATATAGAAAACAATTAGGAGATTTGCATTTGTCAGCAAATGCTAATTTCTCGTATTTAGAAAATGAAGTTACTTATGTTGCTTCTGATACAGATTATATTGTTGGAGATGCCAGTTTTCAAAGTATGGGAGCTGTGACAAGAACAAAAGTAGGACAATCATATAATTCATTCTATGGATTAAAAACAGCAGGAATTTTTCAAAATCAAGCCGAAGTTGATTCTTACAAGAATGCAGCAGGAGGTCTAATTCAACCAAAAGCTGTACCTGGTGATTTTCGTTGGATTGATACAGATGGTAATGGTTCTATTACTGATGATGATAGACAATTCTTAGGTAGTAATATTCCAAAATACACATTCGGTTTTACTTTGAATTTGGATTATAAAAATTTTGATTTTATGGCATTTGCCCAAGGAGCTGCTGGTAATAAAATTTTCCAAGGTTTGCGTAGATTAGATATCGGAAATTCTAATTATCAAACAGTAGCTATGAGCCGTTGGACGGGTGAAGGAACCTCTAATGATTATCCAAGACTTACTACTGATGATGACAACGGAAACTTTGGTAAGATGTCAGATTTCTACTTAGAAGATGGAGATTATCTACGTTTGAAAATAGTTCAGTTTGGTTATTCGTTACCAACGAATGTTGTTTCACAAATAGGGGCAAGTAGAGTTCGCTTCTACATAACAGGAGAGAACTTATTCACTATTACTAAATATACTGGGTATGATCCAGAAATTGGTGGAGGTGTATTTGGAATAGATAAGGGAGTATATCCACAAGCAAGAACATTCATGTTTGGAGCTAATCTACAATTTTAATAAAATTAAGAATTATGAAAACGATAAAATATAAATACTTTTTTATTGCAATAGCAATGGCTTCTTTAGGATCTTGCTCAAATGAGTTTGTAGATGTAAAACCAGAAGGATCATTTCTTACTGATAGTTATTACAAAAATGAGGAACAGGCTACAGCTGCTCTTGTTGGGGTCTATGATCCTATTAGAAAAAATTCAGGAGGTTTTGATAATATAATCACCATGATGAATGCTGGTTCTGATGATTTCTATTCAGGAGGAGGAGGATCTACAGACGGACAAGGAATTCAAGATTTTTCAACACATTCACTTACTTCAATAAGTATTCAAGGAAGTTTATGGAATGATCATTATCAAGGTATTTTGAGAGCCAATATACTGCTTGAGAAATTACCGACAGTTGCTATGTCTGATGCTTTAAAATCTAGATTTACTTCAGAGACAAAGGCATTACGTGGAATCTATTATTTCAATTTGGTTCGTATGTTTAAAAATATTCCATTATTATTGGAGCCTTTGCAAAAGGCTAATATGTATGATGTATTACAAGCAACTCCTGAAGCTGTTTATGCACAAATTGAAAAAGATTTGACCGAAGCTATACCTTCTTTACCAACTTCTGTTTCAGCTGCAACTGAATCTGGTCGTCTTACAAAAGGTGCTGCTCAAGCGATGCTTGGAAAAGTATATTTGTTTGAAGGAAAGAAAGTTGAAGCTGCTGCTGTTTTGGCTGAAGTAAACGGAACACCTGGTGAAGTCAATCAATATGGAAATAAATTATTGGATAGTTTTAGTGATTTATGGGTAGTTTCGAATAAGTTCAATGCAGAATCACTTATTGAAGTGTCTCATACTAGTGCAGGAAATTCTGATTGGGGATTTTGGGGTTCAGGTAGAGATGAAGGAAATTCAGTAAATATTATGGTAGGACCTAGAACTTACTCAAAAACAGGGGATTTAGCTCCAGATCTACCTTCAGGATGGGCTTTTAATGTTGCAACGCAAAATTTGTATGATGCAATAAAGACAGATCCAAGGTTTGAAGCGACAATATTGGATATTAAAGCTTTGCAAGCTGACAAACAGGCTGATTATATTCCAGCATATCAAGATACAGGTTATTTCTTAAATAAATTTCTTCCTCGCAAAGGAGATGTTCGTACCGGTGGTGGAGCGGCTGAATTAAATTACAAGCAAAATACTTATGTAATTAGACTTGCTGATACTTATTTAATGGAAGCAGAAGCATTAGGTTCAGGAACAAGAGCCCAAGCATTACTTGATGCTGTAAGAGCAAGGGTGGGTTTACCTTCAGTTCCAGTTACGCTTCAAGCGATCAAACTGGAAAGGAGAATGGAGTTTGCAGGTGAGGGACTTCGATTTTTTGACTTAGTAAGATGGGGTGATGCAGGTACTGTATTGGCTAATAGAGGATTTGAAACTGGTGTTGATGAAATTTTCCCAATTCCAACAAGAGAACTTCAAGGAACCAAATTGAAACAAAACCCTGGTTATAATTAATTAAAAGACAAAATTATATGAAAAAGATAAAATTTATATTCAGCCTTGTCGCCTTGATGGCTGTTGCAATAAGTTGTTCGATAGAGGGTATTAGTGATGATACTTCTCTGAGAGGGTCAGCTACAGAAAATGTTAATATACTATTTGATATTAGTGATGACAATTCGGGAAATGTAAAAATATCGCCAACCGCAGATGGAGCTTCATCATTTATTGTAGACTATGGTCAAGGTACTGATGGACCTGTTACTTTAAAAGCTGGGGAAAATGCTACTCATGCTTATCCTGAAGGAGATTATACCGTAAAAGTTACAACAGTTTCCATATCTGGAGCTACATCAGAATCAACCGCACCTTTGAAGGTTGTTTATAGAGCTCCAGAAAACCTAGCAATTACAACTATAGATGAAACAAAAGTTAGTGCTACAGCTGATTATGCTAGTTCATTTTTAGTATATTATGGAGATGTTGCTAATGAAGTAGGAACACCAATGGCTTTAGAAGAAGTATTGCCTGCTCATACTTATCCTGCAACAGGTGGCTCTTTTGTACTGAAAGTGGTAGCCTTAAGTGGGGGCGCTGCAAAAACCGAAGCAACCAAAACACTATTTGGATTCCCTATAGATTTTGAAAATGCTTCAGTAGATTACTTTTTTGGGACTTTTGGTGATGTGACTTTTTCCAAAGAAGCAAATCCAAGTGCCACAGGATTAAATACTAGCGCAATGGTGGGTAAATATACCAAACCAGCAGGAGTGCCTTCATGGAGTGGAACTTATAGTCCCTTGAATGTTCCAATCAATTTTTCTTATGGTAAAAAAGTTAAAGTGTTGGTTTATAATCCTAATCCAGCAAATATTGGTAAAAAACTTAATATTGAATTGGAAGCGGCAATTGGCGGAACACCAGCAAATGGTGTTGCGGTGCTAAAAGCGGCATTTACTACCTCGGGTGCTTGGGAAGAATTGGTATTTGATTATAGTGTTATTTCTGGAATACCAGATGGAACTAAGTTTGCACAGCTTGTTTTACGATTTAATGATTCAGCAGATGGAGCTGGAGAAGTAATTTATATAGATAATATTAGATTAACTAATTAAAAAAAAAATATGAAGACAAATATAAAATACATTTTAGGACTTTTCATTGTTATTGCCCTAACGTTGGTTAGCTGTAGCGAGACAGAATACAGTCTGGGAAATTTGAATGCTCCTTCAAATATTGTAATCAATTTTGAAGTTGTTGGCGTAGATGCTGATCATCCGAATGGTAACGGTTCTGGTGATGTGAAATTTACTGTGACTGCAGATAATGCCCTTTCATATAAGATGGACTATGATAATAATAATCCATTGGATTTGGCATACTTGGAAAATGGAAAGGCAACCAAAAAATTTACAAAAACTGGGGTGAATACTTATACTGTTACTGCTGTGGTTTATGGAGCTGGAGGTGCTTCATCTACAATTACACAAGACGTTACTGTCAGAAGTGATTTTACACTTGCACCAGAGATTGTAACGGCATTAACAAATGATGCCTCAAAAACTTGGATTGTTGATAAAAGTGTACCAGGCCATTTAGGAGTTGGACCTTGGGATCCAACTTCTACCGGTCCTGCATGGTGGTCTGCTGGGGTTGATGAAAAAGTAAGTACAGCAAATTGCTTATATACAGCAACTTTTACTTTTTCTGTAGCTGCGGGTAATTATGCGCTAAAAGTTACAACTGTTGATGGAGCTTTTACAAAAACGGGTGCATTAACTACTCTTCCGGGTATTCCTGGTTCAGGAGGTGAGGGATGTTATGATTATCCAGGAGGGACTTCTCCATTCTCTTTTGCTCCTGCTTCAAGTGGTGCTCCTGCTGTTCCAGCGGCCCCAGGTAATTCACCTTCTACGCAGACAGCTATAATTTTATCAGGAGTAAATACTTTTATTGGTTATGGTGCGACACTGAAAGAATATGAAATCTTAGTTATTGATCCTAATTATTTATACCTAAGAGTACAAGGAACTGAAACTGGAAATGCTTGGTATCTTAAACTAAAACCGGCACCTTAATAATTTAACTAAAAACTGTAAGCTCAGAACTTTTGCTGAGATTGTTCTGGGCTTTGTTTTTAGTTTAATTGAATTGATTCAAAACACGAAAATAAATATGTTGTATAGATTAAAAAATGAAAATTTTCTGTTATTGAATGTTTTGTGCACTATAATTTTTTTATTAACAACCTCTAATAAAGACAGAGCTTTCAGAGGAAGTAAATTTTGAATTTTAAGTATATTGTATGTCTATGAAACGGCTACATTTTAAGAAAAAAACTCAGTTTTTCAAGTAAAGTTAAGTTAGGTTTGAGTTGGTTGAATAGCCCATTCTTTATTGATTATGGGCTATTTTTTTAAAGATAATGTTTTAATGAGTAGATAAAAAATGAAAAAATATTTTTCTAGAATTAATGTGATTGTTGTATTGTATTGCTTTTTATTTATTTCTTGTAGCGGTTCGAATTCAGATGATCCAGAAGTGAAAAATGAAAATAAAACACCTACAAATTTAATGATTATTCCTACAATAATTGGGGCCACATCTCAAAATCCAAATGGAGACGGAAGCGGAATCGTGAATTTTACTTTGTCGGCAACAAATGCAACCTCATATAAAATTAGTCTTGGAAATGGAGAAATAAAAGAAGTAACAAACGGAAGCTTTACGTATACTTATACTACATCGGGTTCTAATACTTATGTGCTATATGTATCTGCTTATAATGGTGTTAAATTTGTTAGTACGTCACTCTCTATTACTGTTTTGGTTCAATCCAATCCTAATGTGTTTCAATCCAAATTAATTTGGTCTGATGAATTTAATACTGATGGTGCACCGGATCAATCCAAATGGAATTTTCAAATTTGGGATCCAGGTTATGTTAATAATGAACTTCAATCTTATACGGATCGCCCAGAAAATACAATTGTCCAAGATGGAGTCTTGAAAATAAAAGCCATCAGAGAAAAATATGGAAAGGGAGACTTTACTTCTGGAAGGATAGAAAGTAACAATAAATTTTCTTTTAAATATGGCAAAATAGTAATAAGAGCAAAACTGCCTGTTGGAGGTGGAACTTGGCCAGCAGTCTGGATGTTGGGCGGAAACATTGGTAGTGTAGGTTGGCCTGCATGTGGGGAAGTAGATATTTTAGAGGAAGTAGGAAATAATTTGAATGTGAATCATTCATCGTTGCACTCTCCAGGACGTTCAGGAAATACTCCAGATACAGGAATTGTAAAAGTCCCTAATGGAGATACCGAATTTCATATTTATACTGCAGATTGGACTACAAGTTATATAAAGTTTTATGTGGATGACAAATTGTATTACAGTTTTTCAAATAATTCTACTTTTCCTTTTAATCAAAAGTTTTACTTGATTATAGACTTTGCAATGGGAGGTAGTTTTGGTGGAAATGTAGATCCAAATTTCACCTCTTCAACTTTTGAAGTGGATTATATAAGAGTATATAATTAGAATGGTTTGTTTAAGTTAAGTAGTTAGGTCTTCATTAGCAGTTTCTATTTTTAATTTGAATAGGAGCTCTAGTGAAGAATTAATTTAATATGTTTTAACTCATATAAATACCCCGTTATTTTAATGGGAGATTTTAATTCAAAACCCGAAATAGATCGCATAATAGCATTAAAAAAACAAGATGAATCATGCCAAAAATGATTTCAAAAGAAAAACCTTTTGGCCTATGGAAAGTTTAATAGTTTTAAATATAATGTAGCATCAACACTTTTGATTGATTACCTTTTTATCCAAAGGAACTGCAATTATAGCTAATAAATATAATGTTTTATCAGAAGTTAAAGATTTGAAATATCCATCGGACCATTTTCCTGCTTTGTCGAAATTAATTACAAATAAAAAATGAAAAAAATACAACAATTGGCGAACCTTTTTTTAATAATAGTTTTTTCGCTTACACACATTAGTTGTTCATCTTCAAATGGTCGTAGAGACGAACCAACGCCAATACCAGTAGTAAAAAATGAAGTTGATTTTTGGTTGACAAAAGGAAATCAATCAGCACTTTTACAAAAACAAGCAGGAATTTTAGTTTTTGAAACTAAGATAAATACGTATCAAAACATAGAAGTCAGCGACATTCAGACGTATCAAATTATTGATGGTTTTGGATTTACATTGACTGGGGGAAGTGCCCAAGTGATAAATCAATTGGCTATACAAAAAAAGAAAGACTTATTGCTAGAATTGTTTGGTTCTGGTGATAATTCAATTGGTTTGAGCTACCTAAGAATTAGTATAGGAGCTTCAGATTTGAATGCGACTCCTTTTACATACGATGATATGGCAACTGGACAAACAGATGTTACTTTGACTAATTTTAGTTTGACTCCTGATATGACGCATTTGATTCCGTTGCTGAAAGAAATTTTAGCTATTAATCCTAATATTAAAATAATGGGTTCTCCATGGTCTGCACCGCTTTGGATGAAAGACAATGATAATTTTATCGGAGGAAGTTTACAACCTCAATATTATGAAGTTTATGCACAGTATTTTGTCAAATTCGTTCAAAAAATGAAAGCTGAAGGAATTGTAATTGATGCAATTACTCCTCAAAATGAGCCTTTACACGGGGGTAACAATCCAAGTATGGTAATGACTGCTTTGCAACAAGCTGATTTTATAAAAAATAATTTAGGACCGGCATTTCAATCAGCCAATATTGCCACAAAAATAATTACTTATGATCATAATTGTGATAACCTCCAATATCCAATTACGATCCTAAAAGATGTTGTAGTTTATCCTTTTGTAACTGGTTCAGCATTTCATTTGTATGCCGGTGATATTAGTGCATTGTCTACTGTTCATAATACATTCCCAGATAAAGATGTCTATTTCACAGAACAATATACTTCATCTGTAGGTGCATTTGATGGTGATTTAAAATGGCAAGTTAAAAATGTAATTATTGGCTCAATGCGTAATTGGAGTAAAAATGCTTTGCAATGGAATCTTGCCAATGATGATTCTTTTAGTCCTCATACTCAAGGGGGATGTACTACTTGTAGAGGAGCATTAACAATTAATAGTAGTGAATCATTTATTAGGAATGTTGGATATTATGTAGCGGCTCATGCTTCCAAGTTTGTACCTGCAGGATCAGTAAGAATTGCGAGTGAGATTGTAGGTAATTTACAAAATGTTGCTTTCAGAACTCCAACTGGAAAAAAAGTGTTACTAGTTGTAAATGATGGGGATACGACTGAATTGTTTAATGTTAGGTACAACGAAAAATGGATTACTACTTCGCTTGAAGGTGGAGCAGTAGGAACATATACTTGGTAATAATTACCGCAAAAAAATATAAAAATAACCGCTATATTATAGATTATGAAAAAAATAACCGCTACAGTATTAGTACTGTCCTCTTTTTTTGCTTTTGCGCAGCAAAAAAATAAATCACAAGCCAATTCTTTTTCTACAAAAGACAAGACAGTTACGGTATATACTTCAGCTGAAAATACTAATTTGAGATTATCTAAAACTGATAATCTTAAATTTTCTGAACTAAAACAACCAACAGAAAGACAAATTTGTGTTTTTGTAAATCCAGATAAAACCTTTCAATCTTTTTTAGGAATTGGAGGAGCTATAACGGATGCCAGTGCCGAAGTTTTTGCCAAATTATCTAATGAAAAACAGCAAGAATTGTTAAATGCTTATTATAACAAAGAAAATGGAATTGGTTATAGCTTGATGCGTACTACGATTCATAGTTCCGATTTTAGTTCTGTTAGTTATACCTATATTAACGAAGGAGACGCTGCATTGAAAACTTTTTCGATTGATCACGATAGAAAATATAGAATTCCGTTGATAAAAAAAGCTATTGCTGCTGCAGGCGGAAAGATCACACTTTTTGCAACACCATGGAGTCCTCCAGCCTTTATGAAAAGTAATAAAGATATGCTAAAAGGTGGAACATTGCTTCCTGAATATTTTCAACCTTGGGCTACTTACTATACCAAGTTTGTAAAAGCTTATGAGAAAGAAGGAGTCCCGATTTGGGGAATCAGTGTAGAGAATGAACCTATGGCAGTACAGACTTGGGAGTCTTGTGTTTATACTGCTGAAGCAGAAAGAGATTTCTTGAAAAATTATCTTGGGCCAACTATGAAAAAAGAAGGATTGGGAGACAAAAATATTATTGTTTGGGATCACAATCGGGATTTAATGGTACAAAGAGCCAATGTTCTTTTTTCTGATCCAGAAGCAGCAAAATATGCATGGGGAATGGGATTTCATTGGTATGAAACTTGGGCTGGGGGTGATCCAATGTTTGATAATGTAGCCAGAGTTCATGAGGCATATCCAGACAAAAAATTATTGTTTACAGAAGGATGTGTTGAAAAGTTTGAAGCTAAAAATTATCAATTGTGGACTAATGGTGAACGTTATGGATCATCGATGATTCATGATTTTAATAATGGGACTGTGGGGTGGACGGATTGGAATATTCTTCTTGATGAAAATGGAGGTCCTAATCATGTGGGTAACTTCTGTCTGGCACCTGTTCATGCTGACACTAAAACAGGGGAATTAATTTATACACCTTCATATTATTATATTGGGCATTTTTCAAAATTTATTCGGCCAGAAGCCAAAAGAGTGAGTACAGCAGTAAGCAGAAGCAGCTTATTAAGTACTTCATTTTTGAATAAAGATGGAAAAGTGGTAACAGTTGTTATGAACCAAAGCGAAGCCACATTAATTTATAATTTGTGTGTAGGAACTCAAGCTACCGAAATTTCTATTTTGCCTAATTCAATTCAAACACTCATTTATTAATTTATCATGAAGAACAAAAAGGGATTTTTAGCTCAATTATTTTTATTATTGATACTAGTTAGTATGTTAATTAGTAATGCTGCTTCGGCACAAATGTTAAAGGTAGAAGGACAAAAAATAGTTAATAGTACTACTAATGAAGAGGTAATTTTAAATGCAATGAATTTTGGAAACTGGATGGTTATGGAAGGATATATGATGAATTCTGCTAATCAGGCACCAGATCAACATACTTGGAAAAAAAAATTAACAACCTTAATTGGTGCCACAAACACAAAAGCTTTTTACGATGCATGGCTTAATAATCATGTTACACAATCGGATATAGAACAAGTTAAATCTTGGGGTTTTAATGCTGTACGTGTACCTATTCACTATGAGTATTTTGTAAATTCAGGAACACCAGATGTTTGGAATAATCAAGGGTTTACTCTTTTGGATAATTTAATTTCTTGGTGCAAGAACGCTGGAATTTATATCATAATTGATTTACATGCTGCTCCTGGTGGACAAAGTGATAATGCTATTAGTGATTATGACAATACCAAACCTTCCTTTTGGGAAAGTGATGCTAATAAGACTAAAGCGGTGGCATTGTGGAAGAAAATATCAGAAAGATATAAACTTGAATCTTGGGTTGCAGGTTATGATTTGATAAATGAACCCGCATGGAATTTACCGAATGGAATAGATTTAAGAAATGTTTACGGTAGAATAACTGATGTTATTAGAGCAAATTCAGACAGTCATATTTTATTTATTGAGGGCAACTGGTATGCAAATGATTATACTGGTTTGACGCCAGCTTGGGATGCAAATATGGTATATACTTTTCATAAATATTGGTCCGCAACATCAAATCAAGATATAAAATGGATAACAGATTTCCGAACTGCACAAAACAGACCTATTTGGTGTGGCGAACATGGAGAAAATAGCAATGACCATTTTACTAAAACAGTTGAAGTTTTTAATGACAATGGAATTGGAATGTCATGGTGGCCTATGAAAAAATTTGCTAGTATAAATGATTTTGTTGATGCAAAATACCCTTCGGGTTATACTGCTTTGTTAAATTATTTTGGAGGGACAAATCCAAATCTTAGCCCTGTTACAGCATTTAATACGGTTATGGAATTGGCAGAGAATGTCAAATTGGAAAATTGTACTGTGCAAACAGAAGTTATTCGATCTGTTTTTACACAACCAGGTAATAGAGATACAGAAGCATTTTCAAATAATCCTATACCAGGAAAATTGTATACGCCAAATTATGATTATGGAATGAAAGGATATGCGTATTCAGATCAAGCCTGGGAGGATTTTCATATTACAACAGGAACTAATACTGCATGGAATAATGGCTGGATATATCGCAATAGCGGAGTTGATATTGAAGCTGCAACAGATTTTGAATCAAATGGTTATACGATTGGGTGGTTTGTTTCAGGAGAATGGATGAAGTATACGGTGAATGTTGATCAGCCAGGAACTTATACTGTAGAATTTAGAGTAGCTAATGGCAATTCAGCTGCTGGTAAAATACAAATTCAAAATTCAGATGGAACCGAAGTTATTGCTACAGTAGATGTTACAACTACAGGCGGCTGGTCGACTTGGAAGACGTATAAGGCTACAGGCATCTTTAAATCTTCTGGTTTGCAAGGAATAAGAATTGCTAATTTGTCTGGGGAGTTTAATGTAAATTCTGTTAATTTTATTTATGAAAATACAAATATTCCAGCGATAGTTCCAGTTGTTAAAACGGCTAATATCATTTATTTGAAAGGGAATAATGCTAAATATGTTACTTTTTCCAATACAGGTTCTTTAATGAGCAGTACAAGTTCAAATTTGGTTACAAATGAAAAATTTACAGTTGTTGATGCAGGTAATGGACTCGTTGCATTTAAAGGTGGTAATGGTTTGTATGTAACATTAGACAATTTATCTAACAAACTGTATTGTAATTCAAGCACAATTGGAAACTATCAAAAGTTTACTCTTGAGGATTTGTGTGGTGTATATACAATAAAAGGTTTCAATAATTTATATGTCTCCTCAGAAAACGGAGCCACTTCCGGTCTTACTTGTACAAGAACAGCACCTGGCGGCTGGGAGTATTTCAATTGGGGAGTGACAGGTACAATTGAAGTATTAAAAACGAAATCATTTGAAAATAATAATAATTCGTTTGCATTATACCCTAATCCAGCGCAAAATACTATAACTATAAGTTCAAAGACTGATGAAGATTTATTTGTAAAGATTTATGATATAAATGGTCGTGAATTAATTAATACTTCAATACAAGGAAAACAAAATAACATCGATGTAAATCAGCTTTATTTGGGAGTTTATCTAATGAAAATTAGCGGAATAGATAATAAAACAGAGACGCTAAAATTTATTAAAAAATAATTTAATCCCTTATAGAATGAAACATCTTTTTCTATTATCCTTTGTAGTACTGTCTTTTAGTTCTTTTTCACAAGGTTTTTTGCATAGAGACGGTCAAAATATTGTTGACGGAAACGGTAAAAATATAGTTTTACGTGGTTTAGGTTTAGGTGGCTGGATGGTACAGGAAGGCTACATGATCCAAACAGGAGCATTTGCTGGATCACAACATAAGATTAAGCAAAAAATCACTGATTTAATTGGAGTAAAAAATACTGAAGAGTTCTACAAAAGTTACAAAGCAAACGGAATCAAGAAAAAAGACATTGACTCATTGGCAGCTTGGGGATTTAATTCCATCCGTCTGCCAATGCATTACAATTTATATACTCCAGCAATCGAAACCGAAAAAAATGGACAGATTACTTGGTTGGAAGAAGGTTTTAAAATGACCGATGATTTAGTAAAATGGTGTGCTGCCAATAAAATATATTTAATCTTAGACTTGCATGCTACTCCTGGAGGTCAAGGGAAAGATGCTGCAATATCTGACTATGATGATTCAAAACCATCACTTTGGGAGAGTACTGCAAATCAAGATAAAATGGTAGCCCTTTGGGAAAAATTAGCTCAGCGTTATAAAGACAATCCTTGGATAGGGGGATATGATATTATTAATGAGCCCAATTGGAATTTCTCAGGAACCAATCAAAATGGTTGTGATGAAACTTTAAATACTCCTTTGAAAGCTTTACAAGTTAGAATCACCAAGGCAATAAGAGCCATTGATACCAACCATTTAGTTATCATTGAAGGAAATTGTTGGGGAAATAATTACAACGGTATGTTTCCGCTTTGGGATGAAAATATGGCTTTGAGTTTTCATAAATATTGGAATACTAATGATACAGCTTCTATACAGACGATGTTAAATTATAGAACTCAATATAATGTACCGATTTGGTTAGGTGAAAGTGGGGAGAATTCAAATGTATGGTTTGAAGAAGCAATCTCGCTGATGGAGACTAATAATATTGGCTGGGCTTTTTGGCCAATGAAAAAAATTGAGAATTTAGCAGGAGTTACTTCGGTTACAAAACCAGAAGGCTATGACCAGATATTGGAGTATTGGAAAAATGAAGGTGTAAAACCAAATGAGAGTTTTGCTAAAAAGACAGTATTGAAGATGGCTGAGAATTATAAAATGGAGCATTTGACTATCAGATATGATGTGATTGATGCTATGTTTAGACAGGTTCAGACTAATGATACTAAAAAGTATAAAAATCATCCGCTTCCTGGAAGAGTCTTTGCAACTGAATATGATTTAGGGCAAAATGGTTATGCCTATTCAGATACTGATGTTGTTAATTATGATGGAACTAAATTTACGCAATGGAATAAAGGAAACAAAATGAGAAACGATGGTGTTGATATCGTAACCTGTACGGATAAAATAACCAACGGTTTTAATGTTTCCTTTATTGAAGATAACGAATGGCTACAATTTACAGTAGATGTAAAAAAAGATGGTAACTTTGATGTTGATGTTCGATATGCCAATGAAAAAGCTGGTGGAAAATTGTATTTGGAACTTGATGGTGCGAAAATTTCAGAATCAATTGAACTCCCAGTTTCTGGAGGATTATCAACTTGGAAAACAATTACAATTAAAAATGTTGCGCTAAAGCAAGGTATTAATAAAATTCGCGCTCACTTTGAAGGAGGTAACTTCAATCTTAATTTTTTAGAATTTAAAAAGACTGAAAAATAAAAGAAGTCTACCGATTAGAATATAAAAAAAATATAATGAAAAAAACAGCAACTCTAGTATTGATATTCGTTTCGTTTTTTGCTTTTTCACAACAAGAAAGCACAGACCAAAAAGTTGAAACATTACTAAAGAAAATGACTTTGCAAGAGAAAATAGGACAACTCAATCAATACACGAGTGACGATGCGGCTACTGGGCCGATTACTATTAACTCTAATAAACAGAGTGAAATTAAAAAAGGATTAATTGGTTCAATGTTAAATGTTTTGGGAACAAAACGCACCAGACAATACCAAGAATTAGCAATGCAATCCCGATTAAAAATCCCTTTGTTATTTGGTCTGGATGTAATTCATGGTTATAAAACAACTTTCCCTGTTCCATTAGCTGAAGCAGCAAGTTGGGATTTGGCAGCTATGGAACTTTCGGCCAGAATTGCTGCAACTGAAGCAGCAGCTTCAGGAATTCACTGGACATTTGCACCAATGGTTGATATTTCTCGTGATCCACGGTGGGGTAGAGTAATGGAGGGCGCAGGAGAAGATACCTATTTGGGATCCAAAATTGCTTATGCAAGAGTTAAAGGATTTCAAGGAAATTTAGGCGATGTAAATTCGGTTATGGCGTGTGTAAAACATTTTGCTGCTTATGGGGCTGCAGTTGGTGGTCGCGACTACAATTCTGTTGATATGAGTAACCGAATGCTTTGGGAAACCTATTTGCCTCCTTTCAAATCAGCTCTTGATGCTGGAGCTGCAACTTTTATGAATTCCTTTAACGACCTTAACGGGATACCAGCCACAGGTAATAGTTATTTGCAAAGAGATATTTTGAAAGGAAAATGGAATTTTCAGGGTTTTGTTGTTTCCGACTGGGGTTCAATAGGAGAAATGGTAGCACACGGTTATGCAAAAGACAACAAAGAAGCCGCACTTGCAGCTATAACCGCTGGAAGTGATATGGATATGGAAAGCAATGCCTATCTCTATAATCTGGAACAATTAGTTAAAGAGAATAAAGTTCCAATGGCTTTAATTGACGATGCTGTAAAAAGAATTTTACGTAAGAAATTTGAATTAGGATTGTTTGATGATCCTTATAAATTTTGCAATGCAGAAAGAGAACAAGCAGCACTTACCAATCCAGAACATACTAAAGCTGCTAGGACAATGGCTGCCAAAAGTATTGTTCTTTTGAAAAATGAAAGAGATGTATTGCCACTTTCCAAAGGATTAAAAACGATTGCATTTATTGGTCCGATGGTGAAACCTAAAAGAATTAATCATGGTTTTTGGTCTATTGATTTAAAAGAGATTGATTCGACATATATTGTTTCACAATGGGAAGGTTTGGAGAATAAAGTAGGTAAAAGAACTAAAATTTTATATGCAAAAGGATGTGGAGTGGAAGACAAAAGCAAAGAAGGTTTTGCTGATGCGTTGAATGTAGCTAGTCAAGCTGAAGTTATTATTTTGAGTATTGGAGAAAATTTCAATAAAAGTGGAGAAGCAAAAAGTAAGAGCAACTTACACTTGCCAGGAGTTCAGGAAGAATTAATCAAAGAACTTCAAAAGACAGGGAAGCCGATTGTTATTTTGATTAATGCGGGAAGGCCACTTATTTTTGATTGGATTGCCGATAATATGCCAACCATTGTCTACACTTGGTGGTTGGGATCGGAAGCAGGAAATGCTATTGCCGATGTTCTTTTTGGAGACTATAATCCATCAGGAAAATTACCAATGTCTTTCCCTAGAACAGAAGGGCAGATTCCTATTTATTACAATCATTTCAGTACAGGACGACCAGCGCCAACAGAGACATCAACTAATTATGTATCATCATATATTGATTTAAAAAACAGTCCTAAGTTTTCATTTGGATTTGGATTGAGTTATACGACTTTTGAATATTCTGCTTTGAAATTGTCTAAAAAATCAATGAAAAATAACGAAACAATCACCGTTTCGTTAAATATAACCAATACAGGAAGTGTAAAGGGAGAAGAAGTTGTACAGTTGTATTTGAGAGATAGATTTGGTTCTGTAGTACGTCCAATTAGTGAGTTGAAAGATTTTGAAAAAGTAGCGTTGAATCGTGGAGAAACCAAAACTATTCAGTTTACAATTGACAATCAAAAATTATCTTTTTACAACAATGCATTGGAGTTCGTTTCAGAACCTGGTGATTTTGATGTAATGATTGGTTCATCATCTGCTGATATCCGTTTAAGAGACAGTTTTGAATTAGTGAAGTAAACTAATTTTTAATAATTTAAGACAACAAGTTTTTTAATTAAATAAAAAAGTAATTATCTTAATTTTTTATTGATTGTGTTAAATTTCCCCCGATGCCGCACGAATCCTTTCGTGTTTTTCGGTAAGAACCATATTTTAATTGTAAAAGATATTTTCTTAGTTAATGAGTAGAAATTATAAGTTTCATAATCCAGATGGATTGTATTTTATCAGTTTTCTATAGTAGGCTGGCTAGATGTTTTTACACCTATTGAATGCAAAGATTTACTTATTGAAAGTATGGAATATTGTCAGAAGAATAAAGGTTTAGAAGTTCATGCTTGGTGAATAATGAGTAATCATGTTCGTTTAGTATTTCGTAGTGTATATGCACAAAATCCTAAATTGTTGGTAGTTGATTTAAAGCGATTTACTAGTAGGTCAATTGTAAAAAGTATTCAAGATAATCCGAGAGAAAGCAGAAAAGAGTTTTGTTAAATTTTTATCAATTTTAGTGCTTTAGTCTGAATAATAGTATGTTTGAATGCAGATTGAATACATTTTAAATGCATTGATTTTAAGTTTGTTAATTTTATTACTTCAACCCTTGATTTGCATTTAACATTAATTAATATATCCAAAATGAAAGAAAGATTGCTAGAATTAGATATCCTTAGAGGAATAAGCATTGTTGGTATGATTTTAGTCATAACACCAGGTGATTGGTCACAAAGATTCGAATGGATGAACCATGCTGAATGGCGAGGATATCCTCTTTCAGATATGATATTTCCAAGTTTTTTATTTTGTGTAGGTATGGCAATGGCTATTTCTTTTCAAAGCAAAGAAAATCAAAATAAAGATGCATTTGCGCTATTTGTAAAAACATTAAAAAGGACGGCATTACTAATTCTAATTGGGCTTATTATAAATGGTTTCCCTTTTTACGAACTCCATAATTTAAGAATTCCAGGAATTCTTCAAAGAATTGCAATATGTTATTTTATAGTAGCCTCTATATGGATTTTGCTGAAATCATATCAAATTAAAAAAATGGAGCTCTGGCTAACAATTTCCGCACTATTAATTTTGGTTTTTTATTATATTCTACTGTACTACATTCCAGTACCTGGAATTGGAATTTCTGGCGATAATTCTTATAATAGTTGGCCGGTATTTATTGATCAAAATATATTTGGAAGTAACCATTTATGGGAATTAGGCAAAACAAATGGAGTAATAACTTATGATCCAGAGGGTATAATAGCCAGTTTCCCAGCTAGTGTAAATGTAATATGCGGATTGATTACTGGAATTTTTTATTTAAAAACAAGTAAAAAATATACAATTGTAAATCTTTTAATTGTAGGCTTTTCTTTATTATTGTTTGGAATGTTGTTAGATTATTTTGAAATCATGCCAATAATAAAGAAAATTTGGACTAGTAGTTTTGCTTTATATAGCAGTGGTTTTTCTTTATTGGTTTTAGCTTTAATTCGCGCTTCAATACAATTTATACCCAAAACCAAATACATTTTCTATCCATTTATAGTGTATGGTGCCAATGCAATATTAGCCTTTGCAATTAGTAACATGTTATTAAATGTTTTTGATTTTAGTCCAAATAATCAATCGTTTCGTGAAATAGGCTATAATTTTGTCAAAAACTTTATACCATATGAACAATGGTCATCTTTTACATTCTCAATTATTTTCTTGGCTCTTTTATTTGGGTTTCTACAAATTTTGTATTCTAAAAGGATTATTCTTAGAGTTTAAATAAACTACAATATGTACTATATTGATTGCAGAAAAAACTAATGCTAACAATGCCCAGCGTCCTAGATATGCAATAAATACAAGATCGTGTGGATATAACAACGTAACGATAATGTGGTTTTGCAAACAGTGCCCGCAACGATGAGCAAACAAAACAAAAAAACAGGCGTAATTGCCTGTTTTTTATGCCTTAAAAAAAATGGCGGATGTAATTTATGTACTCAAAAACGTAAATGTTTCGAGTACAGGAAGTTATGAAGAATTAATAGAGCCTCTAATTTTTATGTAACTATTGGAAAGAATAGTTTTCATTCTTTATAAAAGTTTACCATTGGTTTTTTTGATAAAAGCTCACTATTTTTTTCTTTTATAAAAGGGTTGGTAAACCTTATTTATGAATGCAAAAAAAACAGAGAATAATACTAAAAGTTTGAATCGGAAACTCTCTGAAAAAATCCTTGTTTAGCGATCTTTAGTTCTACTTCTTCAATGGCATGTATAAGATTGTTTTGATTATCAGTGATTTCGTTTAATGTGTTTCTCATAATGTTCCATACGGGTTGCATTTTAGCAATAAGTTCATGTCCTTTTGTGGTAAGCACAATCAATCTTTTTCTTTCATCCAATTTATCTTTTTTAGAACTGATTATTTTTTGCTTTTCCAACTCTTTAAGTAAGCTTATTGTAGAAGGGTGGGTGTAGCCTATTTCGCTTGAAATTTCAACAACACTCAACATTCCTTTTATATGTAATGTGTAAATTACAGGAAACCATTTTGGTTCAAAATCAATGTTAAAAGATTTATAAATCAATGCGCCATCTTTGCGTAATTGCTCGCTAAGACGTTGTAATCTGGTTGAAAGGGCAAGGACACCTATTTCATCAATGATATTCATTTTTTTGAATTTAGTTGTAATTGGCAGAATATATTGTCGGGCTTCATTAAAGGAAAATCATCTGGGAGTTCTTCCTTATGAATTCTTATGAAATTATTTCTTTCATAAAATCGTAATGCAGCATGTAATTTAGAAACGGTACCCAAATATAAATCTTTTAACCCGTTTTCTTTGCTGTATATTATTAATTTTTCTAATAACTGTTGTCCTATGTTATATTGTTTGCCTCTGTATTCTTTTACAACAAACATTTTTCGAATTGCTCCGGCTTCCTTATTAAATTTTACCAAAGCTATTGTGCCAACTAATTTTCCGTCTATAAAAGCACCAAGAAAACAACCTCCTGATTGATAGTAAAAATTTTTAATATTTAATAAATCTGGCTGATCTTCTAAAGTTATAGGAACATTAAATTCATTTTGTTGAATGTTTAAAATCAAATCTACTATTTGTTTCTCGTATTCATTTTGGATAGGCTGTATAATCATTTTTACTGGAGAATTAATATATGTGTAAAACTACGTAGTTGAATACATATATCCAAGTGTAAAAGTAAATAATTTAATAACAAGAAATTATTGAATCGAGAAATATATGAAATAAGAAATTTGTGGGTATTAAATAATATGAATCATTTATTCAAGTAGATGCCAAATTTTGTGAAGTTTATAAAAATAACTTGTTTTTATAACCATAAAATAAACTCCAAAATCAAATGACTTTGGAGTTTATTATTTTTTAAAGATTTTATTTACCAAGGGCTTTCTTCGCTTTCATCTTCAATATCATTGCTAAAGAATTTCCCCGTTGGTGCGCTCTCGTCTGTTAGTGTATGCTTAATGATAAAACTCGCCGCACTTTCTACAGTTCCGGGGCCACTAAAGTGGTTGAAATCGGTTGCTGTATAACCAGGATCTATTGAATTTACTTTAAATGGAAGTTCTCTAAGTTCATATGCTAAAGTAATGGTAAAGGCATTTAAGGCAGCTTTAGATGGCACATAACAAATCCCTTTTATAGCGTTATATTTCCAAGTTGGATCACTGTGTAGAGTGAGCGAACCAAGACCAGAAGTAATATTGCTAATTCTCGGACTATCTGATTTTTTAAGCAAATCAAGAAACGTTTGTGTAACTCTAATCGCTCCAAAGAAATTTGTGTCAAATGTTTTCTGAATATCATCTATAGAAGTCGACGAAGGATTTTGTGGTAAAACACCAATTACTCCAGCGTTGTTAATCAAAATATCCAATTTGCCCTGCTCTTTTTCAACAATGTTTTTTGCTTCTAAAACGCTATTTGAATCATTAATGTCAATTTGAATAGCTTTAATATTTTTATATCCTTTTTCATTTAATTCTTTTACAACTTCCTCTCCTTTTTTGAGATCGCGGCTTCCGATATAAACAAACAATCCTTTCTCTGAAAGCTGTTTTGCAGTTTCTAAACCTATGCTTCTATTTGCGCCTGTAATTAATACTGATTTCATTTTTTATCTTTTTAAATTATAAATACAAAGTTGCAGCGATAAAAAAGAAAATCATTTGCCATTTGGCAAAAAGCAATTTAGCGTATGTTTTTTCTAATTCTGCTTAAAGAAGATTGTGTGATTCCGAGATAAGAAGCTAAATACGAAAGTGGAATGCGATTGACAACTTTAGGAAATTTTTCAATAAATGATAAATAGCGTGTTGTAGCGTCTTCAGAAACCAGTGGACTTCTTCTGTCTACTTTTTGTATCAATGCTCTTGCAATAATTTTGTGTACTATTGTGTCCCAGCCCACAATAGTATTCAAAAGTTCTTCCCAATCTGGTTTCGAGAATACTATAAGTTTACAATCAGTAGCGGCTTGAACATACGCTGAAGAACAAACACTATTATTAAAACTCTCTAAATCTACGACAAGATTATTTTCGTCGATGAAGTATTTTGTGATTTCTTCTCCTTTGTTGTTGTAATAGCAAACTCTCATGATTCCCTCTAAAATAAAACCAACTTGGGTCGGAATTTTACCAGCTTCAGAAAAATATTCATCTTTATTAAACTCAATTTCTCTAGCTTTCTTTGAAATCAGCTCAATTTGTTGCTGATTTAAGTTACCAAACTGCAATATATATTCTACTAATTCTTTCATGATTGCAAGATAAGCATAACTATTTATCGAAGATTTGTCATTTGACAAAAAGTATCGAAATAGGTGTTATTGTTTAATGTTTTAAAGTTTTTTTGCTTCTTCTTTTTTTTGAGGTTTTGAACTTGATCTCGTGAAAGTGAGCGATGGATATAAAAGTTTTAAAAGGCATAAAAAGAAACTCCTTAATTTGTTAAGGAGTTTATTGGTGGGCTGTCAGGGTTTACAATTGAACACCTTGTAACTATTTTGACCTTTTTATATTCTTTATAGGTAAAATCAGACCGTTTATTGGTATGTTTGCTGATTTTTTGTTAGTTACTGGGGATTTAAAAAAATGTTATAATCTTTTTTACTAGAATTAAATATACCTCATTTTATATTCGTATTTAAAAAACTTTAAGCCCTATAGACTTGGAAAGAATCACACATATTAGTTTTTTATTGACGAATTTCTAGTCTTAAATTATTTAAAATATTGTTTCAAATTTTTCTTTACTTTTTAGAAATGAAAGATAGTATCAGTGTATTAATTTACTTCGGCAATTCATACATTTTTGGTAAACTATTCACTAACGTAGCCTTAGGTTTTGTTGCAAAATCTTTAAAATCGGCAGAGTTAGATTCCGTTGATGTTGGTACATAGTAACCATCTGTGGTGTTATTCCAAAACATAACGTAGCTCACTTCAATACTATTTGAAGTCAAAGCACCATACAAAAAGGTTGAAAACCAATTAGAAATTGGTGAATTAGAGCTCGTAACTTGATAACCTGTTTCAGTCATAGCTGCAATTTTTACTTTCGTTATTGCTAAATCAGAGATCATCTTTAGTTTTGCATTAGCTTTATCTGCTCCATTTTGTCCTTGATTCTTAAAGTCACCATAATTATCTATTCCTAACACATCCACATAAGTATCGCCCGGATATCGACTCAAATAATTAGCCGATGTAGTGTAAGAATTGTCAGGAGAAAACGCATATAAAATATTGTGAACACCTTTTGTATCTCTTAAATAGGTTACTGTAAATTGATATGCAGCTTTATATTCTTCTGTAGTACAAAAATCTGCGCCCCACCAAAACCAACTTCCATCAAATTCATGGAAAGGTCTAAAAATAATTGGAATTAATTCACCTTTTGAACCCTTTAAATTCAATAATACACTGGCTATTTTGTCTAGCTTTTTCTTATACCAATCATAATTTGAGCCACCTGATAGAATGCTCTTGAATGCTTTAGCCTTTTGTTCTGCTGTCATGTCTGCGGCATAAAAACTATCTTCCTTATTGGGTTCTCTTAAATGCCAAGATATGGTATTAATCATGCCTTTGCTGTATGCCTCCTTGATATCATCGGTAATAATCACTTCTTGTTGATAAAACCAATTGTCAGCTTTTCCATTATTATTCTTATCGGTGATAAACATAAAGTCAGATCCTAAAAGAGCAGGATCATGTCCTGATATTTTTTTTATATCTGATTCTGTATTAGATCCATTATTATAAAATCCATTAAAAGCATCTTGCTGACCAATTGCAAATTTGGTCTTTGCTAACATTTTTAAGTTATAAAATAAAGCAACCGTTTCTGCAGTAGCATTAGGGTCAACCATATAGGTTTTTGCATTTTGTGTAGTCAAACCATCAGTAACTACAGGTGGATCAACAACTGTGACAGGTTTGGTTTTCTGATCTACGTTATCACTAGAACATGCTACTGATAAAGACAATATTCCACATAGAAATATAGAGATATAATATTTTTTCATACTGATATTTATTATTTTAATGGTTCCAATTACAAACAGACAGATTTATCTAGCTACCTATTCTATTGATTAATTCTATACAAGCTCTACAATTATGATATGGGCATTTCCAAAAGCCAGCTTTGTCCTTATCCATTTTTGAATAATCGCTAAGGACACCCCAAAACCATTCGCCATTTTCTTTATCAATGATATGTTTTTGAGTGAAATTCCAGTTTTTAAAAAGAATGTCTAAATATTCTTGTTTTTCGGAAAGTTGCCAAGCTGTATAATATCCAATCATTAATTCGGCTTGTGGCCACCAATGTTTTTCGGCCATTAATTCATTGGTTTCAGGATCGTATTCGTACCATAAACCGCCATCGTTATCTATTCCTTCTTTAGTCACTTCGGCAATTTGAAGGGCATATTTTTTATAGTTAGCTATTAGTTTTTCTTCTTCTGCAATTTCGGCACATTGTAATAATAGCCAAGCCGCTTCAATATCATGTCCGTAAGAGATAACATCTTTCTTTTCTACCCAATTTTCATCAAAAAATAATCGTAAATGTCCTGTTTCAGTATTGATAAAGTATTTTTCGATAGTTTCTAATAATTCAATAATGACTTTTCGTAAGGATTCATCTTTCCAAACTTTGTATAAATTCGCATAACCTTCAACAATATGCAAATGGGTATTCATGGTTTTCTTTTCGTTGGCATCTTTTTCGCTTAAGCGTAAATCATCAATTGGTTGCCAATCACGGGTAAAAGCTTCGAGATAACCCCCATTTTCCGAATCATAACTATATTTTTGAATTTTATTATATAGAGAAATAGCAAGCTGTAATGATTTTTCATCATGAGTAATCGAATAGTATTCGCTTAATCCATAAATAACAAAAGCTAGAGCATAAATTTGATTTTTAGTATCTTTTGGAGCACCATTGGGGGAAATACTCCAAAATATACCGCCATATTCAGCATCATAAAAATGGGCTGATATATATTCAAAAGCACGTTTTGCTGTGTTTAAATGCTCTTCATTTTTCGAAATATGATAGGCCGCAGAAAAAGTCCATAATAATCGTGCATTTAATACTGACCCTTTCTCAGCTTCAACAATTATATTATTATTGTAATCTATTTGACCAACAAAACCGCCATTTTTCTCATCACTAGTGTTTTCCATCCAATAGGAAAGGATACTTTGAAGTTCAAGCTTTAGTTCTATTTTTAGATTTTTTAAATTTGAATTCACAATTATGCTATTTCTTTGTTTTTATTAACTTGTTCGATAATTGTATTTACAGAACCTGCAGATGTCAAAGTATCTTCGGGAGTATTAGTTACGTAATCCACTAATTGAGCAACAGAAGAAACCGCTACGTGCATTCTGGTATCTGAAGAAGCATAATAGATATAAACTGTACCGTCTTTATCCTCAATCCATCCATTAGAGAATAAAACGTTAGATACGTCACCAACTCTTTCGATACCTTCTGGAGCCATAAAGTGGCCTGCTGGAACATGAGTTACTTTTGTAATATCATTCAAATCAGTCATAAACATATATAAAGTATAACGCAAACCTGCAGCAGTATTACGAACACCATGTGCTAAATGTAACCAACCTTTTTCCGTTTTGATAGGAGCTGGTCCAAGTCCATTTTTTAATTCATAAACGGTATGATATTGTTTACCGTATATGATTTTTTCGTCTTTTACTATTGGATTAGTCATGTCTTCTACATAACCAAGTCCTATTCCACCACCATTTCCTACATCAATAAAACCATCTTGTGGACGCGTGTATAAAGCATATTTTCCATCAACAAATTCTGGATGTAATACTACGTTACGTTGTTGTCCTGTATTCGAAATCAAATCGGGTAATCTTTCCCAATTAATTAAATCTTTTGTACGAACAATCCCTGCATTAGCAACAGCAGTACTAGTATCTCCTTTGGGAGCAGATTTGTCTTTTCTTTCGGTACAAAAAATACCATAAACCCATCCGTCTTCATGGTTTATTAAACGCATATCATATACATTGGTATCTGGTTCTTCCGTTTGAGGTATCACACATGGTTTTTCCCAGAATTTGAAATTATCAACACCATTTGGACTCTCGGCAACTGCAAAGAAAGACTTTCTATCAGCCCCTTCAACACGTACTACAAGAACGTATGAATCATTCCATTTTATAGCTCCAGCATTAAATGTTGCATTTATAGCAATTCTTTCTAAAAATAAAGGATTTGTTTCTGGATTAAAATCAAATCTCCATTCAAGTGGCGCATGCGCTGCTGTTATAATTGGGTTTTTATAACGAGAGTATATACCATTCCCAATACCCCCTTGAGGTTCATTTTTGGTTTGTAATAATATGTTAAATTGTTTTTGAATCCCAGTTTTTAATTCTTTTAAATCTGGTAGTTGTGCAGTTGTGTTCATAATTAAATGTTCTAAATCAGGTGATATTTATTTGTTTTTTCTTTGATCATTAAGCTCGTTCTCAATGACTTGCAATTTTTCTTCCGTTAGTGGGTAAAATAAAATAAAGAGAACGGATATAGTTGCTGTAATTGCAGGAAGTATGCTTAGCATTAATTGTATTCCAGTTTGAGTTGTGGCTGTTTGTACTGCATTAGCTTGAAATCCATAATATCCCAATAACCATCCTGTTGCGGCGCCACCAATTGTCCATCCGAATTTTTGTGACATAGAAGAAGCAGAGAAAATAAGCCCTGTTGCTCTTCTTCCTTGTTTCCATTCCGAGTAATCAGCACTATCAGCGTACATAGACCAGATCAATGGAAAGATACAACCTGCACAAATACTAATAAGGACTTGAAAAACCATAATAAGTAACACCTCTTCCTTGCCTAAATAATAGAAAATAATACTCAATATAGCCGCAAGGGTCATTGCTCCGAAAAATGTTTTCTTTTTACCAATTTTATTAGCGATAGGAGTGGCTGCAATTACCCCAATGATGTTAGCAGCTTGACCTAGAACTAAATAAAGTGTCGTTGGAGACATTGTTAAACTTTCTCCAAAGATGTTGAAACTATATTCCACAGTACTAATTACATAATATTTAAAATAATAAACTGCGGCTCCATCACGAATAGAATTAAATATTAATGCTCCAACACCAGCACCCAACAAAATCCACCAAGGTCTGTTTTTTAGAAGGTCAGCAAGATCTTCTTTTAAGTTTGGTTTTTCATCATTAATAGGTTGTACTCTTTCTTTGGTAAGAAAAAAGCAACCCCAAAAAAAGAGTGTAGTTATAATTCCGAAAACAATAACAGTGTGTAACCAACCTTCTTTTGAATCCAAACTTCCTCCGAAATGATTAACCAGAGGCTCAATTAACCAAAGTGCTAATAAACTTCCTCCAAAGGCAAAAACCATGCGGTAAGAAGATAAAGTAGTACGTTCCTTTCTGTCGCCAGACATAACTCCAAGCAAAGAAGCATAAGGAACATTAATGATAGAATACACCATCATCATTAAGGAGTAAGTCACGTAAGCATATATAATTTTTCCTTTTTCGTTAAAATCTGGTGTATAAAAAGTAAGTACTCCAATTATTGCAAATGGAATAGCTGTCCATAATAAATACGGTCTAAATTTTCCCCACTGACTTTTGGTACGATCCGCAAGAATCCCTACTAGAGGATCAAAACATGAATCCCAAATACGGGTTACTAAGAACATTGTTCCAACAACGGCAGGCGCTAATCCAAATACATCTGTGTAAAAAAACATAAGGTACATGCTGAAAATCTTCCAAAACATTGATGAAGCTGCATCTCCTAATCCATATCCAACTTTTTCTTTTAACTTAATTCTTTCTTCCATTTTTGGGGTTTGTGGTCTTTATTTTTTATATAGATTTAATTTTGCTGCGTCTTTCTCAAAAAGGAAATGATGTGTATTGTAAAAATCAACAAAATCATTTTCGCTTACCTGTCCTTTGAAAGGAACATAATAATGCATTTTTTTCTCTTTTTCTTGCCAGCCATGGTTTCTCCATAATAAAACATAAGAAACTTTATAATCGCCAATAGCTTTTGTGAAAATTTCTGTCCACCATTTTGGATCTGGAATTCCCTCATATCCTGTTTCAGCAACAGCCATTAATTTATTTTTTTCTAGAGCAACTTCATTTAGTATTTTTAATTCATTTTGATAATCTTTTATAAACGAATCGTTTTGACTTGAATCTGTATATTGATATTTATCAAAACTAACAATGTCAACATAGCTATCTCCAGGATAATACTCTAGATATTCTTCTTTTGTTTTAAAATCTGAAGTATTGTAAACATAGATTAAATTATGTACGCCTTTTTCTTGTAGATAATCCATAGTAAACCTCCATAAAGACTTAAATTCTTCGGGACTTGCATTATTTTTACACCACCAAAACCATGTCCCATTGAGCTCGTGAAATGGACGAAATAAGATTGGTATTACTTTTCCTTTTTTATCTTTTAATGAATTAAAAAATACAACTCCTTTATCAAGATAGGATTTGTATTTTTCATGGTTTTTCCCTCCAGGCAGCGCTGAAATCAAAGATTTTGGTGTCGTGTCCCAAGCATCTTTATCAGTAAGTGGATTGTCCATATGCCAGCTCATGGTAATAACTCCTCCTCTTGTATAGCCATCTTTAATAAATTGTATCTCTTTATCAAAAGGAACTCCATCAATATTATTAAGCGCATCTTTTTCAACTCCAGTCATATCCCATCCATAAACTGCGGGGTAATCTCCGACTACATCTTTTATATCGCTTCTATCTTGTTCATATTTCCAGTTTACCCCATACGCTAAGTCGTCTTGATGACCAAATAACGCTTCTTTAGTAAGTTTTTTTCGCAAATTTTCATACAATATGCTAGTATGTGCTGTAGATTTTTTATCACATAATGATAATTTAGTATTACATTTTTGCGCACTACACAAATAGACATTGCTAAAAGTGAGTAAAATCGGTAATATATAGTGTGTTTTAGTCATAATACAAGTGTGATGTTTTTATTTAGTTCCCAGAATTCAATTTGATCTCTTTAAAACAAGCCAAACTATATTGTTTCAAGAAAAATATTTACTGCATTTATAATGTTTTTATATTAAAATGATAAAAATAATAGTCTTAAAAAATGATTTGTTCTTTAAAAACCATCTTTATACAAATAAACATAAATTCATTTTTCAAAGATATATTAATAAAATCTCCGTAGTTAATATTATTTTATCAATTTAATACCATATTATTGCAAAAAAAAAACACACAGTTATGAGTAATTTTAAAAAATTTCATAGAGAAATAGTTCCGCTTTCAGCTCGAGATAGCTTTTTGGTTTTTGACAGAATTAAAAATGAGTTTGATTATCCAGTACATTATCATTCTGAATTTGAAATTAATTTTATATTAAATGGAAAAGGAATAAGGCGAGTAGTTGGTGATAATATAGCTGAAATTGAAGATATTGAGCTGGTATTAGTGGGTTCAAACTTATATCATGGTTGGGAACAGCACAAGTGTAAAAACAAAAACATTCACGAAATAACCATTCAATTTCATAGCGATATCTTTCATGAATCTTTATTATCTAGAAGAATCATGACTCCTATAAAGGAAATGTTTAACCGATCAGTATATGGTATTTTATTTTCAAAAAGCACCGCAATAATGATTGCTCCTAGGTTAGAAATGATATCCAAGCTAGATGGCATGGATTATTTTTTAGAAATCACATCGATACTCTATGACCTGGCAAACACCCGTAACCAAAGGCTTTTGTCAACATTTACATCGGAAAATGACGATTTTATTGAATGCGATAAAATGAAATTAATTTACGACTATATCCAGAAAAAGTTTGCAGAAAAAATAACACTTGAAGAAGTTGCTAGTGTAGTAAATATGACTATTATTTCTTTTAATCGTTTTATAAAAAAACGTACAGGAAAAACATTTATTAATTATGTAAATGATATTCGTATTGGATATGCAACTAGATGGTTAGTCGAGAAAGACCTTAGTATTTCAGAGGTTGCATTCAAATCTGGGTTTAATAATATCTCACATTTCAACAGAATTTTTAAAGTTTTCAAAGAATGTACCCCTAGCCAGTACAGAGATGACTTCTCAGGACTAAAGAGAATATTATAATAGATCTTCCTGATAAGATTTAGAAATCGTCTAAAACATATTTTAGGCTTTTTTTTATTTTTGAAATTCACTATATGTGTTGTTTTTTACGAATTAAATAATAATAATTAAAAAAAAATGTTGAATAATTTTATTATACTCAATTGTATTTTTAGTTTTGAAAATATTGCACTGCATAATGATATAATAATATTAACTAAGTGTAAAATTCTGTTATAAGTTTGTTAATTATTAATCATAAATAATTAACACCAAAAAAATCTTTGAAATAGCTATTTAAAGATTAATGAACTTAACTAACAAATTTTTATTATGAAAAAATTATTGTCTAATTTATTTCATTGGGAGGTCAATCACAAGACGATTCCTTTGATTTTATTTTTATTATTGTCGTGTAATTGTATTACTGCGCAAACCAAAGTTACAGGGGTTGTTAAAGACGACAAAGGTCTTACTGTTCCTGGAGTAAATATTTCAGTGGTCGGTTCTCAAAAATCAGCTTCATCTGATTTTGATGGAACATACTCTATTGATGCTCCTGCAAATGCTACATTACAATTTGCTTTTGTAGGTTTTGAAACCAAAAGGGTTAGCATTAATGGTCAATCAATCATTAATGTAAATTTACATTCAAGTGCTGAAGACTTGAAAGAAGTTGTAGTTGTAGGTTACGGTACTATGCGTAAAAGTGATGTTACGGGTAGTGTTTCAAAAGTAAATGCTACTGATTTACATAAAGCAACTTCAGTAGATGCTGCTAAAGCACTACAAGGTCGTGTGGCTGGTGTAAATGTAATATCTAATTCTGGTAGCCCAGGTGCAGGTGTTAAGATACGTATTCGAGGTGTCGGCACAATTAATAACTCAGATCCACTTTATGTAGTTGATGGATTTCCAATGAGTGATATTCAGCACATTGCACCTACTGATATCGAAAGTATGGAAGTATTAAAAGATGCTTCAGCAACTGCTATATATGGTTCTCGTGGAGCTAATGGTGTTATACTTATAAAAACACGTGCAGGTTCTAAAAGTGGTAAGTTTGATGTATCAGCTACTGTATTAACAGGGGTTTCAGAAGTTTCTAAACGTTTAGATCTTGCTGATGCTACTGAATTTGCAAATGCACGAAAATCTATTGGGATGACGGATGATATAATCAATTATGTCCTTGATCAACAAGCAGCTGGAAACTATTTAAAAGGTACTGACTGGCAAAAATACATCTATCAACAAGCAATAAGTACGCGTTACAACATTGGTATTAGCGGGCATACAGACAATTATTCTTATGACACTGGTGTTACAATATCTGATGAAGAAGGGATTGTTAAGGGAACGGAACTTACAAAATTTATGTTCCACTCAAATAATAATATCAAATTAACAGACAAGATTAAGTTCGGGATGAATTATAATTATGTTCACTATGAAAAGCCAGGTAGTGGTACTAGCGATTTTTATAACGGAACAATTCCTGGAGCTTTACGCTCTGATCCTATATCTGTACCTTTTGATAGCTATACAGGAACTTTTGGTGAAATTTATTACTCACCATCACAGAGAAACCCAGCATTATCAATCGATTTAGAAAATAATATAAAAAATATTGGCAATAGGGTAATGGGTAATTTCTACCTACAGTTTGATGATATATTCGTTAAAGGATTGTCATTCCGTTCACAGTTTGGATCAACTTTAGATTTCAATGAATACAAACAATATGTCCCAAAGTATTTTATTACTCCAACGCAAAAAAATGATGTATCCAATCTTTATGAGAGTAGAACTTATGCATGGAGCTGGGTAAATACTAATTATTTTTCTTACAATAAAAATATAAGCAAGTTAAATATCAATACTACATTAGGTATGGAATTACAATCTAATGAATCATCTGATATTTGGGGTAAAGGATACGATGTTCCTAATTCTTCATCATTACAGTATCTTGGAGCTCATCAAAATGCTGTTTTATTTGGTGTTGGTGGAGGGAAAAGTCAAAACCGTTTAGAGTCAGGGTTTTTCAGAGGAAACTTTGCTTGGGATAATAAATATGTATTGACAGGTACCGTACGTGTAGATGGAAGCTCAAAATTTTTAGGTGATCAACGTTGGGGTACATTCCCCTCTTTTGCGGCAGCTTGGAATATCAGCAAAGAATCATTTATGTCAAGTATTGCAAGTACATTGTCAACGCTGAAATTACGTGCAGGTTGGGGGTTAGTTGGTAATCAAGGAAGTGCGGGTGACTTTGATTACGTTTCTAGTGTAAATGGAGGGTATAACTATGTTCTAAACGGGACTCCTGTAGAGGGTACCGTGCAGCAAAAACTTGCTAATGAGGAGCTTACTTGGGAAAGTTCAGAACAGATCGATTTAGGTGTTGATTTTGGTTTATTTGATAATAAACTAACTGGAACTGTAGATTATTTTGTTCGAAATACAAAGGATATGATTCTTTCAAAACCTATCCCTATGTATGCTGGTAAGCAAAGACCTGCTGTAAATGCAGGAACGATGCAAAATAAAGGTTTTGAGTTTACTTTGAATTATGCAAATAATAAACATGCTTTCAAATACGATTTAGGATTAAACTTTGCTGTAATTAAAAATGAAGTTACCAGCTTAGCAGGAGGTGATCCAATTCGTAGTGGTAGTGTAGGTAGATTAGGGAATACTACTAAAACTGAAGTTGGAAGAGAAATTGCTTATTTCTATGGTTACCAAACTGATGGCCTTTTCAAAACTCAGGATCAATTAGATGCTTACAAAAAAGACGGAACTGCTATTCAACCAAATGCAGGACTTGGAGATGTAAAATTTGTTGACCGAAATGGTGACGGAAAAATTACAGAAGATGATATGACCTATTTAGGAAGTGCTACTCCTAAATTAACAGGAGGTTTTAATGTTAATTTATCTTATAAAGGTTTTGACATGGTTATGTTTTTCGTTGGATCTTACGGTAATGAAACTGTGAATGCAATGAGACAAAGTTTATATAGTTCAAAAATGTTTGAAACTAATATAAGTCGTGATATGGCTGTAAACTCATGGACTCCAGCAAATTCGAATTCTAATGTACCGCGTTTAGATGCTGCAGATTTAAATAACAACACGGATAACTTCTCTGATTTATACGTAGAAGATGGTTCATATCTTAGATTAAAAAACATTCAATTAGGGTATACTATTCCTACAGGAGACACGAAAAAAATCGGAATTAAAAACTTTAGAATCTATACTACTATAGATAATCTGATGACTTTAACTAAGTATTCTGGTCTTGATCCTGAATTATATGGCTTGTTTGGAAATCCATTCTATTCTGGTATTGATATGGTTAATTATCCACAACCGACTACATATTCAGTTGGAATTAACGTTAACTTTTAAAAAAATATAGATGATTATGAAAAAAGTAAGATATTTTTTCTTTTTAACAGTCCTGACACTTGGTTTTTCAGGCTGTTCAGATTTCCTTGATCTTGAGCCTCAAGGATCAGAGAATAGTGCGAATTATTTTGACACTCAAGAAAATGGTGTTCGGTCAATAGTTGGTATTTATGATATGCTTCAACTTGACGAAGGAGCAGGTCCTGATGGACAATGGATGGCTCATCACAATGATTTTATAATTGGAGACATACGAAGTGATGATGCTGAAAAAGGGAGTAATGATGGTGATTTTACTACGATGTGGGACATGTTAAATTTTACATTGACTTCACAAATTCCTTTTGCAAGTGATTATTGGATACACGGATACTGGGGAGTTTCAAGAGCAAACTATGCGCTTGACAACCTTCCTAAGGTGACTTGGACTCCTGCTGTGCGTGATAGGCTAATTGGTGAAGCTTCATTTATGAGGGCTTACTTTTACTGGTATTTGGTTCGTATTTATGGTGGTGTTCCGATTTTTACAAGTTCAGTACAGCCTTCAGAATTTGGTGCGACTAAACGTGCATCTCTTAATGAATGCTATAAACTAATTGAATCAGATTTAGTAAAAGCAATTAATTTTTTACCAGAAAAAGGAACTATACCTGTTGCTGAAACTGGTAGAGTAAGCAAAGGAGCTGCTAGAGCTTTATTAGCACGTATTTATATGTATCAAATAGGTACTGATGCTCAAAATACTACTACATGGCAACAAGTTTATGATCAAACTAATGCTGTGATTAATTCAGGAGAATATACTTTAGTGCCAAACTATGCTAAATTATGGGAAACAGAAGAAAAAAATAATTCAGAATCTATTTTTGAAGTTCAGTTTGGTCAGGGGGCAACTGATCTTGCTCCAGCTTCTATAGGTACGAATTTCTATAATTTCCAAGGAAATCGTAAAGATGATTCAGGATGGGGATTCAATAATCCAACACCTGATTTGGTTAATGCTTATAACGTTTCAGTTACCAATGACCCTCGATTATCTTGTGTAGTTTATGGCGAAAGTTTTAATAATGGAATCTTATATGGTGCTAAAAAGAAATATGATCGTGACCAACAAGGTTCTGATTGGTTAAATCGTAAAGCAGCACTTCCGACAAAACCTGCACTTCCTAAAGCTGCTGATCGCAACATTAAAATTATTCGCTATGCTGATGTATTGTTAATGCATGCTGAAGCTTGTTGGTATCTAAATAAATTTGATGAAGCTAAAGAAAAATTGAATATGATTCGTAATAGAGCAAGAAACAGTACTTATTGTATGGGGTATGCTGAAGGAAAAATGGACTATAGTGCTGCACCTACATCAGTTAACTTACCAAATATAACTTCAACAGGAGATCAACTTTTACAAGATATTTGGAAAGAGCGCCGCTTGGAATTAGCTATGGAACAACTTCGTTTTTACGATCTTGTACGTACAGGAAGATATTTAGACGTTATGGATAATGAAAAAAACACCCTTCGTGCTCCGGGTCAAAGTTACGGGTTAGGCTTAAAAGATTATAAGCAATTCCCTAGCATCAAGGCAAATACTACAGCTAAATCAATCGATGGACCACTTGGTCATAAAGTACCTTTAATGCCTATTCCAATAACAGAAGTACAGGCATGGAATTTAGAACAAAATCCAGGTTACTAAATTTGAAAAAAATTATGAGATCGAGCGTGATTTTCTTTTTCACTTAGTGTTTAATTGAATTTAAAATCATGCTTGATGTCTATCACAACTAAAAACAAACTATTATATGAAAAATAATATAATTAAAATAGTATTGATTGCCGTTATTTCGGTTCTATCATACAGTTGCGAAGAATCGGTTTTTACTGATGATTCTAATATCAATCTCCCTGTTTCAACTATTACTGAAATTTCAAATGAAACTCCATTTGTTGGGGATCAGATTACTTTAGAAGGAACAAATATGGACGTTGTTACAAATGTTGCTGTTGGACCTTTTGTGTTCAAAATCATATCTCAAAATGATGATTCTATGATTGTAGAAGTTCCACGTCAGATTGAAAGTGGACCGATTACTATTATAAATAAGTATAAAAGGGAATTCACAGCTAGTGATTATATTACTCCTAAGTTTTACCCAGCAAAAGTAACCGCATGGCCTGCTAGTATTGAAAAAGGGAAGCCTTTTGTATTACAAGGTGAAAATATGGATTTGATTAAAGAAGTCAAAGTGAACGGAATAGTTGTTTCTGTGTTTGGTGCTTCGACATCAGAAAAAGCTTCTTTTTCTTCTGTAGGCACTAATATAGAAATTGGAGAATTGACTACTATAGAAATGACTCCTAAGACTGGAGATAAACAAACTTCTCCAGGAGTTATTGTTGTTAAGCCTACCACTACTTATTCGTCAAAACAGACATTAATGATTGCAGATTTTGATGCACCTTTCAATCCTGTTACAGGTGATGCTTTAACGCCATTTGCATACAATACTATTGATGGACAATATGGAAAAGCTTTAGAAGTTAAAGCAGCTTCTGGGAATGGTTGGAATGGTATTTACTTGAAAGTTGAAAATGATAATAATGGTGGAGGATACGATTTGTCAGCATACAATCATCCGCACATTACTTTCTTGGTAAACACTGCCGGTGGTGAGGGTTATGTCCAACCTATTATTACCGCTAATGGATCTACTGAGGATAAGCATTTTACAGGTGCTTTCGGATATGGTGATGATTACAAAATCCATACTTCTGGTTGGGAATGGCGTTCTTATGATCTTGAAGCAATGGGATTCTCTGTTGTGAAAGGAAAATTAGACAGAATTGGTATTCAGTTCCGTGGTGGTAATGTAAATGGAACACCTTTCTATATTGCAGTAGATCAGGTAATGATTACTGATGGTCCATTAACACCAACAATTGCTTGGAATTGCGAGACAGCTGCGGGTTCTCAATGGAGTATTCTCCCTACTGGAATGGCAGGTTTAGAAGGATATAATCAGGGTGCTAATTATGCATCTATAACTGCAGTTTCTAATGAATGGGACGGTACAATAGGTACGGCTTCATGGAATGTTGCTGCTCTTGATTCAGCTGCATATTCTAATGGTCTTTGGGTTAACTTCCTTTTGAATACAGGTGCTAAACAAGGGTATTTTCAATTAGACTTAGGAGGCGGATGGATGCATTTTACTGGATCTCAAGGTTATGGAGATGATTATAAATTCGCTCCTACTAATAATAAATGGGTTTGGAGATCTATTAAGATAAATCCAGGTGAAGGTGATTTGAGTAATTTTGACCCTTCAAAAGATTTTGAAATGAAAATAGAATGTAAAGGTGGTAATATACCAAGAGCGACTGCGATGGAAGTAAATGTTGACTCTTTTATATTTACAACAGCTCCTCTTGATCCAAATCTAATCCCGGAATAAATTTTGGTTAATTAGTTATGGGATTTAAAAGCCCTCCAGAGTAATTTTGGAGGGCTTTAATTATTGTATCAATTTTAAAAAAAAACATAACATAAGGACAGGTCAAAGACATGGACAAAGCATAGATAGTATGTCAACAAATTATATGAGAATTGATAAAAAGAAATTCAAAAGATTTAATTAAATTATCTATGTAGTATCTAATTTTGTTATGGATACATCTTATTATTCGAAACGGAAAATGTAGACATAAAAAAACTCCTTAATTTCTTAAGGAGTTTTTTGGTGGGCGATGAGGGGTTCGAACCCCCGACCCCCTCGGTGTAAACGAGGTGCTCTGAACCAGCTGAGCTAATCGCCCTTTCGGGTTGCAATGTCTTTCGTTATTGCGAGTGCAAATATAGGCTAGTTTTTCGCTTATGCAAAACATTTCAAAAGAAATTTTACATTTTATTTTAGTAAAATTGTCAGTAGCTTAATATTTAGTGTTTTAAAATGTAAAAAAAATGATTTTATTTATAAATAAACGGAATCTATAATCGGGATTAAGTAGCTTTTGAAGTAAAAGCATTCAAAATTTTAGTGTTATTGATTCTAAAATAGGGATGATTGATGTAATAATACAATCAAAAAGCACAAAATCTTTCAATTCGTTTTTCTTTTCGAATTGGTTTTAATCTTTTTTGCTGTTTTTGGCTTCAATCCATCGTGACATATATTTAGTACTGTTTAAAGTGTGGTGCTGTAATAATGAACCTAAGAAATTATCCAGACGGTGTTTCCCTAAGTTGGATTGTAGAAATCGAATTTTGGCAACAAAATCTTTTTCAAACAACTTTTTAGAATAGCGTTGATTGATAATAGCAATTCCATTTTGTTGTGCTGCTATCCAAAGCTTTTCATCTTTATATAAGTCAGTGGCGGCTTTTGTAAATTCGTGTATATCATCAGTTACAGATCCGTTCCAGGGTAATTGCCCTTGCATTGATTCAGCACCAATAGTAGTGGTAATGCTTGGTGTTCCGCATTGCATGGCTTCAATTAATTTTCCTTTAATGCCTGCTCCAAAACGCAAAGGAGCCAAAACAACTCTAGCATTTTTAACTACCTCATTAGCATTATTTGCTCTACCCTTGATATGAAAGCCTTCTTTAGGTTGGTGTAATTGTGTTACTTTTTGCGATGGATAAGCTCCATAAACATGAAGTTCAGCGTTCGGTAATTGTTTTTTTAGTAAAGGCCAGATAGTTTCTTTTAAATACTGTACTGCATTCCAATTGGGTTCATGTAAAAAGTTGCCTATGAAGACAAAATTGTTTCTTTCGTTAAAAGAAGGAAGGTTCTCAAATGTCTCGTTCGAAATGGTATCCAATAAAAAAGGCAAATAATACAGTAATTTTTCATCTACTTTGAAAGTAGTTTTTAATAATTCCATTTCAAATTCAGAAATAATTAAAGATAAATCACATCTCAAAATACTAGCAATTTCTCTTTTGGCTACGTCTTCTTTTAAAGTATCAAAAACAGAAAATTCGTTGTGAGCTTTAAAGGCTTTTTGTCTTGATTGTCTCAAACAATGCAAATCCTCAGTGTCTAATATTCGTAAGGCATCGGGACAATTCTCGGCAACTCTCCAGCCAAATTGTTCTTCAATCATGAATCGATCAAATAAAACGATGTTGGGATTCAGCTCTTTAATAAAAATATCAAAACTGGAAGAATTCAAAGCAATTGATTTTTTGTCTACCTTTAATAAGGATAAATCAACCATAAAATCGCTATCCATTGCTGGGCTAGCAAATGTGATGCTGAAACCTTGTTCTTGAAACTCAGTGATTAATTGCAACATACGACCACCGGCGGCAGAAGAATTGGGTTCGGGCCATACAAAGCCAATGATTAAAAGGATTTGAGTTTGTTGCATCATAATTAAAGATAATGATGCAAAATAATGCAATTTGGTTGGTTAAAGCATCATTTAGGTGGAAAATACCTAAGAAAACACTAATTTTGCAGAACATAAAATTATGTATTATGCTTGGATTAAAGTTAGTTACAGACCCACGTTGGGTAAATATTGTAGAGTCTAATATTGAAGAAATATTGACAGATCATGCTTGGTGTGAACAAAAAGCTGCTTCAAACGCAATCAGTTTGATTACCTATAACTCAGAGTTAGAGGAATTAGTGACAGAATTGTTAGTTATTGCCAAAGAAGAATTAGATCATTTGCAATTAGTTCACAATTTAATAAAAAGCCGCGGATTAACTTTGGGCAGAGAACGCAAAGACCATTATGTTAATGAACTTTTTAAATTCATGAAAAAAGATGGAAGTAGAAAAGATGCTTTAGTAGATCGTTTATTGTTTTCAGCAATGATTGAAGCTAGAAGCTGTGAGCGATTTAAAGTCTTATCTGAGAATATAAAAGACCCTGAATTAGCTAAGTTTTATAGAGATCTTATGATTTCGGAAGCGGGACATTATACTACGTTCCTTGGGTTTGCTCGAAAATATACTGATAATTTTGACGTAGATAAACGTTGGCAAGAATGGATTGAGTTTGAAACTTCTATTATTACCAATTATGGCAAAAGTGAAACCGTACATGGTTAAAAGCCAATTTGCATTAGCAAATAATTTATCATTTTTATTTTTTAATTCAGCACCCAAAATACATGTCAACAACCAATTATAAAGCTATCGGAGTTAAAATTTTAAAATATACTAGTATTACTCTAGTAGTTTTATTAGGTCTCATGTTTATTACTCCTTTGATTTTTTCAGATAAAATAAAAGAACAAGTCAAAAAAACTGCCAATCAAAAATTAAATGGAGAGTTAAATTATTCGGATGCCCAAGTTTCTTTCTTTACACACTTTCCATCGTTAACTTTGACTTTGACGAAATTCAATCTTAATGGATCTGCTCCTTTTCAAAACGAAAAATTAGTTAGTGCAGATGAAATTGCTTTTGGAATTAACTTGAGCAGTCTTGTTTTTGGAGAAAATATAAAAATTGATCAAATTTTCCTTTCCAACTCATTGGTGAATATAAAAGTCAATAAAAATGGGGAAGCCAATTATAATATATACAAAGCCGAAAAGGAAACAACTTCAAAAGAAGAAGAATCAGATACAGGGATAAAATTAGAAGAAATTGAAATCAACAACAGTAAACTTATTTATGACGATCAATCTACCAATGTTCATGTAGATGCTGTTGGTTTTAATTATCTTGGGAATGGTGATTTAAGCCAGGCAATATTTGAATTGCATTCTAAATTAAAAATTGAAAAGCTGAACATCATTTATGAAAATGAACCCTACTTGATGAACAAAAAAATAGATGGAGATTTAATTACCAAAATAAACACCCATTCATTGTCTTTTGTTTTTGAAGAAAATGACTTGTCAATTAATAAACTTTTGGTAGATTTTAAAGGGAAATTTGATTTCTTGAAAGATGGATATAATATTGATTTTCTTTTAAAATCGAATAAAAGTAATCTCTATGACCTTTTTACTGCTTTTCCTCCAAAATATATTACGTGGCTTAAAGACACTGAGTTAAAAGGGAATGTAGATTTATTGTTTTCCCTAAAAGGAAAATACATTGCATCACAAAATATAGGACCCAATTTAAATTTGGATTTTAAAGTGAAAGATGGTTTTGTGAATTATAAAAAAAGCGCTTTCCCAGTCTCTAATTTAGATATGGACATTAGTACCAAAGTGCCTAACTTGAATCCAGAACTTTTAATATTGGATGCAAGAAATGTATCTTTAAATATTGATAAAAATTATCTTAAAACCAGATTAAAAATGAACGGAATGACAACTCCTGACATTGATTTGGCTTTGAATTCTCAAATTGATTTAGAAAAATTAAATCGTGCACTTGGAATTCCAGATATAGAATTAAAAGGGATGCTTGTTGGTGATTTGAAGGCTAAAGGGAAGTTTGATAAAAAAAATAAGCTTTTCCCAAATGCTAATGGGACTTTGAATTTGAAAAATGGATTTGTAAAAACGCAGTATTATCCAAATCCAATAACCGATATTAATGTTGTTACCAACATAAATAATCAAAAAGGAACTTACGACGGTCTATCGGTAGTTTTGAAACCTGCTGCTTTTACTTTTGAGGGAGAGCCATTTTGGGTTCAGGCTGATTTGAAAAACTTTGACGATTTAAATTATGATATCAAAGCAAAAGGGGTATTGAATATTAGTAAAATATATAAAGTGTTTTCTCAAAAAGGATTAGATGTAGATGGTTCTATAAAAGCCGATTTACAATTGAAAGGAGTTCAAAGCTATGCTGAAAAAGGAGATTACAGTAAATTACAAAATAAGGGAACTCTGGAAATTAGAAATATAAAGATAGCCACAGAGTATTTGCCTAAACCGTTGTTGATTAAAGAGGGGATTTTTAGATTCAATCAAGATAAAATGTCTTTCAATACATTTTTGACTTCTTATGGAGAATCAGATTTTAAAATGAATGGCTATTTGAAAAATGTTTTCAATTTTATGTCTTCTAAAAATGGTACTTTAAGAGGTTCATTTACTTTGAATTCAAATTTTATCAATGTAGATGAATTTATGTCTAGTACAACGACAGTTTCTGCAATTCCTGCGACTGTTGATCCAAATAACATATCAAAGCCTGTAACTCAAGAAACAGGTGTGATTTTAATTCCATCAAATATGGATTTACAATTTTATGCTACTGCGCATAAAATTAATTATCAAGGGCTTATTTTACAAGATGGAAAAGGAGCTGTAAAAATGAAGAATGGCAAAATATTGATGCAAAATACAGGATTTAATCTAATAGGATGTAATGTTGCTATGAATGCAGCTTATCAAGGGCTTACGCCTAAAAAAGCTGTTTTTGAATTTGATCTTAAAGCGACTGATTTTAGTATAAAAAGAGCTTACGATGAAGTGGATATGTTCAAGGAAATGGCTAGCGCAGCCAAAGATGCACAAGGAATTGTATCACTAGATTAC
The DNA here is from genome assembly GCF_002813295.1 of Flavobacterium sp. 5. Taxonomy (NCBI): domain Bacteria; kingdom Pseudomonadati; phylum Bacteroidota; class Flavobacteriia; order Flavobacteriales; family Flavobacteriaceae; genus Flavobacterium; species Flavobacterium sp. 5. Next base: position 2,911,856 of record NZ_PHUE01000001.1, read on the forward strand.
AAAGTAAAAGGAAGATTGGATCAACAAATGATGCCAGTATATCCATCGTTAATTGGTGGTGGTGTACTGTCCATAAAAGATGTAAAAGTGAAAGGTATGAAGATGTTTAATGCAGTAAGTAAAACTACAGATCATGAATCGATCAAAAATCCAGAACTTTCCAAAGTAGATATCAAAACATCCGTAAAAAACAATGTTATTACTATTGAGCGTTTCAAATTCAAGTTTGCTGGTTTCAGACCAAGAATTGAAGGAACATCGAGCCTTGATGGGCGATTGAATATTAAAATGAGATTAGGATTACCACCTTTTGGACTTTTTGGAATTCCACTTACTGTGACAGGTACTAATAATAATCCAAAAGTAAAAGTTGGTAAACAAGGAGAAGATATTGAAGAAACTAAGGATACCGAGGATAATTAGAGAACAGCAATTTTAGAACATAGTTGCTATTATAAAATAAAAAAGCTCCCAAATGATTGGGAGCTTTTTTATTTTATACATTCTATATATACTGGAGAATTAAAAAAATCTAAGATGTCTAGATTTTGATTCTGTGCCGATAGCTTATCATAAGACTCAATTCGTGTAATTAACATTTCGCAGTCTTTAAAATAAAATTGAATTTTAGAAAAAATATCTGCGCGTGAATTGTTTGATTTTGCATTTTTAAGATTATCAAATTCAAGGCTATCTATAATATTATTATTTAAATCTAATATATAAAAGACGTAGTTTACCTTAGAACTTTCCTCATCTTCATTTGGTTTAGTTGTAAAAATGAGTGTTTTGGAAGCTGTATCAGATAGAACAAAATAACCGTTTACTTCTTTAGAATTGTTTAATTTATAGGTTTTAAATTTATTAGTACCTATATGAATATAATCAAAATCTTTAAATTTAATCTTGCTTTCAATATCCGAGTTTGGTAGTTTATAGTAGACGACCTTTTCGGTATTGTCAATTCGAAAATAACTAGTTTTTATGGTAATCTTTGATCCATCATTGGTAAGTATAAAACTTTCGAAAGCTGGCATTGAAAAAGAATTAATGCTAAGAAATAGCATTAAAAAGTAGAGTTTTTGCATGTTGTAGTGGCTTGGAATTTAATTTTTTCAAAACTAGACTAATAGTATTTGTTCTTTGTTAACAAACTATAAATCTTAGATTAATAAAAATAAATTTTGGAACACTGAATTTAAATAAAGTGTAAAATCGATAGTATTATTCTGTAATTTCAATGATAGTCATTCTTATATTGAAAAAAGGAGATGTAAAAAAACAGCACAAATTGTATATATGGAAATGCTAATACAATTTGTACTGTTTTTATTTATTTGGAAGCACCAGGTAAATTATGATAGATATTATCACCATGAATTCCTGTAAACGCTAATTTTAATTGATCAAAAAAAGCTTTACTGTCCTCTTCTTTAGGCCATGCAGCTTTTGCTAATTCATCTTGTTTTAGATTTGATTTTTCGATATCTCCAAAAGAGTCGTAGAAATAGGCTTCCATAAAGTCTCTGCTATCGGAGCCCCAAGCGTGGCGAAACGGATAATAGCCTTTGATGAATGGATCTTTGAATGTTACTTTTTCATTGTATTCTTTCATGCCTTTTCCTTTTCCGCTCATAGACATTTGCGATCTTCGAATGTATACAATCATGGGTTCTTTGTTGGTAGCTTTGAATTCTTTTGATCCTATTGTTTCAATAGAAGAGTAAATTTCATCAGAATGCATAGGCATGTAGTAGCTGTTTTGTTTGTCAAAAAAAGCAGTTCTGACTTTTTCATCAGGCCAAGCTTTTTTGATGAGGTCTTCGGAGACAGTATTTGATTTTTCAATATCTTCCCAAGTTTTATAAACACTCACTAATATTACCTCAGAGCTATTATCAGTGTAATAATGCGTTAGGATTTCGGAACCTAATATTAAGTCATTTTTGCTGGTTACTTTGTCGAAATACTCTTGTTCCGTTGCCTTCCAATCCTTACCATCGGTATTAAAATTTCTGTGTAGTGTAGTCATAGTAATAAATACAGGTTTGGGGGGATCTTGAGCATAACTATTTATGCTTAGGAGGAATGTTAAAATTAACGTTCCCAACGAAAAAAAGTCTCTCTTTCTCATAATAAACTAAAAATTAAATGATTAATTAACATAAAACACTTATAAAGTTAGTTAATTGTTAATCAAGTAATTACGATATCTAAGTTTATTTTGAGAGAAAAATTAAAGATCGTTTAGTTTTCCTTATTTAACGGTAATTCAGCAACTACAAAGGTACTTCCGCCTATATAAATAAAATCTTCTTTTGTAGAGTTATTCTTAGCCGAGTTGTATGCTTCTATCACAGAATCATATTTATTTCCTTTTAAAGAAAAAGATAAGGCTTTTTCTTGTAATAAAGTAGCGTCTAAACCACGAGGAATATTTGGTTTGCAAAAATAATATGTAGCATTTTTTGGAAACAAAGGCAGTACTTCATCTAGTTCTTTGTCATTGACTACGCCCAATACAATATGTAAGTTTGAATAGGTTTCTTTTTGTATTTGATTCAGAACAATTTCGAGACCATTTTTGTTGTGCGCAGTATCGCAAATTACTTTTGGGTTTTCACCCAATTGTTGCCATCGACCCAATAAACCAGTATTTTTTATGACATGCAATAAACCAGATTTTATGCTCTCTGGACTTATTTTAAAATTTGTTTGCTCGTTTAGGATTTTGAAAGTTTGTACAACTGTCTTTTTATTATGTTGCTGATAATCGCCTATCAAATCCGAAGGATAAGTTTCTGAAATCAATTCTGATGCAAAATATATTTCTGCTTTATTTTCTTCTGCTTTTGCTGAAAATACAGGCTTAGTTTCAGGAGTATATTCACCAATAACTACAGGAATTTCAGGCTTTATAATTCCAGCTTTTTCAGTTGCAATAGACGCCAAGGTATTGCCTAGAAATTGAACATGATCAATCCCAATATTTGTAATTACCGAAACCAAAGGAGTAATAATATTCGTAGCATCAAGTCTTCCGCCCAAACCAACTTCAACAATAGCGATATCAACTTTTTCTTTTACAAAGTAATCAAAAGCCAAACCAACCGTCATTTCGAAGAAACTCATATCATTGGCTTCAAAGAAAGATTTATGTTGAGCAACAAAATCACAAACAAATTCTTCGGAGATTTCAATACCGTTAATTTTGATTCGCTCTCTAAAATCTTTTAAGTGTGGCGAAGTATATAACCCCACTTTATAACCAGCTTCTTGCAGGATCGAAGCAAGCATGTGCGAGGTAGAACCTTTGCCGTTGGTTCCTGCAACATGTATACATTTTAGTTTTTGTTCAGGGTTATCAAGATGATTGGCAAGTAAATTTACGTTGGTTAGATCTTTCTTATAAGCCGATGCTCCCTGTAATTGATACATTGGGAGTTGGTTAAACATCCAATTTGTGGTTTCTTGATAGTTCATTTATTTTTGATAAAATAGTTGTAAATTGAAATATTTTTTACTTTTTTTAGTTTAATATTACAGTGAAAAATAGTTTCTGCAAAATTGAAATATTTTTTAGAATTAACGATTATAAACCCAAAATAAAATATGTTTAGTTTTATACAATTACAAGCTGATACTCTTGCTACTGCTTCCAATGTTGTTGTGGAAAAGATAGCACCGAACACTGAAATCTCTGTTTTAGGATTTATTTTAAAAGGAGGATTTTTTCTAATTCCAATCGCAATATTATTATTTTACACTTTTTATGTGATAATAGAAAGGTATTTATTTATCAATAAAGTGTCCAAAGTAGACCCGCTTTTAATGCGTGATGTCAAGGAACAATTGACAGCAGGAAACTTTGATTTGGCTCGTTCTATAACCGAAAGAACCAATACAGCTTCTGGAAATGTAATCAAAGAGGGGATTTTATTAATAGGTCGTCCCATCGCCGAAATTGAATCCAATATGGATCGCGCCGCCGATATCGAAATTGCTCAAATGGAACAGCATTTAGGACAATTAGGACTTATCGCAGGTATTGCACCAACCCTTGGGTTTATCGGAACAATTTCGGGAGTAATTAAGATTTTCTATAGCATCTCAGTAACCGAAAACATCAGTATTGGTAATATCTCTGGTGGTTTATACGAAAAAATGATCAGTAGTGGTTCAGGATTAATTGTGGGGATTATTGCCTATAGTGCGTATCACTTACTGAACGGAAAAATCGATAATTATGCTTTAAAAGTGCAAAAGCAAATATTAGAATTCGTGAATATTATTCAAAAAGCATAAATTATGTCAATCAAAAGAAAAAGAAGATTTCACGCCGAAGTAGCCACTTCATCCTTGAGTGACATCATGTTTTTTTTGTTGCTGTTTTTCCTGATTATTTCCACTTTGGCGAATCCAAACGTTATCAAAATGACACTGCCAAAGTCTAAAACCAACGAAAAAACAAATCATCAATACATAAGTTTATCAGTTACTGAGGATAAGAAATTTTTCATCGACAAGCAACCCGTTGCTTTCGAAGAATTAGAAACTACTTTGATGTCAAAGATGAATACTCAAAAAGACCAAACGGTTATCGTAAGGATTCCGTTCAATTTGCAAGTGCAAGATTTAGTCGATGTATTGCAAATAGGAGTGAAGAACAATTTAAAATTCGTTATCGCTACAAGTCCGAAGTAATAATTATTTGGGCGTGACTACAATAAAAAAAGGGGCTACTTTAGATTATCTAGAGTTCGCCCCCTTTTTTTATTGCGGTCGGGCTATCCGCGCCTTCGGTAGCTAGCTACTATCCCTCACGCACTCCAATTCCGCAAACATAGTCCTTGCGAGGAACGAAGCAATCTCACTAATAAATTAATCCGTAATGCTTGAAATAAAATATATTTTGATGTGATTGCTTCGTTCCTCGCAAGGACATTCTTGTAAGAAACTAAAGTAATTGAGAAAGTAAATTCAAAATATAGAGGTACGAAACACCTGCTCTGTTGGTATGAAGTACCTGTCTTATTGGTGCTTCGTACCAATAGTGTTGGTGCTTAACACCTGTTTTATTGGTGGTTTTCCATAATAGTATAGGTGCTTGCTACCAATACTATTGGTTATTAGTACGAATACTATTGGTACGAAGTACGAATGCTATTGGTTATTAGTACGAATAGTATTGGCTTTAAGTACCTGTTTTTTTTTAAAACGACTATATTTGAATTAAACGAATGCGAAATAAGCTTTTGCCAATCTACTCGAAATATATGCGTATTTACGGATGGTTGTTTCGTTTATAAATTAGTTAGAAACTATTATGAAAAAAACACTAATCATAACATTATCACTTCTACTTTTTAGTTGCAAAAAGGAAACTAAGATTATAAATATTGAAAATATTCACCCAAAAATTGAAAACTTAGCTGTTTTAGATACTCTCGAGCGATTTTCTGATTCAACTAACTTCGGAATAAAAAACAAAATAGATATTTACCGAATTGGGACTAATCATAATACATTTATTAAAATTTATTTGTATGAAAAAAATATTAATTATTGTGAAATAAAAGATAGCTTAACTATAGAAGGAACTCGAATTAACGATTTAAAAGTAGAAGTAAATGATTTTAATAATGATAATATAAAAGATATTCTTTTCACAAGCGGGATGGCAGCAAGAGGAGGAAATAATGTACAAACACTAATTCTATATTCACCCAAAAATAAATCTTTGAATTGGATAAAAAATTCAGAAAATTTTCCAAACTTAATGTATAATGAAAAGCTCGATTGTATTGATGCATGCATATTAACAGGTGGGCAGACAACATACTTCTTAAAAATCAAGAATGATAGCTTAAAAGAATTTGCAAATGTTGACCAAAGAGATGGACGAATTATTACTGAAATTCTTGACAAAAATGGAAAATGGAAAGAAATTGAAAATATTAAAGATGAGCCTGAGAGTTTTGATAGATTTATTAATTTCAACCCAATTGAAAAAAGAAAATAACAGTTGCCAACAGCTTGCGAGATTGGGGTATTGGTGGAATTATCGTTTTTATTCATATATTCGTTTAGCCGAAAAGAATTGGCTCCGAAATCCCAAACCACTAGAATTTTACAAGTAATGCTAAACCACATCCTATTAAATTAAATGAATAATCCAACGGCAACTTTATTAGATAGAACAAAGTCATCTACAATTGACACTTTATTACTTATAGGCGTAGCTTTCTTAATTGCTGGAATATTAAACTATTTTGAAAATGTTCCAACTTGGGTCAGAGCTTTATCATTCATTTCCCTTATAATGTACGAACCAATCTGCATAACTTTCGGTGCAACCCTTGGAAATCACATAATGAATATCAGAATACGTAGGAGTTCTAATGATTCTAAAAAACTGAATATAGTAAGATCCTTTTTTCGTTTTATTTCAAAATTTATTTTTGGATGGTTTTCGTATGTAACAATATTTAAAAACCCCAGAAAAAGAGCAATTCATGATTTGATAACTGGAGCAACAACAATACAAGTTTAGATAAGAACTACTTGTAAAAGCCTTTGCTGTAATTATTTCGTCAGTTCGCTATTGCTCGAGTGGGTTTTTAGGCTGAATTTAAAGAGAGTTTTGTATTTGTAAATTTTGTATACAATGGAAAACAAGTGTTGTTATTTTACAAACTGCAAATTACAGAAAGTTACATTCGGTTGAAAAGCAGTATCGTCCTAAAATAATTTTACAATTTTTATTCTAATTCAAGTTGAAATTATAAACAATCTTACCAACTTGCTTTTCGGGAGCATCAGAGCTGGCGTCCCATTTGGTATTCATAGCAGCAATTCGGGCTTGGTCTAACAAACATTTAGCAGTATTGGTAGTACCTTTTATTCCAGCAGTCGCATTGATGGTATTTCCATTTCTATCTACCGAAACCTCTACGACAACTTTACCAGATTCGTTGCAAGTATATTTGGGAGCTGGTTTGGAAAGTGCTTTTCTGTTCCCAAGCGAGTAGCCTGAGCCACCACCCGTACCGCCACCAGAACCACCGCCGCTACCTGCGCCATAACCGCTACCATTGCCAATACCGTTTCCAGTTCCGTTACCGCCACCAGTTCCTCCGCCAGAACCACCAGTGCCATAATAGCCTGTTGCTGCCAAACTTCCGTTAGATTTTCCTTTGTTGCCGGCAGTTTTGTCATCGCCATCGCCACCTTTATTAGAACCTTTTAAGATACTAGATAAAGCGTCATTAGTAGAATTTGAAACTTTGGGTTTTACTACTTCTGGTTTTGGGGTCTCTTTTACAACGACTTCAGTTTTTTTAGGTTTCTCTTTTTGTGGAATAACAACACTTTCTTCGGTACTGTTTTCCTGAGATATAATAGATTCTTGGGGTGTACTTTTGGCAGGAGTTTGTTTGGCTTGATTTTCGACTTTCAGCACCTCACTTTTAGTGTTTTTACCAGATCCCAAGTCACTGTCACCAAAATTTATGCTAACGCCTCCGCCACCTCCGCCACTAGCCATCATTTCTTCTAGATTGGCAGGTGGCCAAAATCGAATGAAAAATAACAGCAATAATAAGGATGCGTAAAGGAGTATAGACAGGACTAATGATTTCTTTTGATCGTTTGAAAGTGTAGAACTCATTGTGGAATTTAAATTAAAAAGTGTACTTATAAAAACGTTGAAAAGTACTAAAAATTGTCAAGAATAAAAAACTGATGGAGTGTTAAACCTTGATTAGAGAATAAAAAAAACGAACCAAATAGATTTTAAAATCCAATTTGATTCGTTTAGAATGAAGTATAAAATGATTATACTAATTGTTTCAGGGCAATTTCAAAAGCTGTTGCGCTGATATTTGTTTTAGATGAATTTAAAGCGTGTGCTTTTTCAATTGCATTTTTGATGATTTCGGAAGTGTCATGAAAAATGGCTTCATCAGTCATTTGTACTTTCTTTTCCATGAAGTAAGCAAAAACTCTCGCCATTCCACAATTAGAAATAAAATCGGGTATCAAACTTACTTTATGGTCCACTTCTTCCATAATTGAGCCAAAGAAAATTTCTTTATCTGCAAAAGGAACATTAGCTCCACAAGAGATTACTTCCAATCCATTAGCAATTAAGCTATCAATTTGACTTTGAGCAACTAATCTTGAAGCAGCACAAGGAGTAAATATTTCGGCACCAATGGTCCATATCTTTTGATTGATTTCTTCAAAAGGAATCATGTTTTCGGCAACTAATTTATTTCCGTCTTTGGCAAGGAATAATTTTTTTATTTCTTCAAAAGTAAAACCTTCTTCATTAATTAATCCACCATCTCTGTCTATGATTCCAATAATTTTAGCACCCATTTCGGCAAGATAAAAAGCAGCAGCAGAACCTACATTTCCAAAACCTTGCACAATAGCTTTCTTTCCAACGATATTACCTCCATAAATGTTATAAAAATGGCGCACCGCTTCGGCAACACCATAACCAGTAATCATATCGGCTACAGTATATTTTCGGGTAACGTCTGGAGAGAATTTTGGGTTTTCAATTACTTTGATTACTCCTTGACGTAATTGTCCAATTCTATTGATTTTATCAGCTTCAGTAGGTTTGAAGTGTCCGTTGAATACACCTTCTTGCGGATGCCAAACACCACATTCTTCTGTCATAGGAATAACTTCGTGAATTTCATCAACATTCAAATCACCACCAGTTCCGTAATAACTTTTTAATAAAGGAGAAACCGCTTTGTACCAACGTTGTAAAACACCTTTTTTGCGAGGATCATTAGGATCAAAATTAATTCCAGATTTTGCACCACCAATTGCTGGTCCAGAAACCGAAAATTTCACTTCCATAGTTTTTGCCAATGACAAAACCTCATTCATATCAAGTCCTTTTCTCATACGAGTTCCCCCACCAGCAGCACCACCGCGGAGAGAATTTATTACTGTCCAGCCTTCGGCTTCGGTTTCAGAATCTTTCCAGTTGAAAACGATTTCAGGAGTTTTATCTTCAAATTTCTTTAGTAAATCTTTCATATTGTTGTGATATGTTTATTTTTGACAAATATATAAAAGGTTTTATGAGAAATATGCATTCATGTTTTTTTTTTGGTATTTGAATAATTTCCATAAAAAAAGTGCTTTTCTATTTTTTAAAATAGATAAAAGCACTTTTGTGTTTGGGACCATTCTGAATTAATAATATAAAAACCGATTTGGTTTTTTAAAATTAAAATGAGCATGATTTTATTGGTATTGGCAACCAACTTCAGCTCATGCTCATTTTGTAAATGTGGTATTTAAATGTGTGTTTTTGGAAAAATAAAAATAGTATTAGATACCTAATAAGCTATTTTTTAACTCTTCATCGACTGGCTTGTCTCCAAGCCAAATTCCGAAAAACACTTTTTTAAAATCAAATCCTGGGATTTTTCCTTTAAGATCACCATTTTTTATAATCCAAATAGAGCTGTCTGTAGTAGAATAGGTTAATTCAAAAACATCTCCTTTGGTGATTTCATCAGCTAAAAAACCTTTTAATAATTCCATTCTTGGTTTGTAACTCTCAAAATCCGCACCAGCAGATTTTTCGAATCCAGCATTCAAAGCTCTTGTTAATTTACCTGATGAAACTAATGCAGAAGTAATTTCAATTCGGATAGACATTTCTAAGTTATCATTAATGATTTCTTTTGGATTTTGAGATAACTGACTCAAATATAAGGCTTGAATATATACTTCAACCCACATTTTTGATCTAGATCCAGCACCATTAAGTTGTAAAGTTTTGTTCTCAAATTTCATTGTTCTAGGGATAGTTACCCCTTCAAATACGATTTGTTTTTGAGCAATTGCTTCAGAAGAAAACAAGGCAGAAACAATAAGAGTCAATCCCAATATTATTTTTTTTACAATCATAGTTATTTAATTTTAGGGCAAAAATAATGCTAAATTATTGTAAACAGCATGTTAAAATGGCATTATTTTGTTAAATGCGCATATTATAACGTTTTAGTTGGTTATTTATTGTCAAATCGCAATACGCTAGTAAATAATCACTTACATTCAAAGGAGGAAAATGTTTTTAATTCATTTTAAGGAGTAAGAATAGTTTTAAAAACGAAAAGGTTTGTTTTTACAAAAGAATGAATTCTTCTTAATTGTTGTAAATTATACCAGAACTATGATCGCAAAGTGCACCAGTTACACTTTGAAGTGCATTTACTTCTTCCCGCATTTTTAAAACACCTAATAAGGCAAAAATTAAGGCTTCTTTGAATTCTAATATTTTTGGTGAAGGAATAATAATTTTTGTTTCGGGCAAATGTAATTGGATCCTTTCTATCAAGAAATCATTATATGCACCGCCTCCAGTAATTAACATACTTTTCTTTTGATTTTTTTGAGTTTCAAAACTTTCTAAAGCAAATGCTATTTGTTGGGAAACGTGTTCGGTAAAAGTATGTAGTTTATCTTCTATAGAGATTTGGTAATTTTCAATCATAGGCAAGACAATTTCTTTTACAAATTCAAAGCCCAAGGATTTTGGAGGTGGAGTTTTGTAAAATGGTAATGAATTCAATTCGTTTAATAAATTACTATTACATTGACCAGTTCGAGAAATTTGACCTTTATCATCGTAATCAAAGCCCAATTGATTGGCATAAAAATTAAGCACGGTATTGACCGCAGAAATGTCAAAAGCAATTCGATTGTTGTTTTTTTCAAAAGAAACATTCGAAAATCCTCCTAAATTCATACAATAATCATATTCTGCAAATAAGATACGATCACCAATAGGAACTAAGGGTGCACCTTGACCACCTAATTGAACATCTTGTACTCTAAAATCGCAAACTACTCTTTGTTGAGTTAATTTGGCAATTTCAGGTAAATTTCCAATTTGAAGTGTAAAACCATTTTGAGGTTGATGCAAAATAGTATGACCATGAGAACAAACTGCATCTAAATTTTCCAGAGCATGTTTGTTTATAAAATCAGTAATAATGGAAGCGAGTAGTTGAGTGTAGTTTTTATTTAATTCTGCTAGTTGATTTTCGGTATAATCAACAGCGGTTTTCAAGATGTTAACCCAACTGGAATCGTAAGAAATAGTCTCGCAATCAAGAATTTCGAACTCCCATTTGTCATTTTTTATTTGGAATTCAATATGAGCCAAATCGACTCCATCTAGCGAAGTTCCTGACATTACTCCGATAACGTTATAGTAATCTTTTTTCATAGGCCAAATTTACGATTCAAAATTGAAAATTTCATAATTAAAAATTACCTTTGACTACAATTTTTTAAACAAAAACCACACTTTATTTTATATTATTATGGATTTTAATCTAACCGAAGAACAATTAATGATACAACAAGCAGCAAGAGATTTTGCTCAAGCTGAATTGTTGGAAGGAGTAATCGAACGAGACGAACACTCCAAATTTCCTACTGAGCAAGTCAAAAAAATGGCAGAACTTGGGTTTTTAGGAATGATGGTAGATCCAAAATATGGAGGTTCAGGACTGGATAGTGTTTCTTACGTTTTAGCGATTTCTGAAATTGCCAAAATTGATGCTTCAGCAGCTGTTATTATGTCTGTAAATAATTCTTTGGTTTGTGCAGGCTTAGAAAAATATTGTAACGAAGAACAAAAGATGAAATATCTTGTTCCGTTGGCCAAAGGAGAGGTGATTGGAGCATTTTGTTTATCTGAACCAGAAGCTGGATCAGATGCTACTTCTCAAAAAACAACAGCAATTGACAAAGGTGATCATTATTTACTAAACGGAACTAAAAATTGGATTACCAATGGTGGTTCTGCTTCGACTTATATTGTAATTGCTCAAACTGATATTGAAAAAGGACATAAAGGAATCAATGCTTTTATTGTAGAAAAAGGATGGGCTGGATTTGATATTGGACCAAAAGAAAAGAAAATGGGTATTAGGGGTTCAGACACACATTCTTTATTGTTTAATGATGTGAAAGTGCCTAAAGAAAATAGAATTGGTGCTGATGGATTTGGATTTAATTTTGCTATGTCAGTTTTAAACGGAGGTCGTATTGGTATTGCTTCTCAAGCTCTAGGAATTGCGTCGGGTGCTTATGAATTGGCTTTAAAATATTCGCAAGAACGTAAAGCTTTTGGGAAAGAAATTTTTAAACACCAAGCAATTGCTTTTAAATTAGCTGATATGGCGACACAAATTTCAGCAGCTAGATTGTTGTGTTTCCATGCAGCTTCTCAGAAAGATGAAGGAAAGGATATTTCACAATCGGGGGCAATGGCTAAATTATTTGCTTCTCAAACCGCTATGGATACTACTATCGAAGCAGTACAAATTCACGGAGGAAATGGTTATGTTGCCGAGTATCATGTTGAACGTATGATGCGTGATGCCAAAATTACTCAGATTTATGAAGGAACTTCCGAAATTCAACGTATTGTGATTTCTAGAACTTTAATAGCTTAATTTTTTTTAAGTTGCTAAGATTCTGAGTTTTTTTTAAAATCTTAGCAACTCAGTAGCTTAGAAACTATTATTAAAAATCCAAACTTGTATTTCGAGTTTGGTTTTTTTATTTTAGAATGCATTTTTTAAATATGACTTTGTTTACTTTTACATCAACTAGTTAAGCAACTATACATAATTATGTACGACGAATTAAAATATTGGTACCTCAGAGATCACAAATTGTTTTGGACATTAAGCATGTCTCAAATAAAACAATTGTGCATGATAACAGGTTTTAAAAAAGCAAAGAAAGGCGATATTATTTATTTTTCTTCTTCGGATGTTCCTCGTGTTTTTTTACTTAAAAAAGGAAATATAAAAATCGTTTCTGTTGATGAAGAGGGTAATGAAACCATTAAAGATATTATTCAAAAAGGAGATTTGTTTGGAGAATTGGAGTTGGACAACGATCGAAATTCAAATGAATATGCAAAAGCATTAACCGATGAAGTTACTATTTGCAGTTTCTTAATGTCGGATTTTGAAGATTTATTACTTAAATACCCAAGTTTGGCTTTGTCCTATACGAAGTTTGTAGGGTTAAAAATGAAACGCATTAGAAACAGTTACTCCAATTTGATTTCTAAAGATGCCAAAACCCGTTTGTATCAATTTCTGAAAGATTGGGCTGAAAAAGAAGGCAAGCGCACCGATAATAAAGTGGTTATTGACAATTACCTTACTCAAAATGATATGGCTCAAATTATTTGTACGTCTAGACAAACAGCCACTCAATTACTAAATGAAATGGAAACCAAAGGATTGTTATATTATAATCGTAAAGAAATTATCATTGACGACATTACTAAATTATAGTCTGTCTAACTTTTTTCGTTCGTTATAAAATAGCTGGCCTATTTTAAGGAAGAAAAATTGTCCATCACCTTGCGTTTATTGTCCATTTTATAAATTTTAAAGCTGTCGCATCTTTGTAATGTCAATAGAGACAAGCAATTTTAAAAATAAATAAAATGACAACTACAACATTTTCAGTTCCAACAAGATCAGAAGTTTCAGAAAACAACCAATTAATTTTCGATAATCTACAAAAAGCATTAGGGTTTGTTCCTAATTTATATGCTACGATGGCGCGTTCAAAAAATGGGTTAGAAAAATTTTTAGCATACCAAAATGCAAAAACATCTTTAAACAATAAAGAAAAAGAAGCGGTAAATTTAATCGTAAGCCAAGTTAACAACTGTACTTATTGCTTGAGTGCTCATACTGTTATTGGGAAAATGAATGGTTTTACAGATGGGCAAATAGTAGACTTCCGAAGAGGAAAAGCTACAGATGCAAAATTGAATGCATTGGTTCAGCTTGCTGCCGAAATTACTCAAACAAAAGGGAACGCTAATTCTGATTTAGTTGATGCTTTTTTTGCTCAAGGTTATACTAATGAAAATTTAGTTGATTTGATACTTCTAATAAGTGATAAAACTGCGATGAACTATTTACACAATTTGACACAAGTGCCAGTTGATTTTCCTTTGGCACCATCTTTATAATTTGTAATTTAAAAAAAACATAAATTATTCGTAATACCATTCGTACTTTTAATTTACTGGAATAAAAACATTGTATTTTTATAAACCATTAAGGAATTTAGAAAAATTTAGACTTAATTTTCTAAATTCCTTAATGGTAAAATTTAAATATTTTAAACAGTAAATCTAAAATTTAAACAGTATAACTATTCAGCATGACAATATTTCAATTTTTTATTTAGTCTGCTTAGCGGACAGTCATATTATATTTTAAATAAACTTAATTATCATGGAACAAAGACATCCACTTCCCCCATTTAATATGGAAACTGCTTTACAAAAAGTACAATTAGCCGAAGATGCTTGGAATAGTAAAGACCCAGAACGCATTGCTTTGGCATATACAATTGATACGGAATGGCGCAATCGAACGGATTTTATTAATGGTCGCGATGAAGTAAAAGAATTTTTAAAAGGTAAATGGGAAAAGGAACTCGATTATAAGCTTAAAAAAGAGTTATGGGGTTTTCGCGAAAATAGAATGGCTGTTCGTTTTGAATATGAATATAGAAATGCTGAAGGACAATGGTTTCGTGCCTACGGGAATGAAAACTGGGAGTTTGATGAAAATGGTTTGATGCGCAAACGTTTTGCAAGCATCAACGATTTGCCTATAGACGAGAAGGACAGAAAATTTAAATAATTTGTCATGGCTAAAAATTTTGGAGAAATAGCGTTTTCGGATGCTGTCAAAACGTTACAAGAAGAACACGGTAGCCGAAAAGGGTATGAACGAATGGAAAAGTTCAATATTGTTGATGGCTTATCCGAAAATGAAATGGGTTTTATAGCCAATCGAGATAGTTTTTACCTGGCATCCATTGGCGAAAAAAAGTATCCTTATATTCAGCATCGTGGCGGACCAAAAGGTTTTGTGAAAGTCTTAGATAAAGATACAATTGGTTTCATTGATTTTTCAGGAAACAAACAATACATATCTGTTGGAAATTTCGCTACCAATAATAATGTAGCACTTATTATGATGGATTATCCAGCAAGAGCGAGATTGAAAATTTTTGCTAAAGCTGAAGTAATTGAACTCAAAGACAATTCAGAATTATTAGCAAAACTGGATTTAGGCGACTATCAGTTTCGTCCAGAACGAATGATGGTTTTTCATATTGAAGCTTTTGACTGGAATTGTCCTCAGCACATCACACCACGTTTTACTGTGGAAGAAATTCAAGCTGCTTTTGAACCAAAGTTTCAACATATTCTAAAATTAGAAGAAGAAATAGAAAATCTTAAAAACAAATTAAAAGAAGCAGGTTTAAGCTAAATTTGTTTGTAAAAATCACATAGTATGATAAATCAATCTGCCTTTACTTTAGTCAATCCACAAAACGGAAATTTAGCTTTCAAAATTTTTTCTTTTGAAAGTAATTCTTGTTTTGACCACATTCAGCGGTTGAATTATTATTCATTAATTTGGGTGCAAAAAGGAAAAGGTAAAGTAAAAGTTGATTTTTCTGAATATGATTTTACAGAAAATCAATTGTTAGCTTTTTCTCCATATCAGCCTTTTATGCTATCACCTGATGATGTATTTGAAGGGAAAGTGATTCATTTTCATCCTGATTTCTTTTGCATTATGAAACACCATGATGAGGTTGCGTGTAATGGGGTTTTGTTTAATAATATTTATGAACCGCCGTATGTAAGGATTGATGAAATGACTAAGGCTACATTCAACATGGTTTTGGAACAAATGAAAATTGAAATGCAAAATCCAGCAATCGCACAATATGAGTTGTTGATTTCTTATTTGAAAATTTTTCTCATTACAGCTTCTCGATTAAAAAAAGAGCAACTAGCAGTTGTAACTCCAACAATAGATGAAAAATCGGCACCATTTGTGCTTCAAAATTTAAAAAATTTCATTGAGCAAAATTTTAAAACGAAACATTCTGCCAGCGATTATGCCGAATTGCTGAATATTTCTCCAAAAGCACTAGCCAAAATTACCAAAAATCATTTCAATAAAACATTGACTAATTTAATTGCAGAACGCATTATTATCGAAGCCAAGCGGGAATTGTACTTAACGAATAAAGCGGTAAAAGAAATTGCTTATGAACTTGGGTATGAAGATGAGCATTATTTTAGCCGTTTCTTTAAAACCAATGCTGAGGTTTCTCCTCAAACCTACCGAGATACTGTTGGTTTTGCTAAGGCAGTCAAATAATTTACCGCAATTTTGCCTTCAATGTAAACTAGCTGACATTAGGTTCTTTTTATCGAACATACCTTTACTTTAAATAAAAAGTAAAAATATATCATGAAAAAAGTAATCAGTTTAATTTTGTTAGTTATTGGTTTTGTTGGAAATGCTCAAAATGATTTACCAAAATTACCAACCGAAGTCAGTCCGTTATTAATTAGCGAAAAAATTCCATCCGCTAATTTGAAAGCAACTGATGGAGCAACAATTGATTTGGCTAAAATGTTGGCTTCCAAAAAAACAATCTTGGTTTTTTATCGCGGTGGTTGGTGTCCTTATTGTAATATGCATTTAATGGCATTAAATGATGCAGAAAAAGAATTACTGAATTTAGGTTATCAAATTATTGCCATTAGTCCAGATTCTCCTAAAAATTTGAAGATTACTGACGAAAAAGATAAAATAAATTACACTTTGTTATCGGACAGTGACGGATCATTTTCTAAAGCTGTTGGGATTGCCTATCAAGCCCCAGAAAATTATAAAAGTACAATTACCGCAGGTTCCGAAGGAGTCAATACTACTTTTCTTCCTGTTCCATCTATTTTTATAGTAGACCAAGACGGGACAATTCAATTCGAATATATTAGCCCGGATTTTAAACATAGAATTTCAAATGAACTACTTATTGCTGCCGCAAAATCTTTAAAATAATAGTTTTCTAAAGAATTATAAATTCATATTAAAAGTTACTATTATGAAAAATTTAATTTTAGTATTAGGACTGTTTTTTATAATTTCTTCTTGCGAAGTACAAGGAGAATTAACAAATGACAAAGTAGATAATCCCGCAGTATTGCCATCAACAGCTTCAAAATTGTCTGGCGAATTTATTTCTTCTCCTGGCGAAAGCATTTCTGGATCAGCTAAGATTTATTTAGAAAAGGATCATCAATTGATTCTGGAAAATGTAATGGCAAGCGGTCCAGATTTAAAGGTTTATTTATCCAAATCTGACAAACCTGTTGATTTTGTGAACCTTGGAAATTTTATAAAATCTAAAACCGTTTATGAAATCCCGGCAACTATTGATGTTCAGGCATATAAATACGTGATTGTTTATTGCCAACAATACAGCGTAATTTTTGGTGTGGCTTCATTAACTAAATCATAAGAAAAGATGAAAAATTTATTTTTTAGTGTTGGCTTACTGTTTATGGTTGCGCTAACCAATGCGCAAGGTTGTAGTGATGCAGGAATTTGTTCAATTGGACACGGTTTTCAATCGAATGCAGAAATTTTTAAAAACAATATTGAAGTTGCCACCATTTTTGGAGCAGGAGAATCGGATGTGAAATATTTTTCTCCTTTCGTTTCTTATACCAGAAATTTTAATGAAAGAATTTCTTTGAGTACAAAAGTTACTTTCTCGACTGCGAATGGAAGTTTCGGAACCCGAAGTTCTTTTGGAGATGCCTATTTAATTGGGAATTATACATTCAAAGAAAAAAACAAAAAACAATGGAGTACAATGTTGGGTTGGAAATTTCCATTTAACACTTCAAATCTAAAAATTAATGGGTATTCTTTACCAATGGATTATCAGTCGAGCCTAGGAACTTTTGATTTATTTCTTGGAACTAATTTTAAATATAAAAATTGGGATTTTAATACAGCGATTCAAATTCCAGTTTTCAATAATAATAAAAACTCCTATTTTAAAGAATATTCAGGTACAGATGATTTTCCATCTACTAATTTATTTGAAAGACGTTCAGATGCTTTATTACGAGCAACCTATTCTATTAAAACACCAAATCAAAAATTTATTTTTAAGCCTAATATTTTATTTATATATCATCTTGGCGAAGATAGTTTTGAAAATATTTTTGGAGAAAGGGAATCAATAATTGGTTCAGATGGATTAACAATCAATGGTAATTTAGTAAGCTCCTATATCATCAATGTACAGAATAGTGTCGAACTTTCTTTGGCTACGCCATTTGTAGTTCGAGATGTTCGCCCTGATGGATTAACTAGGAGTTTTGTTGCTGGAATTCTCTACAAATATTCATTTTAAGAAACTATTTTACTCTAAATGTAAAGTATCGGACAAACTGCTTTTACAACTCGTTTTATCTTTGAAGTATCAAATTATTAGTATCATGAAAAAACAAATTTTAATAGTATTCGTTGCCTTAGTATCGGTAACAACTTTTGGGCAAACAGCTGCCAATCGAAAAGCGCAATTTAATTTAGAGAAAAGTGTGGCAATTCAAGGTTATGATCCCGTGTCTTATTTTAAACAAAATAAAGCCGTAAAAGGGAGAAAAGAAATTTCCGTTTCCTATGAGGGAGTGATATATCAATTTTCTTCTGCAGCAAATAAAGAAATTTTCTTAAAAAACCCTGCTTCTTTCGAACCACAATATGGAGGCTGGTGCGCCTATGCAATGGGAAGCGATGGAGAAAAAGTCGAAATCAATCCTGAAACATTCAAAATCATTGACGGGAAATTCTATCTGTTTTATAATGCTTTTTTCAACAATACCTTAAAAAGTTGGAACAAGGAGGAAACTAGCTTGAAAGCAAAAGCGGATACTAATTGGAAGAAATTTATAAAATAACAAATCATGAAAACATCAATTTTAATTTGGATAGTAAGACTGACGGCAGCAATCATTTTATTGCAGACTCTTTATTTTAAATTCACAGCTGCCGAAGAAAGTGTTTATATTTTCTCAACATTGGGAATAGAACCTTACGGAAGAATTGGATCTGGAATTGCAGAATTAATTGCTGCTATTTTAATCCTTATTCCTAGAACAACTTTGTTAGGCGCTATAATGGGAGCTGGTGTTATGCTTGGCGCAATTTTTTCCCATCTTTTTGTATTGGGAATCGAAGTGAAAAATGATGGAGGAGAGTTGTTTACTTTAGCAATAATTACTTTCCTTTGTTGTATTGCATTAATTTTTTGGAATAAAAGTAAAATACCTAATCTGTTTAAATTAAAACTGTAGTATGTTAATTCCATCAATAAATAATAGCTTGGACGAATTGATTAATTTACTTAATCAGCTGTCTGAAAAGGAATATTCAAAATCTTGTTTTGAATTGAGTGGCTCCAGCATTGGACAACATTCAAGACACATCGTGGAAATGTTTCAATGTTTGATTCGAAATTATGATTCAGGAATTGTGAATTATGATAAAAGAGAGCGAAATATAATGATTCAAACCAATATTGGTTTTGCAGTTCAAATGATTTTGGATATAGAAAACAGTATTTCAAAAGAGAATAAGAATATCGAATTACAACAAACGATCGATGGTAATGAGGTAAATATTCAAAGTAATTATCATAGAGAATTGTTATATAATTTGGAACATTGCATACATCATCAGGCATTGATTAAAGTGGCAATTTTAAAATGTGAAAACGTAGCCGTTGATGAAAATTTCGGAGTGGCTCGTTCTACAATTGAATATAGAAAGCAATGTGCACAGTAAGTTTTGTATGTACTAATGATAAAATTATCATTACTTCTAATCGCGATGAAAAAATAGTTCGACCAAGTGCAATTCCTCCAAAGAATTATGTCTTAAAAGGTAAAAATATAATTTATCCAAAAGATTCAAAAGCTGGTGGAACTTGGTACGTTGTTGATGAGAACGGAACGGTTTTGGTTTTGTTAAACGGAGCTGATGAAAAGCACGAAGTTCAATTACCCTATAGAAAAAGCCGAGGTCAAATTGTTCTCGAAATGATTAGTAGTGTTTCGCCAAAGGAGTTTTGGGAACAAATTGATTTAGATAATATTGAGCCTTTTACGTTGGTTTTGTTTCAAGACAAACGACTTTTTCAATTGCGTTGGAATGGAATCGAAAAATCGAAAGTAGATTTAGACACTAATAAAAATTATGTTTGGTCTTCTTCTACCTTATATTCAAAAGAAATTCGAGAGCAAAGATCGAATTGGTTTTACACTTTCTTAGATAATAATCTTGAAATTACAGAGGATAAAATGCTTCATTTCCATCAGTATACAGAAATAGATGATATGGAACATGGTTTAGTTATTAATAGAAATAATGAAATGAAAACCTTGAGTATTACCCAATCGGTTATCGAAAAAAATAAAGTGGTTATTCATCATTTGGACTTAATAGCTGACAAAGAATATTCTAAAACATTTATATCAATTTGATTTTTTGAATCACCTGGATTATAATTTTATCAATCAGAATAAAATAAATTAATTTTATACTCAACCCTTGAAACTATTCTTCCATAAATTGACCCACTGGGAATACTGGCCTTTTCAAATGGTTTACATACCTATATATTTTCTATGGGCATATTATTCGATTAAAGCAAAATCCATTTTTTTCTTTAATGCTTCCAATCCAACTATCAAAAATGGAGGTTTTATGATGGAAAGTAAAAAGAATATTTATGATTTGATACCCAAAGAATATTATCCTAAGACCGAATTGGTAAAAGCAGGTACTTCTATTGATGACATTAGTAAGCTATTAGAAGCAGCAGAAATTACATATCCTTTTATTGCCAAACCCGATATTGGTTTAAGAGGTTCCGCAGTCAAAAAAATAGAAACTTTCTCCGATTTAAAACTGTATGCTGAAAAAGCTCATTTTGATTTTATTGTGCAAAATTTGATTCCATATAAAAATGAAATAGGTGTTTTTTATGTGCGATATCCACACGAAGAAGAAGGGAGAATTACTGGTATAGTTGCTAAGGAATTTTTAATTATTATTGGAAATGGTAAGGCAACTATTGAAGAACTAATAAAAGAGAACCCTAGATACGAATTGCAATTTAAAGTATTGAAACAAGAGTTTGGAGATAGATTACACGAAGTTTTACCTATGGGAGAAAAAATAAATCTTGTTCCCTATGGCAATCATGCTCGAGGAGCTAAATTTTTAGATGTAAGCCATTGGATAACGCCAAAACTTACTACTACTTTTAATGAAATGTGTGTGCAGATTCCAGGTTTCTATTTTGGAAGATTAGATGTAATGTATGATACTTTTGAAGCATTGGAAGAAGGCAAGAATTTTTCAGTTGTAGAATTGAATGGAGCCGCTAGTGAACCTACTCATATTTATGATCCAAAACATAGTTTACTTTTTGCTTGGAAAGAGTTAGCGAGACACATTACTTATATGTATGAAATCAGTATAGCTAATTATCAAAATGGATCTCCGTATTTAGCCCATAAAGAAGGAATGAAGGAATACCGTTTGCATCAGATGCAAAATAAAAAAATTGTAAATTTTCAATAAGTGAAGGCGTTAAAAAATATAATTGTAGGATTGATTGTTAGCTTTTTGGGCTCTTTACCACTTGGTTATTTAAATATTGTTGGAGCTGAGGTTTTTTCTAAATTTGGAATTTATTCATTAGTTTTTTATCTACTCGGAGTAATTAGTATTGAAGCGGTGGTCATTTATTTCACCGTAATTTTTTCAAACCAACTAGTAAATAATAAAAAATTAATGAGAAGCATTGATTTCTTTGCAGTGTTTTTCCTTTTGTTATTAGCCTATTTATTTTATACTTATTCTGGTCAAACGAAACAAAATCATAATTATTTAGAGCGCTACGTTCAATATTCCCCTTTTTTAATTGGTTTTGTTTTGTGTTTGTTTAATTTTCTTCAAATCCCATTTTGGATGGGGTGGAATTTATATCTAATGAATGCCAATCACATTGTGTTATTGGGGAAACTTAAATTTCATTATATATTAGGGACTTTGATAGGAACTTTTTGGGGCATGATGGTCGCAATAGTAGTTTTAGAATCTTTATCACATACTACATTTTCTTTTTCAAAATACATTATGCCAATCGGCATTCCGTTGTTTTTTATTGCATTGGCTTGCTTTCAATCGGCTAAGGTTTATAAGAAATATATCAGACAGAGTTTATAAAGAGGGCTGACTCATATCATAAGCCAAAATAAAATAATTATTATTGTTGAATTGAAAATCACCAACGACAGACCATTTTAATTTTTCAATATGTGCTTTTTGTGAAGGCATATTCGTTTTATTAATGAAAGTGATGCTTACTGGAAATCTTTTCAAAAGGTGAATTCTCATGAAGTCAAAGAATGGATTGATTAAGCCTTTTCCTCGGTATTTTTTGTCAATGCAAATGGGGCCGTATTGAAAAGTATTTGCAGCAGTAAGATTAAAATCTTTGAATGAAAGACCTGGAAGCAATGGAGTCATGTGATTGAATATCGCCCATTGGCTAAAATAATCCCAGCTAGCTGCAAAGATATATGCAATAATTTTGTTGTTATCTTTCGCAATAAATAAACCTTCTTGACGAATTACTTCTTGTAATTGTTCTACAGAAAAAGGGGTAGTTACAAATCCCGATGCTTTCTCTTCTTCGGTCATATTAGATACCAAATAAATGTCTTGCAATGCAATTACGCCTTCAATGTCTGTGTTTTTGGCTACTTCGAATTGGATGTTTTCAATCATGATAGTGGGACTTGTAGATTTTTTTACAAAAATAAGTAAAAGGGTCTTCTTATTTTAAGTGAAGTAACGAATATGAGTTTTTAAAATTATAGTTTTAAAACTGTTTTGATTATTTTTGCTGAATGAAAAATATTATTGTTACAGGAACGAGTAGGGGAATAGGTTTTGAATTGGCTTTGAAATTTGCCAATGAAGGTAATCAAGTTCTGGCTTTGTCAAGAAAAGAGCATCCTGAATTGCTTTCTCATAAAAATATCAGCTTCCTTTCAGTTGATTTGTCTAATGAATTTGATTTGCAAAAAGTGACTGATTTTTTATCGACGACTTGGGACAGAATTGATGCTATTGTTCATAACGCAGGGAGTTTATTATTAAGACCTTTTTCAGAAACTACACAAGAGGATTTTGAAAATATATATAAAGTAAATGTTTTTGGAGTTGCAAATTTAACCAGAATTTGCTTGCCATATTTACAAAAAGGAAGTCATGTAGTTACAATTAGTTCTATGGGCGGAGTACAAGGAAGTCTTAAGTTTGCTGGATTAGCAGCCTATAGTTCTAGCAAAGGTGCAGTAATTACTTTGTCTGAATTGTTAGCAGAAGAATATAAAGAACAAGGAATTTCTTTTAATGTTTTAGCGTTAGGTTCTGTTCAGACTGAAATGCTGCAGGAAGCTTTTCCAGGGTATCAAGCTCCACTTTCGGCGAATGAAATGGCTAATTATATTTATGATTTTACTCTTACAGGTAATAAATACTTTAACGGTAAAGTATTGCCAGTTTCTTCAACAAATCCTTAAAAAAGTTATGAATTATGAGTTATAAATTATGAGTGAAAGCATTATCAAGAATAAAAGTTTTGAGTTAGCTATAAGAGGTGTTAATTTTTATAAATATTTGGTCTCTGAAAAGAAAGAGTTTGTAATGAGTAAGCAATTTTTGCGCTCTGTAACCTCTGTTGGTGCAAATGTTAGAGAAGCTATAAATGCTCAAAGTAAAGCCGATTTTATTCATAAATTATCTATTTCACAAAAAGAATGTGATGAAACTATGTATTGGCTGGAACTTCTAAAAGAAACAGATTTTATTTCTGAAATTGAATTTAATTCCATTCATCAACAAAGTAACGAGGTTCTAAAAATAATTAGAAGTATCATAATAACCTCAAAAAAAAACTCATAATTTATAATTTATAACTCATCATTAATTTTGTCAGATACACTTTTGAAATACTTGCCGGAACATGCCGTAAAACCAGTTTTCGAACTGATTGTTACGCATCAAGTGCATCTTAAAATTGTCAATGAAAGACAAACCCGGCATGGTGATTATCGAAAAGGGTTAAGCGGAAAACATGAAATCACGGTTAATTCCAGTCTTAATAAATACAAGTTTTTAATTACTTTGGTTCATGAGATTTCACATTTAGTGGCTTTTGAAAAATTTGGAAGAAATATTAAACCTCACGGGGATGAATGGAAGCATTCTTTTCAAAGGATGATGGTTCCCTTTATTAGACCTGAGATTTTTCCAAATCATTTGTTACCTTTGTTAGCTAGACATTTTAAAAATCCGACTGCAAGTAGTGATACTGATGCTACTTTGGCACTAGCTTTAAAGCAGTATGACAAGCCAAATGATAAAAATTATGTCTTTGAAATTCCTTACGGTAGTGTTTTTAGAATTTCAAATGGTAAGATTTTTAAGAAAATAGCAATACGAACCAAACGTTATGAATGTTTGGAAATAAGTTCAGGAAGGTTGTATTTATTTAACCCAAATGCTGAGGTAGAGCTATTGCCAAGTTAAAAAAGAATGCTATTAGGAGCAATTATAAAAAATAAAAATGAACAAGAATTATTACGCAATATTGATGGCTGGTGGGATTGGTTCCCGATTTTGGCCAGTAAGTACGAGAGAATTTCCTAAGCAATTTCACGATATGCTAGGTTCAGGAGAGACTTTAATTCAGAAAACATTTAGTCGATTGTCTCAAATCATTCCGAAAGAGAATATTTTGATTTTGACTCATGAGAGTTATAATGATTTGATTTTGGAACAATTGCCAATGGTTAAACAAGAGCAAATTGTTTTAGAACCAGCAATGAGAAATACAGCACCTTGTATTTTGTACGCTTCTTTGAAAATTAAAAAAATGAACCCTAATGCAGTGATGGTTGTCGCTCCAAGTGACCACTGGATTGAAGATGAAATGCAGTTTGTGGCCAATTTGCAACGCTCTTTTGATTTATGTGAAAGAGAAGAATCTTTGATGACTTTGGGTATTTTGCCTACTGCACCAAATACAGGTTATGGTTATATTGAATTTGATAAACTAGATAGTCGTTCGATAAAAAAAGTAGTTCAATTTCGTGAAAAACCTGATTCAAAAACGGCCAGACGCTTTATACAAAGTAGAAATTATTTATGGAATGCAGGTATTTTTATTTGGAGCGTTAAATCTATTTTGAAAGCTTTTGAAGAATTTCAGCCAGAAATGGTTGCTCTTTTTAAGGAAGGTAATGAAATATATAATACAGACAAAGAGCATGCTTTTATCGAAGAGAATTATCCCAAAGCAGATAATATTTCTATTGATTATGCTATTATGGAGAAGGCCCAAAATGTATATGTTCTTCCAGCAACTTTTGATTGGAATGATTTAGGAACTTGGGGATCGCTACATGAGAAATTACCAAAAGATGATAATAATAATGCAGTGGTGAATGCTAGTGTATTATTACAAAATTCATCGAATAATATTATTAGAACAGCTTTAGGAAAACAAGTAATCGTTGATGGATTGGATGATTATATTATAGTTGATAAGGATTCGATTTTATTGATTTATCCAAAAAGTAAGGAACAGGAAATAAAAGGAATTGTTTCTCAGCTGAAATAATTAGAAAGTATAGTAGACTAAAAAAGCAGCAATTTTATAATATTAAATTGCTGCTTTTTTTATGCTTTTACTTTATGTTTTTTATTGCGATTATTCTTTTAAATAAGCTTCTCTTACTTTTTTAAATAATTCTGATGAATAAACAAATTCGACAATGGCTTCATTGTCTGTTATGAAAATTTCTTCTTTGCTTCCTTGCCAAGCTTTTACACCATTTTTTAGAAATAAAATATTGTCCCCAATCTCCATTACAGAGTTCATATCGTGGGTATTTACGACAGTAGTTATATTGTATTCTACAGTTATTTCTTTGATGAGGTTGTCAATTAAAATAGATGTATTTGGATCTAATCCCGAATTGGGTTCATCACAAAATAAATATTTAGGATTGTTTACAATGGCTCGGGCAATAGCGACTCTTTTTTGCATACCACCTGAAATTTCCGAGGGTAATTTTTTGTGAGCACCTACAAGATTTACTCTTTCTAAAACGAAATCAACTCGTTTTTGAATTTTTAACTTACTATCGTTAGTGAACATTCTTAAAGGGAAAGCTACGTTTTCGGCAACAGTCATACTATCAAAAAGAGCACTACCTTGAAAAAGCATCCCTATTTCGGTACGGAGATCTCTTTTTTCATCCGAATTAAGTTCAGAATATATGCGCCCATCAAAAGAAATGGTTCCTACTTCGGGCGTGTGAATTCCTAATAATGATTTTAATAAAACGGTTTTACCAGATCCACTTTGACCAATAATCAAATTGGTTTTACCTGCCTCAAAAACACTGGAAACTCCTTTTAGAATTTTGACACCGCCAAATGATTTTTCTAAGTTTTTAATTTCTATCATTTTGTTAAGAGTAATTGGGTAATAACATAATTCAGCAAGATAATAGTAACCGATGTCCATACAAATGATACAGTACTGGCTTTACCAACCTCAAGAGCTCCACCTTTCATATAATAACCATGGAAAGAAGGAATCGTTGCTAATAACATTCCAAAAATAAAAGTTTTGGTAAAGGAATATACAACATGAAAAGGAATGAAATCTCTTTGAATTCCTTCGATGAAATCAACGTTAGCTCCAAAACCTCCATAAACAGTTGCAATATATCCACCTGCAATACCTAGGAACATTCCAATTCCAATAAGGAAAGGATATAAAAGTAAAGCTATGATTTTTGGAAAAACTAAATAATTAAGAGAGTTAACACCCATTACTTCAAGTGCATCGATTTGTTCGGTAACACGCATAGATCCTATACTTGAAGTTATAAAGGATCCCATTTTTCCAGCCATAATGATAGACATAAAGGTTGGGGCAAATTCTAAAATCACCGATTGACGTGTAGCATATCCAATAAGGTATTTAGGGATAAAAGAATTAGTTAGGTTTAAGGCTGTTTGTATAGAAACAACTCCGCCAACGAAGAAAGAGATGAAAGCAACAATTCCTAATGAATCGATAATCAAATCGTCGACTTCTTTGAAAATTAGACCTTTCATGACAGACCATTTTGTAGGCTTTTTGAAGATTTCTCTCCACATTAAAAAATATTTCCCAATTTGGGATAAATAGCGAATAAGCATCATAAGTATATAGAATATGGGCTAAATTACAAAAATAGTAAATAGTAATTAATGAATAGTAAAAATGAAAGCAGTTGATTTGTTTAAAAAAGTTTCTGTTTCATTTTTTGTAATCGATAATTACGTATGAATTTAGCTTGTTCATTAGTAACCAATAAAGGAGTTTTAGCTGATTTTGCTTTCCAAAAGCCTCTTATATAATCCAGGAAAAGAAGTGGCTTCTTTTTCATCATGGCTAATTTAGCAGAAGCTATTGAAGTAATCAAAAATCCATAACCTAGGGTATAAAAAGCTTCACCTTGTTTGTAGCGAGCCGCTTTATTATAGTTGGCGCCAGTTGGTTTTAGATGTTTTACATGCAAGCTTTCGTTAGTTACTACTTTCCAATTGTAGAATTTGCAAAGTAATTCGTCAACGGTATCCCAACCCATAGCAGGTTTTAAGCCGCCAATTTGTTTAAAAGTTTCTTTTCGGTACGCTTTCAATGCTCCACGAATATGGTCTTTATCAGTAAGATTTTCTAAAATCCATTCTTCATTTTTCTCAATGTAGCAAAATCCACCAGCCATTCCAATACGGTCATCCGATTCAAAATGGTTGATAATGGTTTCGAAATAATTGGGAGGAAAAATCAAATCAGCATCAATTTTTACCAAAATATCATAGTTGTCATCAATATGTTTCTCACCTTCATGAAAGGCTTGAATTACTTTGCTTCCAGGCAAATGTATTGCTGCAGAAGTTTTGTTTACTAAATTTACGAATGTATTTTCTTTTGCGAAAGCCGATACAATTTCGGCAGTTTTATCAGTAGAACCATCATTTACCACAACAACCTTGTTAGGCAATACAGTTTGATTTGCTAAGCTATCTAAAGTTAGCTGAATGAATGATTCTTCGTTATATGTTGGGATAATTATATAATATCTCATGAGACTTTTTACTAATTACTAGTCACTTTTTCCGCGTAAACAATATAGTATCTAGGTGTGAAAAAACGTAACAATGGACGGAATCCAATTTTTTTAACGGGATGGGTGAATTTTTCTCTGTCGATAATTTTCCAACCTGTTTTTTCTAATAACCAATCCAATTGCCAGTCTTCGAATTCATGGTAATGTCTGTCCCACATATCTGTTTTACTACGATAAGCAGAAGAAAACCAAAGGCGTAAAGGAATTGATATTAATAATTTATCTGATTTTATTTCGCTTAAAATTGTGTAAGGATTAAGTAAATGTTCGAAAATTTCAAAGGCTGTTACTACGTCTTGTTTATCTTCTGCAAAAACACTTTGATTTACATCTAAATCTTCGCCAGTAGTATTTTTTACAGTATAACCTTCGGCTTTCATTATTTTAGAAAAAGGATTGTCAACACCCAAATCTAGTATGGTTTGAGAAGGTGAAATGTGTTTTTTTAAAAATTCTAAAGTATGTTTGAATCTTTTATTAGGAAATGTTTTTTCGTACATGTTTTTAATTTTTGACTAAAGCTGTTGCTTAAGTTTGCAAATATAAAGATTCTCTTTCTTATACCGTTTGTAATTTAAAATTTGTCCCAACATTATTTGATTCTTGAGGAGGAATACGTGATTAGTCTTTTTTATCCAAAGCGAAAGCCCACAACACTAATAAAGCGATGTGGGCTTGCAATATAAACGTACAGGTAATCTCTTAATAGCGGTAAACAAAAGCGTTAATGTTCATTCCTGCTCCAACTGAAGCAAAAATGACAATATCTCCTTTGTTTATTTCTTGGTTCTCAATTTCCCCTCTAATAATAAGGTCAAAAAGTGTAGGGACAGTTGCAACACTACTGTTTCCTAATTCATGAATACTCATGGGCATAATGTTCTTTGGCGGATTTTGTCCGTACAATTTGTAAAAACGGTGAATGATAGCTTCATCCATTTTTTCGTTGGCTTGATGAATTAGAATTTTTTTCACATCACCAATTGCAATACCACTATTATCTAAGCAGCTTTTCATGGCAGCAGGAACTTGACTTAAGGCAAATTCATATATTTTACGACCATACATTTTTATGTACTTGGTATCAGGATCTAAATCTGGATTGTATGATTTTCCAAAGAAGAGAAAATTAGCTTCTTCGGCAGCATATGTAGCACTTTCGTAAGATAGCATTCCAGTTTCATCATCTGAAGCTTCTATGACAGATGCACCAGCTCCATCAGAATAAATCATAGAATCTCTATCATGAGCGTCAACGACTCTGGATAAAGTTTCGGCACCTATGACAAGACATTTTTTAGCCATTCCCGATTTGATAAAAGCATTGGCTTGCAATACTCCTTCAATCCATCCAGGACAACCAAAAAGAATATCGTAAGCGACACATTTTGGGTTTTTTATTTGTAATTTATGTTTAACTCTTGTTGCTAAACTTGGAATAATATCTGATTGGCTTGTACCATATTTTACGTCACCAAAGTTGTGAGCAAAAATAATGTAGTCTAAAGTTTCTGGGTCTATTCCTGCATTTTCAATTGCTTTCTGGGAAGCAAAAAAAGCTAAATCAGAAGCGGTATAATGGTCTTCTGCATATCTTCTTTTTTCGATGCCTGTAATACCTTTGAATTTGTTAATGACAACTTCGTTTGGATAGGCAAAAGGAGAACCATCTTCGTTTAAGAAAACATGTTCACTAAAATCTGTATTGCTAATCTTTTTCTCAGGAATATAGCTTCCTATACCAGTTATTTTTATTTTCATTTTGATAATTTCCAGATAAATTTTGGCTAAAGTAATTATAATAAATGTATAAAGAACAAAAAAAATACTATGCATGCATATAATTGCAGAATTTTAAATATATGGTAAAATTATTGAATATTTTTTATTGAAAATTAATAAACGATGCATTTTATTCTTTTAATGAGTATAAATAACAAAGTGAGTATTTTTTGTTAAAAAGTTATTTTTTGAAATTAAAAGGATAAATATCATTTGATTTTAAAATACAATTTATCGACTTTGAAAGGCCTTTATTTTAAGGATTCTAATATATATTCTATTTTATTATTAAATGCTGTTTTGGGGTTAAAAGATATTGAAATGTCAGTTTTGGTTTTTATATGTTTTTTAGTAAAATATAATTAACCGCTTATTTGGATACTGCGAAAACGGTCATAAACACATCATTTGTTACAGATAATGCTTCAAAAATACTATAGGAAGAGCATTTGTAAAAACTACATTTACGGTCTAAATTTCATCAATTTCTTAGCAATAATACTTCAAACAAATGAAAGTAAAAAACAACAATGTGTTTGAATGATTTATGAATTCTTTTCCTTGTTGTTTTAAATTGTAAAATAAAAGTATTGCCAAATAACTAAAATAAATTAAAAAATAATAATGAAAAAACACATAGATAAGTATATGTTTCTTTTGCTAATTGTTTTTGCAAACGGAATTGCTCAAACCAAGAAACATTTAGATAGCACTAAACCTATTGAAGATCGTATTTCACTTTTGATGAAAGAAATGACATTGGAAGAAAAAGTTGGTCAAATGAATCAGTACAACGGTTCATGGGATTTTACGGGACCAAAACCAGAATCAGGTTCTGAGGGAGAAAAATATGATCATATAAAAAAGGGTTGGGTAGGATCAATGCTGAGTGTAAGAGGTGTTAAAGAAGTTAGAGCGGTACAAAAAATTGCTGTAGAAGAAACACGTCTGGGAATTCCGTTAATTTTTGGTTTTGATGTTATTCATGGATATAAAACATTAAGTCCTATTCCGTTAGCAGAAGCTGCAAGTTGGGATTTGGAAGCGATCAAAAACTCGGCTCGTGTAGCTGCAGATGAAGCTTCAGCATCTGGATTAAACTGGACCTTTGCTCCTAATGTAGATATCTCAAATGATGCAAGATGGGGAAGAGTCATGGAGGGCGCTGGAGAAGATCCTTATTTAGGAAGCAAAATTGCCAAGGCTAGAATAAGTGGTTTTCAAGGAGAAGATCTAAGCGCAGCTACTTCTATTGTGGCTTGTGCCAAACATTTTGCTGCTTATGGTTTTGTTGAAGCAGGTAAAGAATATAACATTGTCGACATGAGTAATTCTAAGTTATACAATAGTGTATTGCCTCCTTTTAAAGCTTCAGTAGATGCGGGTGCACGTACCTTTATGAATTCATTTAATACATTAAATGGTATTCCAGCAACTGGAAACAGCTTTTTACAAAGAGATATTTTAAAAGGAGCATGGGGATTTAAAGGCTTTGTTGTTTCTGACTGGGCATCTATAGCCGAAATGATTACACATGGCTATGCCTCTGATGGTGCAGATGCAGCTACAAAAGCAGCTATTGCAGGTTCTGATATGGATATGGAATCACATATTTATGTTGCTGAATTGGTTGGATTAGTAAAAAAAGGTTTAGTTAAAGAGAGTGTTGTTAACGATGCAGTTCGTAGAATTCTTAGAGTCAAATTTGAATTAGGCTTATTTGATAATCCTTATAAAAATTGTGATGAAGCTAGAGAAAAATCAACTGTTGGTAATAAGGCTAATAATGAGGATGTTTTGGATATGGCCAAAAAATCAATTGTTTTGTTAAAAAATGAAAAAAACTTATTACCATTAAAAAAATCCGGAAATAAAATTGCGCTTATAGGTGCTTTGGCAAATGATAAAAACAGCCCTTTGGGAAGTTGGAGAATTGCTGCAGATGATGATACTGCAATATCTGTTTTGGAAGGAATGAAGCAATACAAAAACAATTCATTAGTTTATGAAAAAGGTACAGATGTCGCTACAAATAAACAAATGTTTGTTGATGAAGTAAAAGTTAATACTACTGATTATTCTGGTTTCGAAGCTGCAAAAAAAGCTGCAAAAGAGGCAGATGTTGTAGTAATGGTTCTAGGAGAAATTGGTTTTCAAAGTGGTGAAGGACGTAGTAGAACAGAATTGGGTTTACCAGGAAATCAACAGCAATTGTTGGAGGAAGTTTACAAAGTAAATCCTAATATTGTTTTGGTTTTAAATAATGGTCGCCCGCTAGCATTGCCTTGGGCAGCAGAGAATATCCCTGCGATAGTTGAAGCTTGGCAGTTAGGAACTCAATCTGGAAATGCAATCGCTCAGGTTTTATATGGTGATTATAATCCAAGTGGTAAGTTACCAATGTCGTTTCCTCGAAATGTGGGACAATGTCCAATCTATTATAATTCGTATAATACAGGAAGACCTAATAATAAAGATAAAAACGTTTTTTGGTCGCATTATACAGATGTCGAAAAAACACCTTTATATCCTTTCGGCTTTGGACTGAGCTATACTTCTTTTGCTTATAAAAATTTAAAAATGGCAAAAACTACTTTCAAAAAAGGAGAAGTAATTGAACTATCTGTCGAAGTTACAAATACAGGTAATTATGATGGTAAAGAAGTCGTTCAATTATATTTAAATGATGTAGCAGCAAGTATAGTAAGACCGGTGAAAGAATTAAAAGGTTTTGAATTAGTGGCATTAAAAAAAGGAGAAACTAAAACTATTCAATTTACATTAACGGATAAAGAGCTTGGTTTTTATGATAACGAAGGTAGGTTTTTGGTAGAACCAGGAGTTTTTAATGTGATGGTTGGATGGAATTCTAATGATGGACTTACTAGCAAATTTGAACTAAAATAAATGTTGAAAAACTAAAAAATAAATTCGCAAGAAGAGTTACGTTTTTTTTTTTAGAAGAACCTTATAGCCTGAGTACGATTAATCCTTGTAAAATTATTAATCCTACTCGGGTTTTTGGCAATATGATGAAATTTATATTGAAAAAGCAAGTGTTCTATTTAGTTTTATTAATATTGTTTTAGTATTCCTTAGAATATAAGTCAAATTAGAAATTTTATTTTCAGATAAAGTTTATATAAATAATGTAAATGAAAAATATAAAATATTTTCTTGTATTCTATTTTGCTTTTGCAAATTCTATTTTAGCGCAATATAAATTTGATAATTACCAATTTAGAAGCATTCAGGAAACAAAGTCACAAAGAGCGATTGCTTCTATAGTTCAGGATAAAAATGGTTTCATGTGGGTGGGAACCAATGGTGCTGGTTTATATCGTTATGATGGTGTAAATTATTTTGCATATGAATATAATCCCAAAAAAAGAGGTTCGGTAAATAGTAACTTGATTTATTCCACTTTTGTTGATCCAAAAAATAATTTGTGGGTTGGTACAGATGAAGGTTTGTGTTTGTATAATAGAGATCAAGATAATTTTACTAAAATTAATATTCAAAATGTTATTGCAAAAGGATATGATGATCCAATTTCTGTAAAGACTATTATTCAAGATAATAATAACAATTTACTACTGGGAACTTATGGTTTTGGAATTTTTAAAATTAATTTAAAGACTTTAAAAGCCTCATTAATAAAACCAAGTTTACTTAATCGAGTTGATTTGCAAGTAAATTGTTCGGTAAAAAACAAGCAAGGGATTATTTATTTTGGTACAGGGCACGGTCTTATCGAGATGGATTCAAGAGGAAACATAAAGCAGGTTTATAAAGATAAATTTAAAAGGGAACCAATTTTAAATGAAATAGAAAGTCTTACTATAGATAAATTTGGGTATATATGGGTGGGAACTACTTCAGATGGTCTTTTGAAAATTAAACCAGAAACAGATAATTATCAGTATGAAAATTATCGCATTACCAAAAATAAAATCCTATCTCTAATTCAAAGTAGCAAAGATTACATGATTTGCGGAACAGAGAATGAAGGTTTATTAATTGTAAACCAAGAAGGGGAGATGATCAAACAATATGTGCATAGTAAGTATAATGACTTTAGTTTAAAATCTAATTCTGTTTGGTCATTATTTGAAGACAAGGAAAATAGATTGTGGTTGGGTTATTACAATAAAGGACTTGGAGTATTTGATAAACCTAACAATAAATTTAATGCTATTGAATCCCTTCTAAATAATGAAAATTCTTTACAAACAAGCTCAGTTACTGCTGTCGTAAAAGAT
The DNA here is from genome assembly GCF_002813295.1 of Flavobacterium sp. 5. Classification (NCBI taxonomy): domain Bacteria; kingdom Pseudomonadati; phylum Bacteroidota; class Flavobacteriia; order Flavobacteriales; family Flavobacteriaceae; genus Flavobacterium; species Flavobacterium sp. 5. Next base: position 2,946,155 of record NZ_PHUE01000001.1, read on the forward strand.
AAAACAGGTAAGTTATTAATAAGTACCGAAGGAGGAGGATTGGATGTTTTTAATCCTAATGATAAGCAGTTTATACATGTAAACAAAAAGAGTCAAAATTATTTTTCAGGTTTGGATGCGAATGATATTCAAACCATATTTATAGATAGTAAGCAAAATATCTGGTTAGCAAGCTGGGATAAAGGTGTTTACTTTTTAAAAAAGGGCACAACTAGATTTATAAATTACAATACCACAAATACATTAGGATTAAAATCAAATCGAATTTTTAGTTTTTCTGAAGATTCTAATGGACGAATTTGGATTGGATCTTATATAAAAGGATTGCATTATTATGATCCAAAAAATAACAGCTTTATACACTGCGATTCTAAATCATTTGTTGATAGCTCTTTAGATTTAAGTTTTATCCGTAAAGTTTTTGTTGATTCGGATGATATGGTTTGGGTGGGAACAACATTAGGTTTATATACCGTAAATATAAAAACCAATAATAGTTTCAAAGTGACTTCAATGCGTGATGGGATGTTTAAAAACAGAATCAAGCATAAAAGTATTCAAACTATTTTATCGATTTATGAATCAAATGATAAAACAATATGGATAGGAACTGATGGTGGAGGCTTGTTTAGTTATAATAAAAAAACCAAGATATTTTCAAATTACAATGATTTCCCTGGTTTCAAAGAAAAATCGGTTCGTGCAATAATTTCAGATAATAATGGTTGCCTATGGGTAAGCGGAGGATTGGGTCTTACTAAACTTGATTTTAAAAACAAAAAAAGCACTAATTTAGATAAAGACGATGGTCTTATTGTGAATGAGTTTAACAACAATGCTGTTTTTAAAGATGGAAATGGAGATCTTTATTTTGGTAGCTATGAGGGAATTAATTATTTTAATCCCAATCAGATAAAAAGAACAGAAAAGGCACCAAGTTTATATTTTAGTGATTTTAAATTATTCAACAAATCAATAACGTTAAATGAAGAATCTTCACCGCTAACTAAGGTAATTTCTCAAACCAAGGAGCTTATTCTTAACCACACCCAATCTGTTTTTACAATTGAATATGTTGGAATTAACTATAATTATTCTAGTAAGAATCAATATGCCTATTATCTTGAAGGTTTTGAAAATGAATGGAATTATGTAGGGAATAACAGAACAGCAACTTATACAAATCTGGCACCTGGTAATTATATTTTTAAAGTAAAATCAGCAAAAGCCAATGGATCTTGGAATTCTATTCCGCTTGAATTAAAAATAAAAATATTACCTCCATGGTGGAAAACCTATTGGGCCTATTTATTATACACATCAATTTTAGTTTTCTTGATTGTATATCTAAATAAAATCTATCAAAATCGTTTCAAAGCAAAACAGGCAATATTTTTAGAAAAAGAAAAAAGGATTCAATTAGAGAAACTAAATAATAAGAAATTACAATTTTTCACGAATATTTCTCATGAATTTAGAACACCATTAACGTTAATTATTAATCCTTTAGAAGATATTTTAAGAAATAAAAATCTGTCTCCTGATATCCATAATAAATTAAATACAATCCATAAAAGTTCTAGTAGACTTTCAAGATTGATCAATGAGCTTATGGATTTTAATAAATTGCAGTTTAATAAAATCTTTCTGCAAGTTAAAAAAATAGAAGTTGTAGCCTTTACAAAAGAGGTAATAAGTTATTTTGAAGAAGAAGCTATTGCAAGAAATATTGAAATTAGTTTTGAATCAACTGTTGATGAATTGGTAGATTGGCTTGACCCCAAAATGGTGGAAAAGATAATCTTTAACATTATTTCAAATGCATTTAAGTTTACTCCAGATAATGGTTTTATTACTGTTTCTATTAAAAAATTTGATTCAGATAGTTTATTAATCATTGAGGGAAATAAAGTTTCTTCATTTTCAATCACAATTAAAGATACTGGTTCAGGAATTCATAAAAATGATTTGAAACGAATTTTTGATAGATTCTATCAAGTCAATAACCTAAATAAGGCTTATTATGGTAGTACAGGAATAGGCCTTGAAGTTGTAAAAGAATTTGTTGAATTGCACAAAGGGAAAATAGATGTTGAAAGCCAAGTTGGAGAAGGTACAAAGTTTACAGTTACATTTCCATTGGGTAAATCTTTTTATAATGATAATGAAATAGTCAATGAAACCCATAAGTTAGAAAAGTATAAAAGCAAAGTATTCATTCAACCGAATAAAAATAATGAGTTTGATGATGAAATTGAAGAAGAAGTTATAAAAGCATACACGGTTTTGATTGTTGAAGATAATGTAGATTTAAGAAACTATCTGAAAAACGAACTAAGTAAACTCTATAAAGTTATTGTTGCAGAAAATGGTAAAATAGGTTATGAACTTGCTATCCAAAAATTACCAGATTTGATTATTACTGATGTTATTATGCCTGTAATGGATGGCTTGCAATTTTGCAAAAATATAAAAGGAGATCTAAAGACAAGTCATATTCCGTTATTAATGTTATCTGCAAAAGCAATGGTCAAAGATAGATTAGAAGGAATAGATTCGGGCGCCGATATTTATTTGAGTAAGCCATTTGAGTTGGATATTTTAAAATCCAGTTTAGCGCAACTTATCACAAGTAGGCAAATCATGTTTAAGAAATTCTACACAGGAATAACAAAAGATGGTAAAGACAAAACGACTACTCTGGACAATGAATTCATTCAAAAGACATTACATTTTATTAATGAAAATATAAGTGATTCGAGGTTGAGTGTAGAATTATTGTCTTCCAAAGTTTTCTTAAGTAGAAGTCAATTGTACCGAAAAATAAAAGTATTAACAGGTGTTTCGGTAAATGAGTTTATTAGAAATGTTCGATTAGAAAAAGCAAAACAGTTAATCGAACAAGGGGATAATAATATTAATGAAATTAGTTATAAAGTAGGATTTACATCGCCATCTTATTTTACCAAATGTTATAAAATAAAATATGGGCATTTGCCAACACAAGAGAAAAAATCTAAAGAATAAGATCAGTTTGATACTATTTTAAAGAAGCATTTAACTTCAAAAAGACTCCAATTTTATAATTGGAGTCTTTTTTTTTGCTAAAAATTTATATACCCAATAGGGATAATCATTTTTTACATTTAATAAATTTAGTTAACGAAATAATACCCGCTTTTTTTTCTGAAATAATATTTTTTAGACACATTTTTCAATAATAATTTAATAGTTTTTTAAATAGCTGAGAATTGTTTAGTGAGTTAATGGCTCGTTTTTGATGTTTTCTGCATCAAATGTTCTAGAATAGGCTTCATATGTTTTAGAATATTTGGTGCATTGAGTCTACTTTGGTTTCAGAATATTTGACAAATTGTTTTGGTGCATCAAATAGTAAGGAGATGAAATAACAATACCGTTAAATGTTTTAAAAACTTAAAAAACTAATTAGTAAAACTCAAAAACCAACCAAATTTTATGAAGAAACGAATATTTAAAAAATTACTATTTTTTATAGTAATACTGTGGGGAAATTTTTTCTTTGCCCAAACGGTTAAAGGTAAAGTAACATCAGAGGGAGCTGCTTTGTCTGGTGTAACTATAATGGAAGAAGGAACAAAAAACGGTACCACTACCGATTTTGATGGAAGCTTTGTTTTAAACAACGTAGCTCCAAAATCTAAATTAATTTTTAGTTATCAGGGATTCAAAAAATTATATTTAGAAGCAAATACGCAGACCATGATGAAAGTGGTTATGGTTGCTGTTTCTCAAAATTTAAATGAAGTAATTGTTATTGGATACGGAACATCAAAAAAGAAAGATATTACTGGAGCAATTTCATCTATTAAAGCTTCAGAGATTCAAGACAAGCCTTTTACTTCTATCGATCAAGCACTTGTAGGAAAAGCTGCGGGTGTAAATGTAACTCAAAACTCAGGTACACCAGGAGGAGGAATCAGTGTTCAAATTAGAGGTATTACTTCTATAAATGGCAACGAACCATTATATGTTATAGATGGTACTCCAATATTTGCAGATAAGAATAATGATTCTTTTGGATTTAGTGCACTGGGTGGAGGAAACGGACAGACAAAAAATTCCGCTTTATCCAGTTTAAATATCTCTGATATCGAATCTATTGATATTTTAAAAGATGCTTCTTCAACAGCTATCTATGGGGCCAATGGAGCCAATGGAGTTGTTTTGATTACAACCAAAAAAGGGAAAAAAGGAAAATCGACGATTGCTTATGAAACCTATATGGGTACACAACAAGTAACAAATTTTGTTGACGTTTTAAACTTACCACAATATGCAAAGTATCAAGCGAAAATTTTTGCATTAAATGGAGAGCCGATTCCTTTTCAATATCAAAAACCCGATTTATTAGGGAATGGAACAGATTGGCAAGACGAACTTTTTAGAACAGCTATGATGTACAACCACCAGTTGTCATTTTCGGGAGAAAAAGAAGGGACAAGATATTATACTTCATTAAATTATTTTAACCAAGATGGAGTTGTTTTAAATTCAGGTTTCAATAGAATGTCCATGCGATTAAATATAGATTCTAATGTTAAATCCTGGTTGAAAATTGGTAATAATATTGCCTTAAGTAAGTCACATCAAAAAGTGGTAAGAAACGATGATAGAGGGGGTTTAGTAATGAATACACTTAGACAATCTCCAGAATTACCAGTTAGATATGTTGATGGTTCTTTTGCTGGTCCAATTTCTAATTTAGGTTCTTCAGCAAATGAGACAACTAACCCAATTGCTATGGCTGAATATAATAATGCAGAAAATGACAGGTATAAAATCAACGGAAATTTATTTGCTGATTTCACTCTTACAAAAGGATTGGTTTTTAGATCCGAATTAGGATATGATTTAAATTTTGTGAAAAGCAGTTCTTTTGCACCTGCCTATACTTTAGGAAATGTATCAGAGCTTTTAAACAAATCATTCAAACAGCAGGATCAAAATTTTTATTGGAGTATCAAAAATTATTTGACGTATAATAAAACTTTTAAAGAGAAACACAACTTCACTTTTTTATTAGGTCAGGAAGCTCAAGAAAGCCAATATGAATATTTAAGCGGTTACAGAACCGGGGATTATTTAAATTCAAATTTCACCAACTTAAACTTAGGGGATATAGACACTGCTTTGAATGGAAATGGTTCAGGGAGATGGTCTATGACTTCTTATATTTCGAGATTAAATTATAGTTTTTCGGATAGATATTCATTTGCCGCTTCTTTAAGAGCAGATGCTTCTTCTAACTTCGGTCCTAATAATAAATGGGGTTATTTCCCATCATTTTCCGGAGGTTGGACAGTAAGTAATGAAGAATTCTTTGAACCTTTATCAAATACCATAAATTATATGAAGTTTAGAGTGGGTTATGGTGAAGTTGGAAATCAAAATATTATATCAAATAGATATCAAACAATTCTGACTTTAAACCCATCTCCATTTGGTAACCCAGGGGAACCTGCTGAGTCATCTCCTACAATTGACAACTTAGGTAATCCAGATATTAAATGGGAGGCACTTAAATCTTTCAATGCGGGTATTGATTTAGATATGCTTAATAATAGAGTGAAATTTACATTTGACTATTATATCAAGAATTCTTCAGATTTCTTAACGAAACAAATCAATGATGAATCCAATCAAAGTGCGCTTGGCTACTATTTAAACGCTGGTGAAATTGAAACTAAAGGAGTAGAATTTACATTGAATACAAAAAACATTGTAACTGAAAATTTTACATGGGACAGTACAATTATACTATCACAATATGATAATGTATTAAAAAGTTTTCAAGGTAACGGTAAAAATTTATTAGGGAAAGTACAATTTGATTCATATACCGTTACTAAAACGTCAGAAGGAGAACCTGTTGGACAATTTTATGGATATATTACTGATGGATTGTTTAAAAATGATGCTGAATTAGCTGCAGGGCCTGTTCAAGAGGCAGGCACAGGTATTGGTGATATCCGTTTTAAGGATCTTAATGGAGATGGAAAAATTGATGCTAAAGATCAAACTGCTATGGGAAGTGCAATTCCTGATTTTACCTATTCATTTACGAATAATTTTAAATACAAAAACTTAACCTTATCAATTGTTTTAACAGGAAGTCAAGGTAACGAAATCTACAATTTTACACGTCATTATACTGATGGTATTTATCCAGGATTTGGAGATCGATACGCAAACGTAAGTACTGAGTCGTTAAACGCATTTGAAGTAGGAGTAAACGAAAATACAAATGTACCAAGAATTACACTTACAGATCCTAATGGGAATGGAAGAATTTCTAACAGATTTGTTGAAGATGGTTCTTATCTAAGAATTCAAAATGTTTCACTAAGTTATGATTTGCCAACTGAAATATTCAAAAATTCTATCTTCTCAAATGTTAGATTCTATACGAATGTGCAAAACCTATATACGTTTACCAAATATTCTGGATTTGATCCAGCTCTAGGAAATTTAGATCAAAATATAACACTGAGTGGTATTGATTTAGGAAGATATCCTGTACCAAGAACTATTTCTCTAGGGGTAGATTTAAAATTCTAAAATTTTAATAAAATAGTATTTAACTTAATGATTAATAGTCGTTAAAATAAAAAATAATAGTTATGCAAAAACATTTTAAACTTTTTATGATAGCAATGCTGATACCATTACTGTCTTTATTTTCCTGTTCAGATGAATTTTTGGATGCACCATCTGAAAATCAATTGACACCCGCTGATTTACCAGAAGGAGTTACAGCTTTTGATGGAATCGCCGAAAGTTTGTATTTTAAGCCTTGGTTTACTTTTAATGATAAATTCTTAATTGCCGTTGGAGATATGTATGCCGGTAATGCTTTTACATTTGATGGTGCTTATGCACAATTTTTAAATGCACAAGTAACATCACAAAACCCAATTTTAACAGAAGGATATATTTCTTTATTCTCAGTAGTAGATCAAGCAAATAATTTAATGAGTTTGGTTGAAGACAGAAAAAGTGAATTACCGGAAGCAGCATACAAAAATTCGATAGCAATATCTCGATTTATGAGAGCAAATGCTTATTTCTATTTGGTAAGAACTTTTGGAGCAGTTCCTATTGTTGCCAAAGCGGGATCTGCACCGCAGCCAAAAAGAAATCTTGTTGAGGATATTTATAAATTCATCAAACAAGATTTAGAATACGCAGCAGCAAATTTACCTGAAACGTCGGCAAAGAAAGGATATGTTAACCAAACGGTAGCCAAGGGCATTCTCGCAAAAGTACATTTAACGCTACATGAATATGCAGAGTGTGCGAGTTTGACCCAGGAAATTATGGGAAAACAATATTCACTAATTGAGCAATACGGAGATATGTTTAGCAGTCCGGAAAACGATAATAGTGCAGAAAGTATGTTTGCGCTGCAATGGAAAGCGATTGCTACAGAATGGGGAACTCAAAACACAAATCAGGCGTATATAGTTCCCAATGGTACTGGAATAACTGGCGGTGGTGACGGATGGGGAGTTTACCTGCCTTCTATCTCATTGCAAAGTGGATTTGAAGCAAACGATAGCAGAAAGAAGAGTACTATCATGACTGATGGGGACTTTTATCCAGAATTGTTAAAAAAACAAGGGGGTTTCAAGTATAAAAAAATACTATCTTCTACAGGAGCAAATTTCAGGAAGTATATTGTGGGTTCTGCTGCAGAAAGAAACGATGTGTTTTTTATGAGAACATCACAAAACACAATTATATTAAGATATTCTGATATTTTATTAATGCATGCCGAGGCTATTTTAGGAGGAGGAAATTCTACATCCGATATATCAGCATTAGATGCCTTCAATCAAGTTAGAACCAGAGCAGGATTACCAACTAAAACAATACTTACAAGAGACGAGTTGTTTAATGAAAGACGAATTGAATTTGCACTTGAAGGACAATATTTCTTCGACTTAAAACGTCGTGGTTTGGCAGAAGCAACAGCAATTATTTCGCAACAGGAAGTTGGCTTTTATTCTGATGATGACAGAACAGTTTTAGTTTCTAGAAAGATAACTCCAACTAGCGATTATTTTGAATTGCCATTGCCACAATCTGCAATTGATACTAATCCATCATTGTTAGAACCACCAGTTCCTTTTAACTTCAATTAATTTTTATACTATGATAAATAAAATAAAATATAGCATTATGTTTCTTTTGACTTTAGCTGCTTTTACGGCTTGTCAAAATGACGATGTAGTTACTACAAATGTAGAAGCAATGGTTGCTGAACCAGGAGACTTACTTAATCAGGCCTTCCCTCTCAATAAAATTAGAGTAGAAGGTGAAGGTTTGTCTGGATTAAAAAAAATCACTCTTGATAATAAAATTGATATCAGTTTTAATCCTACCTATAATTCAGACAAAGCGTTTATTTTTACTATTCCTTTTGATGATAAACTAGGAAGTAGATTTGGAGTACAACCAATCACATTTGTAACTGCGACTGGTTCGGTTACTAAAGATATTGAGATTTTACAGCCTACTCCAACTATTGCAAAAACGGTTCCAGCTGTAGCAACTCCTGGTTTCCCTCTAGCGATCGAAGGCACTTGGTTTTATAATGTTTCTTCGGTAACATTAGGAGGAAAAACAATCAGTTATTCTGTAAATTCATCTTCTTCAATTATTATTGGTTTACCGTCTGATGCGGTTTCAGGGTCAGAGTTGATCATTACTACTCCAGGCGGTACAGCAAAAAAAGTAATAGAATTTGAAAAACCTCCGCTAATAGTTATTGTTTCTAATTTTGATGGAGGTGGTGTCCGAGAATCTTGGAGTGCTTATGGTGATATAGATTCTTTTAATGCAACTACTGCTGGCGGACCAACAGGTAATTATGCAACGCTTACTTGGACTGGATCAACTGTCAATGGTTACAATGGTAGTAGTGCTGGTGGTGGAGCTAGTTTTTTAAGTAATTCAAATACTGATGCTACAAAAACTTTTATAGAAATTGATGTGAGTGCAAATGTTGTAGGAGCCCAGTTTGCCATTCAATTGAATACTATTGATAATGTAAACTATGGTTATAACTTCAAAGTAACAGATGTAAATTGGTCTACTAAGACTATATTACTTTCTGATTTTAAAGATAATTATGGGTTTGGGGCCAATTCAGCTGCGGCATTGGATGCTACTAAAGTTAATGAAATTAAAGTTGGTATCGCTCAGGGAGATACACCAAATCCTAGTGTAATAAAATACGATAACATTAAGGTTCGTTATAAATAAACGGATTGATTTAAAAGGTTGTTGTCACACAGCAACCTTTTATAAAAAGTAAATCACATAATCTTAAAAATATTTAGGTAAATAATTAGATAGATTATTCTCATTAGTATGAATAATCTACTATAAGAAATAATAATATGAAAAATAAAATTTTAATAATTTTTTCTAGCATTTTCTTCATGTTGAATTCTTGTTCAAGTGAAGATAACGCAGCTGCTAGTAATTTAGAAACACCTATTGCAAATGCAGCAAAAGATGTTAATGATGCAGGTTTTAAAGCCAAATGGAATTATGTTTCCAAATCCCAGAGCTATCTTTTAGATGTTTCTATAAGTGGTGATTTTACAACTTTTGTAGAAAATTACAATTCAAAAGAAGTAACGGATTTAAATGAAATTGTAGTTGGTTTAAATGGTGGGACTCAATATTTTTATAGAGTTAGAGCCAAAAATGACTCACAAATTTCGGGTTATTCAAATGTAATTAGTGTTATTACTACAGGTAGTAGTACTATTCCTGAAGACCCTACTTTTTTAAAAGTTAAGGCAAATAAATTAGCAAATCCGTTTTTTGTTGGTATGGCAGTGAAGGCCGACCAATTAGTGAATGGAAGTAAATATGATGCAATATTAAAAAATGAATTTAGTAGCATTTCTGCGGAATATGAAATGAAAATGAATCCAATTTCTACAGCAAGTGGCGTTTACAACTGGACTGCGGCAGATAAAATTGTTGCTTACGGAAATGCTAATGGCATCAATGTACACGGTCATGCTTTGGTTTGGCATAATGCAGTACCAACGTGGTTAACTAATTTTTCTGGAACTGATGTACAATTTGCTGCCGAAGTAAAAAAATACATTACCGATGTTGTTACTCATTACGCAGGAAAAGTAAAATCTTGGGATGTAGTTAATGAAGCAGTTGACGACAACACAGGAGAGTTGAGAAATACTATTTTCCTTCAGCGAATGGGGCCAAACTATGTTAAAGATTGCTTTCAATGGGCTAGAGATGCTGCAAATGCGGCAGGTGATAAAAATTTATTATTATTTTATAATGATTATGCTACTTCAACAAATATTCCTAAACAGAATAAAATGTTCTCAATAATAGATGATTTAAAAACAAGTAATCTTATTGATGGAGTAGGTTATCAAATGCACAACACTTATTTAAATCCAACCAAAATCCAAATAGAAACGGATATTAATAGAGCTGTCGCTAAAGGTTTAAAAATTCATATTTCTGAGTTGGATATTCAAGTAAATCCAACAAATGACATTACCTCTTTTACCAATGAAAGAAGACTGGCTCAAAAAGAAAAATATAAAGAGATTGTCAAAATATATAATGCAATTCCTGCGGCAAACAAATATGCCTTAACAATCTGGGGGATGAAAGATGATGAATCTTGGATTCCTTATAGCACAGATTTAAATCACGTAGGAAACGATTGGCCTTTATTGTATGATTCTAATTTTGCTCTTAAAAGTGCTCATACTGGATTCCTGGAGGGGTTGGATTAATTTCTAGAAATTGTTTCAAAACAATGCAAGATCTTGATAATTGTTTTTTGAGACTCATTAAATAGACCTCAAATAATTAATTTATATAAAGAAGCCGTCACAATATTAGTTTGAGACGGCTTCTTTTCTTTTTAAAATATAAATTTTAGTTTTCGATGTAAGTTCCAGTTGGAGTACAGCTGCATACTAGTTCTGCTTCCAAAAGTATTCACATGATTTTATCAGAATTTATTTTTGAGATATGAATCTTATTGTATTCAATTAAGGTATTATTTAATATTTAGTTTTTCTAAGTGTAGATTAATTGCTTTGTCTTTTTTATTGTATTCAATTAGAGCTACATAGCCTACTTTTCCTGCCAATACTCTAAAATCGGTATCTTCATTAGATAAATAGATTTTATCTTGAGAGAGTGCACCTTCATCATAAATAATTGTTTTAAAAGCAAATTTGTTTTTCTCACCTGAAAGTCTTTCGTAATCTACAAAACAAGAATAAAAACGATCGTTCTTTTTGTCGATTTGTGTAAAGACAAAGTCAAAAGCACCTTGATTTTTTAATGCATTTGCATTAAGCTGTGGGCTTCCAAAATCGGTTAGACAAGGAACTCTTGATTTTCCTTTTTCAAAAACTTTGATGTCTTTTAATTTAAAGTCACTATCAAATTTAAAAGCTACTGCATCTGTTATTGTTAATTGCGTTGTAGCAGATTGTCCTCTACTTAAGACAGCCATTGCAATACCGCTTGCACTTGCAGTTTTCTTGTATTTTTCTCCTATCGCATAGATATCACCTGCTGCAGTTTTTACGATACTATGAAAATAAATATGACCAATTTCTTTGTCTCCATTTTGAGGTTTGTAAAATTTACTTACATCATCTTTCCAACTTACTAGAACTTCTTTATTAGTCTGTCCAGATAAGTTAATTTCTTCCGAAAAAAGACCTAGACTTTGATCATCAAAAATATTATCACCTTCTTTAAAATACTCGCCCAATAATACTACTGCGTTATTATTGTTTATGTAAGCATTCGATATCATTCTTGGTTTTTGGTCTTTACTGTATTCTCTATCAAATAGAAGTTTACCAGTATTTGCGTCTATTACAAGTGTTTTTATGGTAACTTTTCTTGAGAAAGCACTGCTACGTGAAAATTCTAAAGCTACAACTACGCTTTCATTTACTTCGATTGGATTGATCATCAAGATTTCTTGTGAATCTACAGGAGAATTAAATTCCCAAGATTTCCCTCCATCTGTTGGGTAGTATTTTAAAGAATATCCTATTTTTTTATTATCGGCAACTTTGTTAAATAAAAAACCTTTATTATTAACTGGGAAAAGAATATTGAAATCGCCCGAAGCTTTCATCAATTCAATCCATTTTATTTCTTTGCTTTCCAAAGGAATATCTATCGATGCGCTTTGTTCTGCTTTTTTATCGAAGGTAAGTAAATTGATTTTTTTTTCTTTATAATTGGCTAAAGCAAACATCATAGCTTGGTTATTAAAGCTGCTTTTCATTAAAAAGGTATTCTTGTTATTTACGTACGTTTTTTTTGCAACTTCAACTAAATTGTTGTCTAGTATTTGAATTGCAAATTCGCGATCTCCTTTTTTAAGTTTGTCAACTTCATAAAAGAAATAATATCCATCTACATCTTTTTCTTTATTGTAGATCACTCCAGAATTTTTAGATACGAAGGTATTAACTTCGTTGATTTTTTTTGTCTGTGCGACAGCTAGATTTGCGGCAAGAGACATTAAAAGTAAACAAGTAATTTTTTTCATTAGGGGGAATTGATTTAAATTTATATTAATTTTGGTTTAGATTTTTAAAGAAATTGAATGAATCCTGAAAAGCGACACTGTCCTTAATTTTTGATTCATTTTCGAGACAAAAATAGTAGCCTATTTTTCGAATGTTTTTCAATTCTAAATTGTTTAAAAACGATCGTATTTCATTAATGTTTTTTTCTTCGGAAAACGGATTGACTCCTTCTACATATTTCCCAAAGGTGTGTTTTTCTTTTAATAAATAGACTTTTTTAAACAGGTAAGCTATTGAAATACAGAATTCTGATTCCGAAATTTCGTTTTTTTCATGCAGGGATAATAATTGGTATAGCGCTAAGTCCAATCTGAGGTCATCAAAATAAATTTTCACACTGTTCTCTAAAGCTTTTTTTTGCAGTTTACTCAATTCTGAAGTATTTGGACTTGTTGAGGTGAATTTAAAATTTGTATTTAAATTTTCAATCCTAAGTGGGATGTCAGGATGTGTTTTCAGAGAGTCTTTATTGAATTTTAAATCATTGGCACTTTCTGTAATATTGAATAATTTTTCATCAGCACTAAGCCAAACTTCTTTAAAGGGATATTCCTTAAAATCAAAATTTTGTTTTAGATCTGCATGAGTCTTAAAAAACATTGTATTAGATAAATCTAATTTTTTAAGAGCATTAACCGAAGCTTGTTTATTATAATCGGTTTTATTAAATAGAACAAAACCTAAAGAGTCAGCCTGAATTTCAGCGCCTCTGCTTTGTTTCATGAAATTATATTCAAGATCTTTTAATAGTGCAGAAACAGCTGCTCTACGCCCGTATGTTTGATTAGCTGCTTTATTTATTGAATGTTTGGTTTCTTTTGAGTTATACGTATCTATGTATTCATTGATAGATTTGTCATTATGCTTTAATATATGATGTGCCAACTCATGGCAAATTATAAATGCCAGTTCGTCATCATTTTCAATTAATGTAAACAAGCCAAGATTAATGGAAAAGGTGCCGTTTCCATAACAAGCCGCATTTGGAATCATCGATTTATTTATAAAAAAATAAAAGTCATCATGATTGATTTGAGGATTTGAAAGATATATTTTGGAAAGAATTGTTTTTATTGATTGCTGAATCGTTTTGTCAAATATAAACGTACTGTCCTTTACTTCTTTTAAAAATGAAGTTTTTCTCTCAAGAAGTATTTCTTTGACCAGCTTTTGTTTTTTAATTTCAAAATTACCTGCCTTTTTATTAGACATTGTGGTAAGATAATTTTTTAAAGAATCAATATTTTGAGGAGTATAATTTAGATGAGTTTGGGAGTAAGACTTGCTAATAAGTAAAAATATAAACAAGAATCGGATTAATCTTTTCAACTATTTTATAGGATTTGGTTTGATAATACAAGTGTAATAAAAAAGCCCCGAAATATCGAGGCTTTTTACTTTATTTTATTAAATTTTTCTAGCTTTCCATGTAAGCTTCAATAGGAGCACAGCTGCAAACTAAGTTTCTATCTCCAAAAGCATCATCAGCTCTACTAACAGAAAAAAAGTTATTCGCCAGTATATCTTACAAAGTATTTAGTTTCCACAACGTCTTTAAAAGATTTTTCATAAACGACTTCTATAATATGATTATTTTTAGTAAAATCATCAACTTCATTTTCTTGATTTAAATCTTCTAACCAATCTTCTGTAAAAACTTGGACATCATTAAATTTTACATTTATGAATGTATTATTTTCGAAAAAATTAATTTTATAAAAAGAGCATTCAGTAAAATTGACATTAACGAATTTGTTATTTCTTATAATACAATATGAAATTCCACAACAATTAAAATTTGTATTTATAAAATCATTTTCAATTAGATATTTTAACTCTTCAACCTCATTGAAATTTACATTATCAATCTGTTCATGTATTAATTCATGTAGAAAATGTAAGTCTTCTTCAAAATCAATATAACTAAGATTATGATTAAATATATTTATTTCTGATAAGGAAAATAAGAATCGATTTATATTTGTATTCGTTTTTATTTGATATTTAAAGTTCTTTTTTGATGAACTTATAATAATCCAAAATAGGTTGAATATCGAAACTGATTTTTCCAATGAAGTTAGGCTATTATCTTTATTTGAATATTCTAATAAGAAATCATCTTCAGATAATTTATAGAATATTTTTATGGACTGATTAAAAATAGCTTTCTTAATTTCATCATTTTCATTTTCAAGGATGTTTACTAAATTGTTTCTTATTGAGTAACTGAATTCCTTTTGTCCAACTAATCGATCTAATAAATCAAAGTAAACTTCTTTAGATACATTTTCATATTCGTCTTCATCATCTAATTCTTTTTTTAATAGTAAATTTTTATTCTCTTCCCAAATATATTCAGCTGTCAGATATTCCCAAAGAGAATTATGGAAAAACTCAATAGCAGTTTCTGTTGTTTTATTATTTTTAGCTTCTTGAAAGTAAAAACTAATTAATAGATATTTGTTAATTTCCTTGATGTCTTCTTTAGATTTAGACAAGTCTTCATTAAAGCATCTTTTAATAAATTGTTTAGTTGATTGTAAGTCTGATAATTTATCTAAAGTAATATATAGGTTAGGAGATTGGTAAATTTCAAACGCAATGTTTCTAATATAAGCTTTTAAATATTTTGTATAAAGTTTGTAATCTTCTTTTACTTTTGGTTTAATGTAATCTAGTTGTCCTCTTTGTTTATCCCAACTTCTTTTTGCAAGTGAATCAAAAATTTTGTCATAAATATTTGCTCGAGAGTCTTTTTCTTCAATGTCAATGTCTGCTATGGCAATGAAGTATATTAAGACTGCTTGTTGTAAAAGTTCTTTAATATGTACATATTTTTTTTCAGTTAAAATATTACTGATTTTATTTAAAAATTTATTGTTCGGGTAGAATTTTTTAAATTTTTGCGCGTATGTGGAAATCTGATTATCGTTTAAAACATCCAACTGACAGACTAATGATTTGTCTAAACAAGGTTCATTTATCTTTAAATAATTTAGTCTTGATGTGAGTATTATTTTTAAGTTAGTGTTTTGCTGTGTGGTTTTATTTAAACGATCATAAAGATTTTTCAAGTCCATATCGTTTAAACCACCTGCCATATACGCCTCATCCAAACCATCTAAAAGTAGAATACAGTTATCTTCTTCAAAATTTATATTTTGTGTTAAATACTTGTTTACAGTATTAAAAGTGCTGTCTATGAAGTCTTTAGATATTAAGTCTCTGATTTTTACAAAATAAATAGGTATATTAGGTAATCCTTGGCAACTTTCTAAATATTCATAAATAAGTTTGTAACAGAATGATGTTTTACCTTGTCCAGGTTGACCTAACAAAAACAACATATTATAATTTGTTTTTAAATCAGGATGTTGAATTCCTTTTAAAAAGTAGTCGCTTAAAAAATCATGTATTGAGATTTCTGTTTTTGGACTTTCAAAATCATCAAAATTATCTTCTACTCTGATATCAGTGTTGTTCTTGTAAATTTTAAAATAGGGGTCAATATATAAATCTTTTAATGATTCATTTGATTCTTCAATATCAGGTTGTAATGGGTTTGTATAGAAATCTTTAATTTTTTTATAGTAATTTAAGATTTTATCAAAGTTTATATTTTGATCATGAATTGGATTTTCAAAAAACTCAACTAATTCCATATAAGAATCTTTATTTTCTTGAAATTCATTTTGAAGATTATTTCTGTAAGCAGTATAATATTCATATTCAAAATTTTCAGGTAAATAAATTTGTAATAGATTTAAATTCTGTTTAAATAATTTAAAAGATTGTTTTAAATATTCAGGATTATGTTTTATTATGTCTTCAAAGAAATCTTTTGTAATAGTAATTTCTTGTTCAAAATAGTTTTTAATATTGATTTCAAATTGGTTCGTTATAATAGATAAATTTTCAGTTTTATCAAGAATTTCTTGTCCTAATTTTTTTTTAAGTTCAAGATTGGTTGCTTTAAAAGTGTTGAATAAAAGTAAAAAAGCTTTCATTTCTTTTGAATTATCAATCTGAATAAGTTCAGTTAATGAAGTCCCAAAATTGAAATCAAAAATATTTTTAATTGCTTCTTTTATATTAAGTTTAGCTGTATAGTCAGAACAATTTAATTTAATTTCCATATTTTTAAGTGTAAAATAATTTAGGATGATTTGTATTTAATCTGTTTATATTCTATTTCAAATATATGTTTTTGATTATTAAAATATCTATTAATTTTATTTGATTGAATAAAAAATGCCTCGAAATAGTTCCGAGGCATTTTTTAATGTTGAGTTTTTATATTTTAGCTTTCCATGTAAGCCTCAATAGGAGCACAACTACAAACTAAATTTCTGTCACCATATGCATCATCTACACGACGAACTGATGGCCAAAATTTATTTTCAGCTATGTATTCTAATGGATAAGCTGCTTTTTCTCTAGAGTAAGGGAAAACCCAATTATCAGTAGTTAACATTGCCAATGTATGAGGTGCATTTTTTAATACATTGTTTTTATCATCGGTTGTTGAAGCTTCAATCTCTTTTCTAATTGAAATAAGAGCGTCACAAAAACGATCTAACTCTGCTAAATCTTCAGATTCAGTTGGCTCAATCATTAAAGTTCCCGCTACAGGGAAAGAAACAGTAGGAGCGTGGAAACCGTAATCCATCAAACGCTTAGCGATATCACCAACTTCAATTCCATTTTCTTTAAACGAACGACAATCTAAAATCATTTCGTGAGCTGCTCTTCCGCATTCTCCAGTATAAAGAATTGGGTAGTGTCCTTCAAAACGAGCTTTCATGTAGTTCGCATTCAAAATTGCATGTTCAGTAGCACTTTTTAATCCTTCAGCGCCCATCATTGTGATGTAACCGTAAGAAATTAAACAAACTAAAGCAGATCCATAAGGCGCAGATGAAATAGCTGTAATAGCTTGTTCTCCACCTACTTTTAAGATTGGGTTTGTTGGTAAAAAAGGAACTAATTTTTCGTTCACACAGATTGGTCCAACTCCAGGTCCACCACCACCATGAGGAATAGCGAATGTTTTGTGTAAGTTTAAGTGACAAACGTCAGCACCAATTGTAGCTGGATTTGTTAAACCAACTTGAGCGTTCATATTGGCACCATCCATATATACTAATCCGCCATTATCGTGGATCAATTTTGTGATTTCAATAATTGAAGATTCAAAAACTCCGTGAGTAGAAGGATACGTTACCATTAAACAAGATAAATCATCTTTATGTTCAATTGCTTTTTCTCTTAAATCTTCTACATCAATATTTCCTTCTGGAGTAGTTTTAGTAACGATGATTTTCATTCCGGCCATAGCTGCAGAAGCAGGATTGGTTCCGTGAGCTGATGAAGGAATTAAACATACATTACGGTGGCTATCACCTCTTGACAAGTGATAAGCACGAATAGCCATTAAACCTGCATACTCTCCTTGAGCGCCAGAGTTAGGCTGTAATGTTGTTCCTGTAAATCCAGTAATTACATTTAATTGCTCTTCTAATTTTTTAAGCATCGTGATATAACCTTCAGCTTGCTCTACTGGTGCAAAAGGGTGAATGCTATTCCAATTTGGCATTGATAAAGGAAGCATTTCTGAAGCAGCGTTTAATTTCATAGTACAAGAACCTAATGAAATCATCGAATGATTCAATGATAAATCTTTACGCTCTAATTTTTTGATGTAACGCATTATCTGACTTTCTGAATGATGATTGTTGAATACATCATGCGTTAAGAAAGATGAAGTTCTTTCTAATGAAGCAGGTAATTGGCTTGCAGTACTTAATTCAGAAACAGTAAAAGTTTCTTTTCCTAAAGCTTCAGCAAAAATGACAATAATTTGGTTGATGTCATTAATTGAAGTTGTTTCGTTTAATGAAATCGAAATTGAATCAGCATCAGGATAGAAGAAGTTTACTTCGTTTTTCTCTGCGATAACTTTTACTTTTTGAGCATCAGCTTTTACTAAGATAGTATCAAAGTAAGCAGTATTTGTTTGGTAAACCCCTAATTTGTTTAAAGCTTCAGCAGTAGTAACTGCAGATGCGTGAACTTTATTTGCAATATATTGTAATCCTTTTGGTCCGTGGTAAACCGCGTACATTCCAGCCATAACCGCTAGTAAAACCTGAGCAGTACAAATATTTGAAGTTGCTTTTTCACGTTTAATGTGTTGCTCACGAGTTCCTAAAGCCATACGTAAAGCACGGTTTCCATTTACATCAATCGAAACTCCAATAATACGACCTGGCATAGATCGTTTGTATTCGTCTTTAGTTGCAAAAAATGCAGCGTGAGGACCACCATAACCCATTGGTACACCAAAACGTTGTGAAGTTCCAACCACTACAGCTGCTCCCATTTCTCCTGGAGAAGTTAATGTCGCTAATGATAAAATATCAGCAGCAAAAGCTACTTTTATTTCATTTTCTTTTGCTTTAGCAACAAAAGCGCTATAATCGTGTACCTGACCATACTTTCCTGGATATTGTAAAATAGCACCAAAGAACTCATTTGAAAAATCAAAAGTTTCATGGTTACCAACCACTAATTCAATTCCAATAGGAGTTGAACGTGTTTGTAATATTGATAAAGTTTGTGGTAAAATTTCTTCAGAAACGAAGAATTTATTTATGTTGTTTTTCTTTTGATCACGTGTACGAACATCAAATAATAAAGCCATAGCTTCAGCTGCCGCAGTTCCTTCATCTAATAAAGAAGCATTAGCGATTTCCATTCCTGATAATTCGATAACAGTAGTTTGGAAATTTAAAATAGCTTCAAGACGACCTTGTGCAATTTCAGCTTGGTAAGGTGTATAAGCCGTATACCATCCTGGATTTTCGAAGATATTTCTTTGAATTGGAGCCGGAACGATAGTTGGATGATAACCCAAACCAATATAGGATTTGAATACTTTATTTTTCTTTCCTAATTCCTGAATATGATTTGCAAATTCGTATTCCGTCATTGCAGGATCTAAATTCAAAGGTGCTTTTAAACGAATGTCGTCTGGAAGGGTTTCGTAAACAAGTTGTTCGATCGATTCAACTCCAATGGTTTGTAACATGTGTTGAAGATCTGTTTCTCTTGGACCAATGTGTCTTAAAGCAAAAGCATCTGTTCTCATTTGTAGCTATCTATTTTTTAAAAAAGAAATGTAATTTGCAAAGTATATCTTCATTGAAATCAAGATTATACAGGGTTTGTTACATTTTATAGTAAATGTGTTGTTTTTTTGTGGCGCAAAATTAAGTATTATTAATAATTTATTGGGTATTTTTAACGTCAATTTTTGTGAAATTTATAACTAAAGAGTTGATTTGTTAATAATTGATTAGATTTAAGGGATGAAAGTATTGAAGCAGCTATTAGATTTTTACTTGAACTGTAGTATTCATACAGCTTTGTTATGTTATGCAATGGTACAAATTACATTTCATGTGTTTCATATTCAGTATGATGAATCAATGGCTTTGTTCGCTTTTTTTGGAACAATTGTAGGGTATAATTTTGTTAAATATGATGCATTGGTTCGGGTGAAAAAATATCCTGTAGGAAGTCCATTAAAATTCATCGCTCTTTTGAGTTTGGTTTCATTTATTCTGGTTGGTTATTATTTTTTTCAACTAAAACGAATTACTCAAATTGTTTCGTTTGGAATTTTGGCTTTAACGGCATTGTACACACTTCCTTTTTTTCCAAATAGGAGAAATGCCAGAAACTGGGCAGGAGTTAAGATTTATATAGTAGCTATTTGTTGGGTAGGAGCAACCTTGGTTTTGCCATTAATTAATGCAGAGATTCCGTTTTCTTCAGATTTTTTTATAAAATGTATCCAACGATTTATTTTGTTTTTTGTAATGATTCTTGTTTTCGAAATTATTGATCTAGCAAAAGACGACCCGTACTTACAAACAGTACCACAAAAGATAGGAGTGAAGCGAACGAAAATTTTAGGTTTGTTACTATTGATTCCATTTTGTTTATTAGAGTTTTTGATTTCAACATTTAATTATAGTGACCTTTTCATTAATATTATAATGGTAATAATATTATGTTTGTTCATCATATTTGCTAATACAAGCCGATCGAAATATTATACTTATGTTTGGGTAGAATCTGTGCCTATTTTTTGGTGGCTGATGATCGTTTTTCAGAGTAATTTCTAACTGTTTTCAGCAGTTTCTTTTAGAATTTTGTTTCTAAGCAAAAGAAATTGTGTTAAGTGCTTTTTCAAAAATAAAACATCAAATAACTTTCCAAAAACATCAAATGGAGTTTCATATTGCAATTCATCTGTCATAATTGTAAATCCGTTTTCTTCGCCAAAAAAATGTTCATGTTTGAAGGTTTTAAATTTCCCTTCTTCCATTTCATCTACAAAATAGTCATACAAATCCATTGCGGTCATTCGACTTTTGTGAGTTAAATAAAAGCCGAAATGTTTGCCTCTCCAAGTTACAGTTTCGTTATAATTGATTAAACCTGAAGTTACTCCTGCAATTGCTTTTTCTTTCGTTTTACTCGCGGATTTTTGATGAAAATCAATATCTCTTGCGGTGTCAAAAACGATTTGTTTTGAGGCTTTTATTTTGTGACTGGTTTATTGTTGTCATATTAAATTAGATTTTTCAATGCCTTTTCTAAAGTATCGAATTCAAATTGAAATCCATTTTTCTGTAATCGTTTCGGAATTACATTTCTGCTTTTTAAAACTAATTCTGCCTGAGTTCTAATAAATATAGAGCCCAATTTTAATAAAGGTTCACTTAAAGGAATTCCAAATGGAACACCAACAGCTTTTCGTAATAATGCCATGAAATTCTTATTAGCAATTGGTTTTGGAGAAACAAGATTCACAACTCCTGTCATTTGTTTTTCGATTATAAAATCAATAGCTCGTGCAAAATCAACTTCATGAATCCAACTTACAAATTGATTCCCTTTTCCTTGTTTTCCACCGAATCCAAATTTTGCTAAATTTTTTAGTGGAATAAGTGCTCCTCCATTTTTACCTAAAACAATAGAAGTTCGTAAAGCCGTTTTTAAGGTATTTGGAGTTTCTATTTTAAAAAATGATTTTTCCCAGGACTGAGCAACATTCATAGAAAAATCATTTCCAATTTCGCCATCAATTTCATCCATTTCTTTGTCTAAAGAAAAACGATAAATAGTTGAAGTTGACGAATTCAGCCAATGTTTTGGAGGATTTACGCAATTTAATACGGCTTGATTTAAAACCTTCGTGCTTTCTATTCGAGATAGTAAAATTTCCTTTTTGTTTTTCTTTGTGTAGCGGCAATCAACTGATTTTCCAGTGAGGTTTATTAAAACAGAAGCATTTTCTAATTCGTTTTCCCAGCCTGACAAAGTTTTCGCGTCCCAATTGACGCACTTTATAGTACCACAGGATTTGTTATTTCCTCTGGTAAGAATTACAATTTCGTCGAATTTATCTTTAAAATGATTTAGTAAGCTTTGACCTAAAAAACCTGTTCCTGCGGCGATAATAAGTTTGTTCATTTTGTTAAGTGTTAAACCTAACAGATTTTAAAACCTGTTAGGTTTCGTTAGGTAATTAAGCTTCAACTACAGACAGTGTTTCTTTAGCTTTTCTTTTTCCTCTAAAGAAAAAGTATAAATTTAGAAATAACATTATACCTAAATAAATAGTAAAGCCTCCAATTTTATAGCTTAATTGTTCTATCAAAAGTTGATAACTGTCCTCGTACATATTTAGCTCTAAAATCATTAAAGCAAATCCCAGATTAAGTAGATAAAATCCAGTTTCGAAAAGTTTGTTAGTAGCATCTGCAATTTCTTCACGGCCTTTAAAAATATCGAGCATATAGACTTTACTGTTTTTGAAAAGTGTTCTTGAAACATAGTAAGTCAAGAATAAAGCTATTGGTAAATAAATTGCATAACCGATTAAAGTTTTTGTAGTTTCCATAATTATAAGTATTAAAATGTTATTTAATTAATTTGTGAATGTATTTGGTTAGTATTATAATGTTTGTGTAATGCAATGTTGAAATAATGAAAATAATAATGGCTGTCTTTATAGCAATAACTTCTATGAGATGATTTACTGAAAGAATTTTTTCCCATGAAATCAATGTCATTGCGCAATAGCCAATGTTTAAAAGATAATAAGCCATTAATAAAACCTGATTGATTTTTTGACAAACTGCTTCATGATTCGGAATCAGTTCGGCGACATAAACATTTCCGTTTTTATAGCATATTTTTCCAACTTTTATAATGATTAAAATCGTTATGGTGAGGTAAATGAAATATCCGATGATGTTAAGATTGATGTTCATGATGTATCGTTTTTTTATTTTCGACTTTTATTTTAGAACCATTAGCTAAGAAAACAGATATCGGTTTTGCGTTTTGTAAAACAGCAAAATCATCTCCGTAATTTTTTTGAAAATCAACTTTTAGCATGAAGTTTTCGACTTCTAATTGTTCCCATCTTGGATGTTTAACTTCATATTCAAAAGTGGTATTATTGTTATATTTTGTATAACCAAAATAATGTTCTGTTATAAACTCAGCTTCAGAATCTACCATGATTTCTTTAAATTCTTTTTGAGTTTCTAATTTAATTGTATTCCATTTTCTATCCACTTTCCATTGATAAATAAATGTTTTTGTGTCTTCATTTTCAATGATTTTATGTCTCATTTTTCGAGTTTCATAATGTTCACGATACAAGCTGTTCGCGATAAAAGTGATGGCTCTTTTAGGGACAATTTCTTTTATAAAAACAACACCGCGTTTCCATTCTCCATTTTCAAAGCGTTTTACATAAAACCGAAGATTTACTTCTTCAAAATCAATATGAAATGGAATTTTAAGACCTAATATTTTTGTTTCTTTAAACATAAAACCTACTAAACTGACATAACATTTGTCATTCCAGATATCTAATTCTGTTCCAGTAGGAAGATAATTTTCTAATATTTGAGCATCAATTTCATAATTAATTAGTGTTAAATTTTTCCATATTGCGTTTAAGAAACTCATAGTTATTGATTGTTTTAAACTTTCAGAAAAAAATGAAAGTTTTGATTAAATTTTTTTACTTCATAATTTTTAGAACCAAACGCCCTAGCCAGTTTTCATTAAATTCGGTTATTTTATCGAGCATATTATCAGCTTTTAAAACAAAATCATACAGTTTGGTAGTCTGATCTACAAAGTGTTTTTCTTCTGCTGAATCTTTTGCTTCAATCGAAGAGACTTCTTTTAATATTTTAAGAGCAGGTTTGATTTCTCTCTTACTTCTTTCTCTAGAAATTTTTGAAGCTAATTCGTCTAAATCTTTTTCGGCAGTAAAAAACTCTCTTCTTTCTCCTGCTTTATATTCTTTGTAAACAATTCCCCAATCCATCAAAGCTCTCAAATTCATACTAGCATTTCCACGAGAAATCTGTAATTCGTCCATAATGTCTTCCATAGAAACTGCTTCGTTGGAAACCATTAATAAAGCATGAATCTGAGCCATGGTTTTATTAATTCCCCATTGAGAACCTAAAGCTCCCCATGTTTGAACGAATTTATTTTTTGCTTCTTTGAATTCCATTTTAGAATTGTTTTCTTTTGATAAGTCAAAGATAAATAAAAGTTTTTAAACTTTCAAAAATAAATGAAAGTTTATTTTAGAATTAAAATATTTATAACTGAATTTTTATTTAAAAGTAGAAATATGCTAAAGTTAACATTAGAGTTAATTTGTCTTCGGTTTCAACAAAGTTGTATGTTGATGCTGTTTAATTTTATATATTTATAATGTAAATTGGTTACGGTTGATTAATATTGATGTGATTTATAAACCTTAAATATTTAAAAATAATGTTTAAACAAAAAGTTCTTTTAGCCGCTTGTCTTAGTGTAATGAGTCTTTTTTTAAATGCTCAAACTTTAAAAATAATGACCTGTAATATCCGACTTGATATAGCTTCGGATGGAGAAAATGACTGGGCACATCGAAAAGATTTTTTTAATTCACAAATCCAATTTTATGCTCCGGATGTTTTTGGGATTCAGGAAGCAAAACCAAACCAGGTTCTAGATATTTCAGCTGCACTTCCGCAATATAGTTATGTGGGAATGGGAAGAGAAGGAATAGGAAAAGGAGAAGCTTCTAATGTTTTTTATAATAAAGAAAAATTCAAATTGATTGAGTCTAATACCTTTTGGCTATCCGAAACACCAGATGAAATTTCTAAAGGCTGGGATGCAGCCTACAACAGGGTTTGTACCTATGCGCTTTTAAAAAATAAACAGAACAATAAGTTGATTTGGATTTTTAACACGCATTTGGATCACGTTGGAGAGCAAGCAAGAACAAAAGGATTAGAACTTATACTTACACGAATCGAAAAATTAAATAAAAATAAATATCCTGTTATTTTGATGGGAGATTTTAATTCAGAACCCGAAGCAGATCGGATTATTGCGTTAAAAAATAAGATGAATGATGCCAGAACAATTTCGAAGGAAAAGCCTTTTGGACCCTATGGAACTTTTAATGATTTTAAATACAATGAAGCAACAAAACTTTTAATTGATTATATCTTTTTATCCAAAGGAAATACAATTACAGTTAATAAATATGCTGTTCTCTCAGATGCCAAAGAATTGAGATATCCTTCAGACCATTTTCCAGTTTTTGTCGAAATTAATTGGAAGTAAAAATAGGTATTAACCCGTTGGGTGTAATTATTTGAAGTAAAAAATAGGGATTAGATATTGTTCAAGATACTGAAATTCAGTATCTTGATGTCGCTAAACAATACAATATCTATGTCAAATATAGTAAAAAATTATCTAAGAGTTTTAGAAGTTATAAGTTCGTTGAATTGTGAATTAGAATTCAAATCAGGTATCGGAAGAAAAGATAAAATGTCTGATTTAGAAGTTGTTGCATTGAGTTTAACCGCTGAATTTATGTCAATTGACAGCGAAAATTCACTTTTCAAACAGCTAAATTCTAATGAAATTCCAAATCTAATAGAACGAAGTCAATTCAATAAAAGAAGGAGGAAATTGTTTTTATTTTCTGAAGAAATTAGAATTAAACTAGCATCTTATTTTCTTGATTTTGAAGATTATTTTATTGTGGATAGCATGCCATTAGAAATCTGTAAATTTTCTCGTCATAACCGAATCAAAATCTGTAAAAATGAATTTGAAACTGCACCTACAAAAGGATTTTGTGCTTCTCAAAACAGCTGGTTTTATGGTTATAAACTTCATGGAGTTTGTTCAATTACTGGAGTTTTTCATTCATTAGATATTACAAAAGCAGAAGTTCATGATGTAAATTTTTTAAAAAACATAAAACAACAAATGTCTGATTGTGTGATTCTTGGGGATAGAGGATATCTGTCAGAAACGATTCAATTGGATTTATTTCAAACAGTAAATATCAAATTGGAAACACCAAAACGAATTAATCAAAAAAATTATAAACCACAACCGTATATTTTTAGAAAATCAAGAAAAAGAATCGAAACATTATTTTCTCAATTATGCGACCAATTTTTAATCAGAAGAAATTATGCAAAAACTTTTGAAGGATTTAAAACTAGAATATTGGCAAAAATAGCATCATTAACATTAATACAATATGTCAATAAATTTATATTTGACAGACCAATAAATAATATTAAAAATCAAATAATTTAATTGCACCCAACGGGTGGTATTAATAAAAAAAGCTGTCTTTTACGACAGCTTTTTAGTTTATGTATATTAGTTGTAACTTTTTTAATGAAGCAGAAAATCAATTTCAATGTTAAAATGAAATTTCGATTAACAAAAAAATTATAAAAGCCCAGCTCTCTTTAACAATGCATCTGGTTTTGGCTCTTGTCCTCTAAAACGCTTGTATAAAATCATTGGATGTTCTGTTCCTCCTTTTGAAAGTAAATTATCTTTAAATTTATCTGCTACTTCCTTATTGAAAATTCCTTTTTCTTGGAAATAAGCAAATGCATCGGCATCCAAAACTTCAGCCCATTTATAGCTGTAATATCCAGAAGAATAACCTCCTTGAAATATATGTGAAAAAGCAGTACTCATTGCATTTTCTTTTACATCAGGATACAATTGAGTAGATTTAAATTGTTCAGTTTCAAAAGCTTTTAAATCAGTAATATTAGTCGGATCTTGTCCATGCCAAGCCATATCCAACAATCCAAAACTCAATTGGCGCATAGTTGCCAATCCTTCTTGAAAACTAGCACTTTCTTTGATTTTTTCTACATATTCTTGTGGAATCACTTCGCCAGTTTCATAATGATGGGCGAATAACGCCAAAGCTTCTGGTTCGTAACACCAATTTTCCATAATCTGACTTGGTAATTCTACAAAATCCCAATAAACTGATGTTCCTGATAAATTCGGATAAGTTGTATTGGCTAACATTCCGTGTAAACCGTGTCCAAATTCGTGGAATAAGGTTGTCACTTCATTAAAAGTCAAAAGTGATGGTTTGGTTTCAGTAGGTTTTGTAAAGTTGCAAACATTCGAAATGTGTGGTCTTTCGTTTGTACCGTCTTTGATGTATTGAGATTTGAATGAAGTCATCCAAGCACCATTTCTTTTACCTTTTCTTGGAAAGAAATCAGCATAGAAAACAGCAACCAATTCGTTATTTTGATCGGTTACTTCATAAGTAGTCACTTCTTCGTGGTATTTGTCAATGTCAAAAACTTCTGTAAAAGTTAATCCGTATAATTTGCCTGCAATAGTAAAAGCTCCGTTCAGAACCTTTTCTAATTGAAAGTAAGGTTTAAGTTTTTCATCGTCTAAATTGAATAATTGTTGTTTCAATTTTTCAGAATAATAAGCGCCATCCCATTTCTCAAGTTGTTCGATTCCATCTAATTTTTTGGCGAAAGCCGATAATTGATCAAATTCTTTTTGTGCAGCTGGTTTTGCTTTAGCTAATAAATCATTCGAAAAAGATAAAACTTTCTCAGGACTTTCGGCCATACGTTCTTCAAGGACAAAATGAGCATGAGTTTTATATCCCAAAAGATTGGCTCTGTCAAAACGTAATTTGGCTATTTTTAAAACTATTTCTTGGTTGTCTAATTCATTGTTCTGAAAACATCTGGCACCAAAAGCAATAGCCATTTTTTTGCGTAATTCTCTATTGTCAGCATAAGTTACAAACGGAATGTAACTCGGATGATCTAAGGTAAAAATCCAACCTTCTTTTTTTTGCTCTTTCGCTAATGAGCGAGCCGCTTCGATTGTACCTTCTGGTAATCCTGCTAAATCCTTTTCATCAGTTAAGTGTAATTCGAAAGCATTGGTTTCTGCCAAAACATTTTCGCCAAATTGTAAACTCAATTTCGATAATTCTTTGTCTATCTCTCGCAACTGGTTTTTTTTATCCTCAGCTAAATTTGCTCCGTTTCTAGAAAAACTTTTGTATTGTTTGTCTAGGAGTGTCGTTTGTTCAGGATTTAAAATCAAAGAATCTTTTTGATCATAAACGGTTTTAACTCTTGCGAATAAATCTGCGTTTAGTGTAACGTCATTTCCAAATTCAGATAACAAAGGAGAAACTTCTTGAGCAATTTTTTGCATTTCATCGCTTGTTTCTGCCGAGTTTAAATTAAAAAAGATATTAGAAATTCGGTCTAAAGTGTCTCCGCTAAAAGATAAAGTTTCAATTGTATTTTCAAAAGTAGGATTCTCTGCATTGTTAACAATGGCATCAATTTCGGCTTT
Source organism: Flavobacterium sp. 5 (assembly GCF_002813295.1). NCBI lineage: Bacteria > Pseudomonadati > Bacteroidota > Flavobacteriia > Flavobacteriales > Flavobacteriaceae > Flavobacterium > Flavobacterium sp. 5. The sequence goes on from NZ_PHUE01000001.1 coordinate 2,974,609, forward strand.
TGCTAAATCAATTGCTTCTTGGAAGGCAGGAAAATAATTTTCGTTTTTTATGTTAGAAAATGGCGCTGTGTCAAGCTTTGTGTCAAATTTTTGAAGTAAAATATTCATAGTTCCAGAGTCTGTTTTGTTACAAATAATTGGTTGCCATGTTTTTATGTTTGAAAAAAAAACAAGAAAAATTTATTTATTTTTTGAGTAGTGTGTATTTTGTCGATTATTTATGTACTTTTGCCGAATAATTAATTGATGCATAAATTAATTAATTAAGTCGAAAATACAAAACTCTTTTTGTCCCCAAATCAAAAGAAAATTATATTGATAATACTAAATTTCCCCGAGTTTAGGATTCTACAATATCAAAAAAGCTCCTTTTTTCAGGAGCTTTTTTTATTTATTCAAATTTTCAGAAGATTTGTAAACAGCTTCTTTAAGACCTTCTTTGTAAGAAATGATTTTGTCTAAAATAGTTTTGTCTGCACTTCCTATGATTTGAGCAGCAAGGATTCCAGCGTTTTTAGCACCGTTTAATGCTACGGTTGCAACAGGAACACCTCCAGGCATTTGCAAAATTGACAAAACACTATCCCAACCATCAATGGAGTTGCTTGATTTTACAGGAACACCAATTACAGGAAGCGGAGACATAGAGGCTACCATTCCAGGTAAATGTGCCGCTCCACCAGCTCCAGCAATAATTACAGAAATACCAAGAGTGTGAGCATTTTTACTGAAATCAAATAATTTTTCTGGTGTTCTGTGTGCCGAAACAATATCAACTTCGGTTTCTATTCCAAATTCTTTTAATATGTCTATAGCATCCTGCATGACTGGCATGTCTGAGATACTTCCCATGATTATGGCTACTTTGCTCATTGTTTTGTTTTTTAACACAGATTACACAGACTTAAATAAAATCAAATCTGTGGTAATTTGTCTTTATTTATTACTGATTACTTTTATTGTATTCTTTACATCCTCAGCAATTCTTCTTGCTTCGGCCATGTTTTCATTTACTATGGTTACATGTCCCATTTTTCTAAAAGGACGCGTTTGTTTTTTTCCGTAAATGTGAGGTGTAACACCATTCCAGCCTAAAATAGTTTCGATATTTTTGTAAATTACATCTCCAAAAAAACCTTCGGCACCAACTAAATTTACCATGATTCCAGCAACTTTACTTTCAGTATTCCCTAAAGGTAAATCCATAATTGCCCGCAAATGATTTTCAAATTGGGAAGTATAACTGGCTTCAATACTATAATGACCAGAGTTGTGTGGGCGAGGAGCTACCTCGTTTACTAGGATTTCGTCGTTTTCGGTTTGGAACATTTCTACTGCCAAAAGACCAACATGATTAAATTGTTGTGAAACATTCAAGGCAATTGCTCTGGCTTTTTCGGCTACTTTTTCGTCTATTCGAGCAGGACAAATTACATATTCTACCTGATTGGCTTCTGGATGGAATTCCATTTCTACAACTGGATAGGTTTTAATTTCTCCTTTTGGATTGCGGCATACAATTACAGCCAATTCATTTTTGAAAGGCACCATTGTTTCTGCAATACATTCTACATTGGGTAAATTTTCCAAATCAGATGTTTGTCTTATGATTTTTACACCATTGCCATCATATCCAAATTCGGTACATTTCCATACAAAAGGAAGCTGAATATTAGATTCGACTAAATCAACTACCAAGTCTTTTAAAGTCGCATATCTTTTAAAAGGAGCTGTTGGAATGTTATTTTGTATATAAAAATCCTTCTGAACGCCTTTGTTTTGAATAAGTTTCAAAGTTTTTGGAGAAGGATATATTTTTTTGCCTTCGTTTTCTAATTTTTCTAATGCATCAAGATTTACCAACTCAATCTCGAAAGTTAAAACGTCAACTTGCTTCCCAAAATTATAAACGGTGTCAAAATCCATCAAATCGCCTTGAACAAAATAGTTACATGCGATTTTGCTGGGAGCCTCATTGCTTGGATCTAAAACGTAAGTTTGTATGTCAAATTTTCGGGTGTCAAACAATAGCATTTTGCCTAATTGTCCGCCACCTAAGATTCCTAATTTAAAATCAGAAGAAAAATAATTCATTGCGATTGTATTTACTTTGTCTGCTCAGCACATTGCCTAGCATTTGCAAAGATACTTTTTCCTAATTGATTAAGAAAATGCTATTTTATTTTCTTCAAAACTTCTTTGGCTACAGCCTTATAAGCGGCACTATGATTTGGGAAATCTTTGGTAATTATAATTTTTAGTTCAGGATGTATCCAATCATAATACTGACCCAAAAGATATAAAGTGCGAATCGAATAAGCTTTGGTTGCTACTTTGACATCATTAATCAGCCAATCAAAAGAGCTTTCGATGATTGCTTCCAAATGTTTTTCGGTAAGCGGTATTTCCTTCTTTTTATAATGAGATAATACTAAAAGCTGACAAATTTTTGATATTGGCCGTATTGAACTTTCGTCTTTTAGGTTTTTGATATTGGAACAAAAAAAATCCAAATAATCTTCAAGCCATTCTAATTTTTGGTAGCATACAAATTCTAGAATCCAACAGGCTTTTGAAGAATTTTTATCCAAAACCTGAAAAGAAAGTCGAATTAATTCAGTAAAAAGTTCTGAATTTTCGAGTACTTCATCAGCATATTTTTGTCTGTTGGCTCTATGCCCAGTCACATATTCTAATTTTTTTTGAAATTCAGTAAGCATCATCTGTAAATTTGATTGAAAAGTACAAATCAATTTACAATTGTCAAAAGTGAAATCCCTATCTTTGCCAAATATTTTTAAAACACTAAACTGTGATACAACTACACGATAAACAATTTGTTCCGTTTATTTCGGCCAAAGAGATAAACTTCGCTTTAGAAAAAATGGTAGCACAAATAGAAGACGATTTTTTTGACGAAACACCAATTTTTATTGGAGTCTTAAACGGTTCTTTTATGGTAGTTTCCGATTTTTTAAAATTATACAAGAAACCATGTGAAGTTTCTTTTATCAAATTAGCTTCTTACGAAGGAACATCTTCTACCGATTCGGTTAAGCAATTAATCGGTTTAAATCAGGATTTAACGGGTAGAACCGTAATTGTTTTAGAGGATATTATCGATACTGGAAACACTTTAGAGGAATTAAAACACTTGTTCAAAAGTCAAAATGTTAAGCATTTTAAAATTGCTACACTTTTTTTCAAACCAGAAGCTTTCAAAAAAGATATAAAAATCGACTATGTTGGAATACGAATTCCTAACAAATTTATTGTTGGTTTTGGATTGGATTACGATGGTTTAGGTAGAAATTTACCTGAAGTGTATCAATTAAAAGAGTAACTAAAAATAGTAAAAACCATATATAAAAAAGGAATGATCAATATTGTTTTATTTGGAAAGCCAGGAGCAGGAAAAGGAACTCAGGCAGAATTTTTAAAAGAAAAATACAATTTACAACACATTTCAACAGGAGATGTTTTTCGTTATAATTTAAAAAATGACACTCCATTAGGTAAAGAAGCTAGAGTCTTTATGGATGCTGGAGATTTAGTTCCAGACGAATTAACCACAAAAATGCTTATTGACGAAGTAAACAAGCACTTGGATTCAAACGGAATTTTATTCGACGGATATCCAAGAACTATTGGTCAAGCCGAAGCATTGGATGCGTTTTTGCCAACTATTGGTTCAAAAGTTGCAGCAACAGTAGCGCTAGAAGCCGATGATAATATATTAGTAGCTAGATTATTGGAAAGAGGAAAAACTAGTGGAAGAATTGACGATCAAGACGAAGAAAAAATCAGAAATCGTTATCAGGAATATAATGAAAAAACGGCTCCGCTAATTGGATATTACAAAGAGCAAAATAAGTTTCATGCTGTAAACGGAATAGGAACTATTCAAGAAATTACAGAAAGACTTACAGCAGTTATCGATAATTTATAGGAGCAATCTCCAGCTGTACGTTACAAGTCACAGCCATAAAATAACTATTTTTCTATGTCATAAAAGGAGCTTCCGCTGGTCGCTCTTTTATGACAAGAAAAATTAGTTTTTTATAGCCATGAGCTTTCCACTACCATCTGGGCTAAAAAATAACAACAGGATTTGAAAGAATCCAAAATATAAACGAACAACCAAAACATTGGAAATAGTAATAATATTTTTTCTAATACTCTTAAACGGGGTTTTCTCTATGTCTGAAATCGCATTGATTTCGGCACGAAAAAACAGATTGGAAACCGCTGCCAAAAAAGGCAACAAAAATGCCCAAATCGCTTTAGATTTAGCTAATTCGCCTAATAAATTTTTGTCAACAGTACAAATAGGAATTACTCTTATTGGAATCCTGACAGGTATTTTTAGTGGAGACAAAATTACTTCCGATGTAGAAACATTCGTAAAAGGATTTCATGTATTGATTCCTTATGCGCATTCAATAGCTGTAGGGATTGTTGTGGTAACATTGACATTCTTTTCTTTGGTATTAGGAGAATTGTTTCCAAAAAGAATTGGTTTAAACTACCCCGAAGGAATTGCAAAAGCTGTTGCTATGCCGATGAAAATAATTTCGATAGTTACCGCACCTTTTATATGGCTGTTAACGACTTCGACCGATTTTCTGTTGGATGTTTTGCGAATAAAACCTACCGCAGATGGAAAAGTAACCGAGGAAGAGATAAAAGCCATCATCAAAGAAGGAACCGAAGGAGGAGAAGTTCAGGAAATAGAACAAGATATCGTAGAACGTGTTTTTCATATTGGTGATAGAAAAATCAATTCGTTGATGACCCATAGAAAATCAGTTATGATGCTGCCTTTGCATGCCGATAAAAGCAAGGTAAGAGAATTTATGATTCAAGAACTGCACTCTATTTATCCAGTTTATAACGAAAACCATGATGATATTGTTGGAGTAGTCAATTTGAAAAATATCTTTGCTAATGTTGATAATGACAATTTTAATTTAGCCGAAATTATGACTGAAGCTCCGTTTATGATGGAGCAAACGACTGCTTATAAAGCGTTGGAACAATTTAAAAAATCAGGAATTCATTATGCATTGGTTTCCGATGAATATGGTGTTTTTCAAGGAATCATTACGTTGAATGATATTTTGGAAGCCTTGGTTGGAAATGCATCTGATTTTTATAAAGATGATTTTAAATTAATCGAAAGAGAGGATGGAACCTGGATGGTAGATGGACATTATTCGCTACACGATTTCCTTACTTATTTTGAATTGGATGATTTGATAAATGATTATGAAGTGACCACGGTAAGTGGATTAATAATGACCGAATTGGCTCATATCCCGAAAGAAGGAGAAAAGTTGATTTGGCAAAAATTTGTGTTGGAGGTCATCGACATGGATGGCGTGAAGATTGATAAAGTAATGGTGAAAGCCTTAAAACAATAGTTATCAGTATTTAGTTTTTGGGATTCAGTTATTAAACTGACAACTAAAAACGGATTGCTGATTGCTGAAAATTAAAGAAAATGACAGAAGGGAATTTTGTAGATTACGTAAAAATTTATGTTTCATCCGGTAAAGGAGGAAAGGGGTCTACGCATTTGCATAGAGAAAAATTTATTCAATATGGTGGTCCTGATGGTGGAGATGGTGGTCGTGGTGGACACGTTTATTTGGTAGGAAACAAGGCACTTTGGACTTTGTTTCACTTAAAATTTGCTCGTCATATCAAAGCGGGTTACGGTGGTGATGGAAGTGGTGATAGAAGTACAGGAGCAGATGGTGAAGATAAATACATCGAAGTTCCGTTAGGGACTGTTGTAAAAGATAAAGAAACAGGTGAAACTTTATTCGAAATCACAGATGACGGAGAGAAACAAGTGCTGTGTCGTGGTGGAAAAGGTGGTTTAGGAAACTGGCACTTTAGAAGTTCAACAAATCAAACGCCAAGATATTCTCAACCGGGTTTACCTGGTGTAGAAATGGATGTGATTCTGGAACTTAAAGTTCTTGCCGATGTTGGTTTGGTAGGTTTTCCTAATGCTGGAAAATCAACTTTATTATCAGTGTTGACATCTGCAAAACCAAAAATTGCTGATTATCCTTTTACAACTTTAAAACCAAACCTTGGAATCGTTGCTTACAGAGATTTTCAATCGTTTGTAATTGCAGATATTCCTGGAATTATTGAAGGTGCTGCCGAAGGAAAAGGATTGGGTCATTATTTCTTACGTCATATTGAGCGTAACTCAACGTTGTTGTTTTTAGTTCCTGTTGATACTCCAAATATTAAAGAAGAGTATGATATTTTGGTAAATGAATTGACGAAGTACAATCCCGAAATGCTAGATAAAGAGCGTTTGTTAGTGATTTCGAAAATGGATATGCTGGATGATGAATTGAAAGCAGAATTAAAAACGCAATTAGACGAAGATTTCAAAGAGACTCCTTATATGTTTATTTCATCCGTTGCCCAACAAGGATTGACTGAATTGAAAGACAAGCTTTGGAAAATGCTTAATGAATAACAATCTAAGTTTTATATACAAAAGGTGTTCTAGTGATAGAGCACCTTTTTTTGTTCGACTAGGTACTATTGTAGTAGAACTTTACATAATTTTATATATTAGCAGGATAGCAGTAAATGTTACTCAGTAGTGAGTATATAATAGTTAACGAGAATACCAAACCGGAATAGTTAAAATCAGAACCAAAATGAATATAGGCATAGCAACTTTAGCAACGTTTATTTTAGCTTTATTTTTAGCTTTAATTGGAGGTTATATTTCATGTTTTTTCACTTCGAAGTCCAAAAAGCGATTGGAAATATTGTTTTAGCCATGAGAAAAGATTTGCTTGGAAAAACAAATTTGACATTTAAAATTTTTCAATATACAGACGTTATAGATAGAAATTGACCAGCTAGTGTGAGCTTCTAGCTCTTATCAATAATCATCTCTTGTCCTAAAATAAGTTTTACAAAAGTAATTATTTTATTAAGATTACGGAGCTACTAACGGAGATTCCTCCTTCGTCGGAATGACAATATTGTGGTTAATCTTTGAGTAGAAAAAGTCGTGATGGATTTTATACAAACTTTTTTCAACAGACTATTGCGTAAAGAAAACACAAGTAGCTCGTCAATATTGTCATTCCGACGAAGGAGGAATCTCCGTTAGAAACTCTTGCCAGCAGCGGAAAAGTTTGAGTTAACATATCATAGAACATGAATAATACCAACAACCAAAATGAATAACTATAACTTTAACAACAAAAAATTTGCACTAATTCAAAATACTGAAAGTGGAGAAGTAAACTCGGAAACTGTTTTTGAATATAGTCAAGATGGTAATCTTGTAACTGCCGACTATTTTGGCGGAACTATAAAATATGGTAAAATTATAGCTGACTTGAAAGGCGATGAATTGAATATGTTGTATCAATGTTTGACAACAGACAATTTATTGAAAGCTGGCAAAGCTATTGCAAAAATCTCTTTGACAGACAGCGGGAAAATAAAATTGAGTTTAAATTGGGAATGGCTGACAGACGGAAGCGAAAAAGGGAAATCTGAATACATAGAAGTCGAATAATTATTCCCCCGTAAGTTGAAACTTTGATTCAACTAAAGAATAAAAAAGAGGTTATTTCACAACTTGTGAAATAACCTCTTTTTTATTGCTTTTATATAAATAGACTATACAATTAGTATAGTTTAATTATACTTTTTATATAAATAAATTATACGTTTAATATAAATGAATTATACCTTTTGTATAATTTAATTATCCAATTAGTATAATTAAATTATACTTTTTATATAAATGAATTATACTTTTCGTATAATTTAATTATACCTTCTATATAAATGAATTATACTTTTAATATAATTGTGCTATACCATTTGTATGATTTTGGTAATTATATAGATTAGTAATCCTTCCAAAAATGCAAAATTCTTACTAACTAGCCCTGATGGAAGCGGCATCCCCGCTTTTTCTGCGGGAATATAGCGGACAGCAGGAACCCATATTTCCTGAAAATGCCTTATGTTTCGCTCCTTTAAATACTTTTAGTCGTTATACATATCAAATAGATATTCTAAGGTTTCAGGAATGTTGTTGGCTTTCATAGTTGGGTATTTTACTCTGGAATTGAGCCAGTTTTCGATAACTAAATAAAAGTCATCTGCGACATCATAAACTACTGGAACGCCTAGTTTTTTGAGAGCTGCAGCATTGCATTCCTGTTCGTAATGCTGACGAATAGGAATGGAGAGTATTTTTTTGCCAAGATATAAAGCTTCGGATGGGGTTTCGAATCCACCGCCTGTAATGATTCCTTCGCAGTTGATAAGGCTTTTATTAAAATAGTCTTGGTTGACAGGGTAATACGTGATGTTTTTTACGGTGTGTTTGGTTTTTATATCATTTAGAAACCAATGAAACGATAAATTAGGAAGTTTGTTGAATGCTTTTTCTAAACAATCCTTCTGGAAGGAAGGCAGATAAACAGTGATGTGACCCTTGTTTTTGGGATTGGCATTTATGATTTCATCTTTGATAACGGGTGGGAAAATAAAATCGTCATATTTGTCAAAATGCAGACCAATATTCTTTGGCGAAGGTGCATAGTGTTTTAGAATCATTTCGCCCATGACGCTTTTCTTTTCGGGTCTGGGAGTGTGAGGAGATATAAAACTGGCTTGATGACCAAATTGTACGGAATGTACTTTTTGCATTTTGCACGCCAACGCAGTAATCGAATCAAAATCGTTGATAACCACATCGTAATTTTTTAGCGGTAATATATCGGCATCTTTATAGATTTGTCTTGGTTTGACATTCCTGACAATGTCCCAATAATTCAAACCGCCACATTTACTGTAATGCAAGCTGCAACCTTCGCTTTTGAATTTTATGGGCAAATTAATATCGAGCGTTGCATTGTTGCCACTAAGGAAAAAATCGACTTCGCCATATTTTTGTAGATAGGGATATAATTGAATGGCTCTGCTGATGTGTCCATTGCCTGTTGCCTGAATAGCGTAAAATATTTTCATTTCTGTATATTTTGTTTAGGAGAGTATTTTGTTTACAATGTCGCTTACTGCTTTATCATCTTGGCTGTCTGATTCGGTGTAATGCTCCCTGTTATAATGGTAAAGACTCCATTTTTGTTTTTTATATTCTAATGCAGTAAGGTTTTCGATCCAATCGCCACTATTTAGATACATTACACTTCCATGTTCGTTGACGATTTCTTTCATTTGTGGTTTGTGAATGTGTCCACAAACGACATAACTGTATTTTTTTTGGATGGCGATTTCGGCAGCTGTGGTTTCAAAATTAGAGACAAAAGAAACAGCTTTCTTGACACTGTCTTTTATCATTTTGGAGTAGCTTCTTTTTTCTTTGCCTAAAAGTCCCAAAAACCAATTGATTAAACTGTTGATTAGAATTAGTAAATCATAGCCTTTTCCGCCTAGTTTGGCTAGTATTTTGGCATATCCTTGTGTAGAGGAATCGAATACATCTCCATGAAAAATCCACGTTTTTTTGCCGTCTAAATCCAAAATAACTTTGTCGACTAATTCGAAATTTCCTAAGATGAAATCAGAGTATTTTCGCAACGCTTCATCGTGATTTCCTGTAATATAGATTACTCGGGTGCCTTGATTTGACATTTTTATGATTTGTCTCAAGACATTCATATGTGATGCGGGAAAGTAACTTTTGGTGAAACTCCACATGTCGATGATGTCTCCATTTAAAACCAATGTTTGAGGATTTATTGATTTTAAATATTGCAATAATTCTTTGGCTTGACATCCGTAAGTGCCTAAATGAACGTCACTTATAACTACCAACGGAATTTTTCTTCTTCTTTTCATTTTTAGTTTTTACGAAAGTAAGACCGTTATGTTATTTCAATGTGTTTTTAGTATTATTTGTATATGAAAAAAACCGTCAAGTTTTTGGGATTAGGCTGTAGTTTTTTATTTTTAAAAAGAGGTGTAATAGAAGATTCAAATAGAGTACTAATTTTTACTTAAAACTAAATGATACTTGTTGCATTTTCTTAATTTTGGGGGATGAAAAAATCCCTGCTTCTATTCGTGTTATTTCCTTGGCTAATTTTTGGTCAAACTAACTTTATGAAAGGTGAAAAATTATTCAAAGAAGGGAAATTTGATGAGGCACAACCTCTTTTAGAAAATTACTTAAAAACCAATTCAAATCATCTTAGAACTTTAGAATATTTAGGCGATATTGCATCGCAAAATAAATATTGGGATAAGTCCTTAATTTATTATAAAAAACTAGAAAAGTTAAAGCCAACCGAAGCTAATTACTATTATAAATACGGAGGTGCTTTGGCGATGAAATCTCTGGGAGTCAATAAAATAAAGGCGTTAGGAATGATTGGCGAAGTGAGATCTTCGTTTGAAAAAGCTATAGAATTGAATCCAAAACATGTTGAAGCCAGATGGGCGCTGATCGAATTGAATTTGCAATTACCAGCAATAGTAGGCGGAAGTGAGTCTAAAGCAATTAAATATTCGTCTGAATTGCGTGAAATATCTCCAGTTGACGGGTATTTATCGTTAGGACATATTAATGAGTATTTTAATAGATATGCTGAGGCAGAAGTTCAATACAAAAGGGCTATTTTGATAGGGGGTTCTAAAATTTGTTATCAGGCATTGGCAGATTTTTATAAAAATAAAATGAAGCAACCAGAGAAAGCTAATATTGTTTGGGAAGAGTATAAAAATAAAAGTAATAAAGGAATCAAGTAATTGATTATTGAATAAAAGCACTATAAAGAGACTAAATGAGAACACATTTTATTGCCATAGGCGGAAGCGCAATGCACAACTTAGCATTGGCATTACACAATAAAGGATATCAAGTTACAGGGAGCGATGATGCTATTTTTGAGCCTTCAAAATCTCGTTTGGAGAAAAAAGGGATTTTACCTGTTGAATTAGGTTGGTTTCCTGAAAAAATTACTTCTGATATTGAAGCTGTAATTCTTGGAATGCATGCCAAAGCTGATAATCCAGAGCTTTTGAAAGCACAGGAATTAGGACTTAAAATTTATTCGTATCCTGAATTTTTATACGAGCAATCCAAAAATAAAACCCGCGTTGTTATTGGTGGCTCTCACGGAAAAACGACTATTACTTCGATGATTTTGCATGTAATGCATTATCATAATATTGAAGTAGATTATATGGTAGGGGCACAATTAGAAGGTTTTGATACAATGGTGCATCTTACCGAAGATAATGATTTTATGGTTTTGGAAGGGGATGAATATTTATCTTCGCCAATTGACAGAAGACCTAAATTTCATTTGTATCAGCCAAATATCGCTTTGATTTCTGGAATTGCCTGGGATCATATTAATGTTTTTCCAACCTATGATTTTTATGTAGAGCAGTTTGAAATCTTTATTGATAAAATTACTAATGGTGGAATTTTGGTTTACAATGAAGACGATTCTGAAGTAAAACGTGTTGCCGAAAAAGCAACTAATCCAATTCGAAAATTAGCATACCATACGCCAAAATATACTGTACAAGACGGTATAACTTTACTAGAAACTCCAGAAGGAGCAATGCCAATCGAAGTATTTGGAGCGCATAATTTGAATAATTTGGCGGGTGCCAAATGGATTTGTCAAAACATGGGAGTGGATGAAGCTGATTTCTATGAGGCAATTGCGAGTTTTAAAGGAGCTTCTAAACGTTTGGAAAAAATTGCAGAAGGAAAAGGGAAAGTTGCCTATAAAGATTTTGCACATTCACCAAGCAAAGTTGCTGCAACTACCAAAGCAGTAAAAGAACAATATCCAAATCGTACTGTTGTTGCTTGTTTAGAATTACATACTTATAGTAGTTTGAATGCAGAGTTCCTTAAAGAATACGAAGGTGCGCTTGAATATGCTGATGTTGCAGTTGTATTCTATTCACCTGATGCTGTAAAAATCAAACAATTAGAAGAAGTGACTTATGAGCAAATTTCGAAAGCTTTTAATAGAGAAGATTTGATTATTTATACTAATCCAAAAGATTTTAAAGACTATTTGTTTAATCTGAATTTAGAAAATTCGGCTTTATTATTGATGAGTTCTGGTAATTATGGAGGATTGAATTTTGATGAGGTAAAACAGTTAATATTATAAAATCTATTTTATAATATATCATAAGCCAATTGACATTTGTTGATTGGCTTTTTTTATAAAGACTATTTATTTTGAGGGATTTTTCTTGTTTTTGTTGTAGATTAGCAAAATCTAATTGTTAATTTGTATTTGAATGGAAACAACTAATTTCCCAATTAAACATTGGTCCGAAGATGATAAGCCTCGTGAAAAACTAATGCTTAAGGGTAAAAGCGTTTTGAGTGATGCCGAGCTGATCGCTATACTAATTGGTTCTGGAAGTAGAAACGAGTCGGCTGTAGATTTGAGTAAAAGGATTTTAGCAAGTGTAGATAATAATTTAAATGCTTTAGGGAAGTTGTCCATTGGGCAATTAATGATTTTTAAAGGTATTGGGGAGGCCAAAGCTATATCTATAATTGCTGCTATGGAGTTGGGTAGGCGAAGAAGAAGCGAAGAGGTTGTTGAGTTAACAAAAATAACTTCTAGTAAAGCAGTCTTTGAAGTGATGCAACCAATAATAGGAGAGTTGTCTCATGAAGAATTTTGGGTTTTGTTTTTAAATAATTCCAATAAAATACTTTTTAAAACGCAACTGAGTAAAGGAGGAATGACAGGAACTGTCGTTGATACTAGGATTGTATTTAAAATTGCTTTAGAACAAAATGCAACTTCCATCATTTTAGCGCACAACCATCCTTCGGGAAAATTGCAGGCCAGTGATGCTGATATTCAAATAACCAAAAAGATTAAAGTGGCTGGACAGCAATTGGATATTCCAGTTTTAGATCATATCATTATTACCGAAAGAGGTTATTATAGTTTTGTTGATGAAGGGATTTTTTAAAATAGTTGCACAATACAGACATTTGTCTTATATTTACAGTCAAATGTCTTTTTTATGGAAGCTATAAAATTAAAATCAGGAGAAGCTATTGATAAAGCCGTTAGGGCTTTGGTTAATAGAGTGGAGCAAGAACGAGGATATACCCTTTTAAATAAGAATATTACGTATGATGAGTTTCTAAAAAATAGAATGTTAATCGTACATGCTATTCGAGAAGGGATTTCGTATGATTTATTTAATTTGATAAAAGAAGTAACTCCTTTTAATGAAGAGGATTGGGCTTCTTTTTTAGGTATTTCTACCAAATCGCTTCAAAGAAATAAAATTAAAGATGATTTTATTTTTAAACCAATACAATCAGAAAAAATACTAGAATTAGCCGAAGTGACTTCTTTGGGAAACACTGTTTTTGATACTGAGGCACAATTTTATGTATGGCTTAACACGCCTTCATTTGCCCTTGGAAATTTGCAACCTATCGAATTACTCAAAGATTCTTATGGCAAAGAAATGGTAGTTAATGAATTGAATAAAATAGATCAAGGTATTTTTGTATAATGGAGGTTTTTCGACTGGCAAGAAAAAAATATCCTATTGAGTTATCGGGAAAAGGAGCTTCAATTTCGGGAGCACGTTGGAATTCAAAAGGAACAGAGATTATATATTGTGCTCAAAATAGAGCTTTAGCAATGGCTGAGGTTTTAGTTCATCTTTCATTGGCAATATTACCTAGTGATTTCGTGATGTTAACAATTGAAATTCCTGACGATGTTCTTGTTGAAATTTTAGATCTTAACACAATTAATATAGATTGGAATGTTTTTCCTTGTACCTTTGAAACACCTCTATTAGGGGATGATTTTATAAAACGAAATGAAGCTTGTATTTTAAAAGTTCCTTCGGCAGTAGTAAAAGGAGATTTTAATTTTCTAATTAATCCGCATCATATTGATTTTTCTAAAATCAGAATTATAGAACAAAACGATTTTCCTTTCGATAAACGAATTTTTAAATAATACTATTACATGTTGTCTTCTAAAATAACTGATATTTTCTTTGACTTAGATCATACACTTTGGGATTTTGATGTTAATTCAGAGTTGGCCTTTGAAACTATTTTTAAGAAAGATCATCCCACAATAACAATTACTGATTTTATCGAAAAATATATTCCTATCAATCAAGCATGTTGGAAATTATACCAATATGATAAAATCACTCATGCCGAACTCCGATATAATCGTCTCAAACATACTTTTGACGCATTAGAATATTTTGTGTCAGATGCCCAAATTGAAAGTATTGCCCAAGATTATATTGACTTATTGCCTCAAAATAATTGTTTATTTGATGGTGCAATAGAAGTGCTGGAATATCTTGAAAAAAAGTATAAATTGCATATTATTACTAATGGTTTTGCTGATGTTCAGTATAAGAAAATAAATAATTCAAATATTGCTGTTTTTTTCAATACAATAACCAACTCAGAGATGGCCGGCGTTAAAAAACCTAACCCTGTTATTTTTGAATACGCTCTTGATTTGGCAAAAGCCAATAAAGAAAATAGTATAATGATTGGTGATTGTCTGGAAGCAGATGTGCAAGGTGCATTAAATGCTGGATTAGATGCTATTTTTTTTAATGATAAGAACATCAAGGTAGAACAAAATATTAAACAAGTAACACATTTATTAGAACTAAAAAAATATTTATAAATCATGAAGTCAAAATTTCTATACCTATTATTGTTTGTTTCAAGCATTGGATTTGCTCAATCGGTTAATGATTATACCGCAGTTATTATCCCTTTAAGATATGATTTTCTTAAATCTGATAATCAATACCGTCTTTGTACTTTAACAAAAATGAATTTAAAAAAGGCAGGTTTTGAAGCTTTTTATGCTAATGAAAATTTTCCTAGTGGATACAATGATAGATGTAATTTGTTAAATGTAGATGTAGTAAGGGAAAATGGATTTTTAACCACAAAACTTTACGTGGTCTTTAAGGATTGTAATGGTAAAGAAGTTTTTAAATCCGAAGTAGGGAAAAGCAAAGAAAAAGAGTATGATATAGCTTATGTTGAAGCATTGAATATGGCTTTTCAATCTGTATATGCGTTGAATTATAAATATAGTGGTAAATCAGTCGTAAATAATACAAACAACGGAATGACTTCTCCGCAAGTAGCTTCTTCGGTAGCTGTTGCTCCTGTAGTTGCTGCCGCTGTAGCTGTAAATGTGCCTAGTAGTAATACTGAGCCAGACGGAACGGTATTATTTGCACAGCCAATCAAAAACGGATTTCAATTAATTGATAGCACTCCAAAAGTGGTTATGAAAGTCTATAAAACCACAAACCCTTCAATTTATTTAGCATCTAAAGGAGATATACAAGGAACTTTAGTTTTAAAAGAAAGCCAATGGTACTTTGAATATTACGAGAAAGATGTTTTAATGTCAGAGAAAATAACTGTAAAGTTTTAAATTTAATCAAATCTGACATAAATAACATAGCCCATGGTTTAAATCATGGGCTATGTTATTTATGGGAGGTCTACATTCTGCAAACACAGACTGCTAATACCCATATTTATCCTTCCATCTATTCTTAAGAAATTCACGAGTTGTGTTTTCTCTGGAATTTGTTCCTGGAATATAAATAGGGGTATTACTTAATGATTCTGGTAAAAATTCTTGGTCAGCAAAATTGTTGGCATAATCATGAGAATATTTATAATCTTCACCATATCCTAATTCTTTCATTAATTTGGTAGGAGCATTTCGCAAATGGATAGGTACAGGTAAATCACCAGTTTGTTTCACTAATTGTTGGGCTGTACCAATGGCCAAATAAGAAGCATTACTTTTTGGTGAAGTAGCTAGATAAATAGCACATTGACTCAATATAATTCTACTTTCTGGATACCCAATTGTAGAAACCGCTTGAAAAGCATTATTTGCCATTATAAAAGCCGTTGGATTGGCATTTCCGATATCTTCGCTTGATAAAATCAACATTCTTCGGGCAATAAATTTTACATCTTCACCACCTTCAATCATTCTGGCTAACCAATAGACAGTTCCGTTGGGATCACTCCCACGAATCGATTTTATAAAAGCCGAAACAATGTCGTAATGTTGTTCACCAGTTTTATCATATAAAACTGTATTTTGTTGTACTAATTGAAAAACACGGTCATTGGTGATTACAATTTCGTTTTCAGCGGATGCGTTTACGACCAGTTCAAAAATATTTAATAGTTTACGACCATCACCGCCAGAAAGACGTAATAGAGCTTCTGTTTCAGCTAATTCTATTTTTTTAGATGCTAAATAGCTGTCAATTCTCATTGCTCTATGCAACAAATGCTCCAAATCCACTTTGGTAAAAGCATTCAAGACATAAACCTGACAACGGGACAATAAAGCAGGAATAACTTCAAAACTTGGATTTTCTGTCGTAGCACCAATAAGTGTAATCCAACCTTTTTCAACCGCAGCCAATAATGAGTCTTGTTGCGATTTGCTAAAACGATGAATCTCATCAATAAACAAAATTGGATTTTTGGCTGTAAATAATCCACCGCTTTGTTTCGCTTTTTCAATGACATCTCGAATATCTTTAACTCCCGAATTAATAGCACTTAATATATAAAAAGGGCGATTAGATTCTTGCGCAATAATTTGTGCCAAAGTGGTCTTACCGGTTCCAGGAGGACCCCAGAAAATTAATGAAGGTATGATTCCTTTTGCGATTTGTTGCGTCAACGAACCATTAGGGCCAACCAAATGAGATTGACTAATATAATCTGCTAATTTTTGAGGGCGTATACGTTCTGCTAATGGTGCTTCCATTTTGTAAAATTACACATTTTTTATATTTTTTTGAAGCAAATCCAGTACTACATTGCAAGTCCTCGCTGCCTCAACTATTTTTCTAACCATAAAAGGAGCTCCCTTTGGTTGCTCTTTTATTGCAAGAAAAATGAGTTGTTTCAGCTGTGGGCTTTTCATTTCGATCTGGGCTAGGGCATTAGTTTTTATAACAAATATAGATTTATATGACAAAATAGCACTACATTACTTTTGGTTACATTTTTGATTTACATTAAAAGCTTATTTTGACAATTTATATAGTCTGGAAATGGAAGAAAATAATTTTAAATTTACCAATGTAGTAATAGGAATGCCACTTTTTTTTGTGCTGTTTCTGTGGTTCATATATTGGTTAGAAATCCGTTTTAGTTTCGACTTTGATGATAATGGAATTTTGCCTAGAACTGCTTCTGGTTTACAAGGCATTATTTTTAGCCCGTTTATTCATTCGAATATTGAGCATCTTTATAATAATTCCATTCCATTAGTAGTTCTATTAGCAGCTTTGTTCTTTTTTTATAGCAAAGAAGCTTGGGGAATTTTGGTATTTGGAATTTTACTTTCGGGTAGTTTAACATGGCTTATTGGAAGAGAAAATTATCACATCGGGGCTAGTAGTTTAATCTATGTTTTGGTTTCTTTTATTTTCTTTAAAGGGCTTCAAACGCAATATTATCGTTTAGTAGCTTTATCGCTAACTGTTGTCGTTCTATATGGTGGAATGGTTTGGTATGTTTTTCCAAAAATAGATGACACTATTTCTTGGGAAGGACATTTATCAGGATTAATTTCAGGCTTAGTGCTTACTTTTTTCTATAAAAAAACAGAATTTAAAAAAGTGATAAAATACGATTGGGAACGCCCTGATTACAATTCTGCCGAAGATAAATTTATGCAACGATTTGATGAGAATGGTAATTTTGTCAATTTGCCAAAACCTGAAATTGAAGAAGAAAACCAAACAGAAATCAATCCTTTTTTTCTGTCTAGTACAAATGTAGTCTATGATTATATAGAAAATCCAGAGTTTGTAAATGAAAAAAATGAATCAAAACTAGAGTCTTGATTCATTTTTTTATCTAAATTTTATATTTAAAATTGAAAGATTTCAATTTTTCCGTGCAATCTAAAATCTAAATTCTAAATTCTGCGATCTTTAACTTCTCTGTCTTACTGTTTCATATAAAAAGGCACCACAAGCTACAGAAACATTTAAAGATCCAATAGTTCCAAACATTGGAAGTTTTGCTTTCTCATCTACAATTTTAAGTACAGAAGGGTTTACTCCTCTATCCTCCGAACCCATAATAATTGCTAATGGTTCATTTAGAGATATATCATAAATATTTTGGTCCGTCTTTTCAGTTGCAGCAACAGTTTTTATGCCGCTTGCCTGCAAAAGGAAAATAGCATCTTTTATATGTTCTACTTTACAGATAGGTATATTAAATACTGCACCTGCCGAAGTTTTTACTGTATCGCCATTTACTGGAGCAGAGCCTGCTTTTTGAACAATAATACCATTAACACCTGTACATTCTGCTGTTCTAATGATTGCACCAAAATTACGCGCATCCGAAATTTGATCCAAAATTAAAAACAATGGTTTTTTACCATTTTCAATAACTGTATCTATCAAGGTTTCTAAATCAAAAAATGAAATAGGAGATATGCTTGCTACAGCACCTTGATGATTATTAGGAGTCAATCGGTTTAGTTTTTCTACAGGAACGTAAGAGAAATTGATATTGCCACGTTTCATCACTTTCATTAAATCTTTCATTAGTTCGCCACTAGCTTCCTTCTGAATGTATACTTTATCAACTGTTGCGCCCGCTTGTATGGCTTCAATTATTGCTCTGATTCCAAATATTTGATGTTCTTTTTCCATGGCGCAAAGATATAAAAAAAACCATCCCCAAAATGAGGATGGTTTTAGAAAAAAAAACATGATTTTTAATTAAACGTTGGAATGTTAGTGTCGTCAGTTCTAGTTGGATTACTTTCTATATTATAGTGGGCGACCATTCCTGTAGGATCATTTGAAGCACCACCAAAGGTATATAATGGTAATTGAAGAACTTGTAATATTTTTGATGGAATAGGGAAATGTCTAAAAGTTCCTATTTGAAGTTGATTAGTTCTTCTTCTATCAAAGAATCCTCCACCAACAACTCCATTGAATAACTCAACATATCGTTCATAAAATATAGCATCTAATACTTGATCTTTTGTTGCAGAGTTTGCTATAGCGGGTAATTCACCTCTTGTCGTTCTAGTTCCATTGTTTATTATTGTAATTGCGGAAGCTAAATTGTTTAATCTTGCGTTTGCTTCGGCTAGTAGCATATCATTATCTGCTTTAGCAAAAGTAATCATCCTTTTTGTGTCAGATCCATCTGAAAAGTTTGGATCACTTATGTATCTCGTACTGATATAGTGAGAAAAATGATATTTACCTCTAGCAGGATTAAACTCGACAGAACTTTCAAAATTAAAATCGGTAGTTATTCTTTTGTCCGCTGTTGTTATAGATGGATTTGCTATTGGAGTTGTGGTAGGATAAAATTTAGGTTGCGTAGGATCCATTAAATTAATGATTCTCATGTCTAGTCTTCCTCCTGACTCCTGGAATCCATTTGGAGAATTAGATAAAAGTACAACGTTGCTCCACCAACTTGTGCCATTATCACCTAATGGACCAAAATCTTCTTGTATTCCATTTTCGGCAAATGTTTTTACTTTTGCCCAATCTATTGCATCAGTTTCACTTTGTGTTCTTGCAGCTTGAACAATAAATCTTGCAGAATATGAATTAGCAAGTTTTAATAATTTATCATTATCTAAAGTGTACCCATTAATAATATTTGAAGGTAATTCAAATGTATTATTTGTAGATAGTAGGATTGACTTGTTAAGGTCATCAATTGCTGCTGTGATAAGGTCATTATAACTTGATACTATCGGTGTAGCAAGCGGATCGGTGTTTTCATCTATTATTATAGCTTTGTCAAACATTAATCCAAGATATCCTAAAGAAATACCTCTTAAGAAGTAGGCAGATGCTAAAATAGAATTCGTTTCGTCAACATCATCTTTGTAATATTTAACGCCGTTTTTAATAGCTTTTATGACATCTGAAGCACTTGATGCTGCAGAATAATAACTTGACCATGGTTGAAGTATTACACTTGCATCAGACCAAGAATTAGTGTTTGGTATTGAATTCCGAGGTTCGTTAGATAATGTTCTCATACCATAATTTCCCCAAGAACAGGTAGCTATATCCCCAGCTACAGATAAAGCTGGATAGACATCACTATTGCTTCCATACCACCAAGAGTTAAATCCTCCTGCTATAACAGAAACTAAGTCATTTCCATTTGCTAGCACTTGTTCGGCATTTGGGTCGTTATTGTTTTTTACATTGTCAATATCATTCGTGCAGGAGTTTATGCTAAGTGATATACAAATTAGCATAATTATTTTTAGTTTAAATATCGTTCTCATAATTATTAAAATTTAAATTGAACAGAAAGTGAAAATGATTTTAAAGTAGGGTATGAAAAATTATCTACTTTAAAAACATTCGGATCACCTCCAGGATTGTTTGAATTACTACCAGTACCATCCGTACTTCTTGAGGTTAATTCCGTTCTTGTGTTTTCCGATGGAGATGAGATTTCTGGATCTTGACCAGTGTAATCAGTGAAGGTTAATAGGTTTCTTCCAACTATGCCGAACTTTACTTCATCAATAAAACCTACGTTCTTACCAATTTTTTCTTTTGTTAAGGTGTAGTATAGTGAACATTCTTTTAATCTTACAAATGATCCATCTTCTACGAATGCTGAACTTGCTTGGTTTGTATTGTATAGACCAGCTGCAGAGGCATAAAAATCATCTGTTAATCCTTCGTTTTGGATGTCAGCGCTTCTGGAGTCTCTGTATAGCCATTGTTTTACTTTGTTGTATATGTCACCTCCTTTTTTCCAATAAATTAAACCATATAAAGTAAAATCTTTATATCTTAAATTAGTAGTAAAACTCATGTTAAAATCAGGAGTGATATCTCCAATTTTGACATTAGTATTCCCTTTGTCATCTTTGTATTTTACAGGGAGTCCTGTGGTATTACTAACAACGTATCCTTTTGAGTTTATATTGTAATCTGATTGATTTAAGCCACTTGGTAAGTCATTTAATGTTGTTATAAATTTGTCACCATACATGGCTCCAAAATTTTCACCTTGAGCTACTAAGAAAAACGATGATTCTTGTGTTCCAGGTCCAGTATAATAACTAGGTACATCAAGTCTTTTAACTTTTTGAGATGATTTGTCCCATAAAACATTCAAATCCCAATTCCAATCTTTGTTGTTAATTATATTCACACCTAAACTTGCTTCATATGAAGACGCTTCCATTTCGCCGGCATTTCTCCATTGACCTGAATAACCTGTTAGACCATTGAGTGGTACTAATAAAATTTGATCATCGGTATTTGTTTTTACATAGTTAAATTCAGCATTGAATCTTTTAAGAAAAGAAATGTTAAAACCTAATTCTATTTCTTTTGCTACAGCTGGTCTTAATTCTTCATTACCTAAAGTAGATTTAGAAGCAGTTCCATTTTGTAAAGTAAAAGTTTCATCTCTCATTCCATACAAAGGTCTGATTCCAGCAGTTCCTATAGAAGCTCTTAATTTAAATTCTTCAATACCATTTATGTTAGAATCGCTTGTGATTATTCTATAAGCGCCACTAGCTCTGTAATAGTTATTCCATCTTGTGTTTTCTCCAAATAGTGATGAACCCTCAATTCTATATGCAACACTAAATAATGCTCTTTTTAAATAATCAGCATCTAATACTCCGTAATAACTATCTGTAATTATTTCTTCACTTCTTGATGTTGTTTGTTTTGTAGGTCCAAGTAAATTATCGAGAGTTTTAATATCTGACACTGCTAGCCCAGAACCTTCAGTTCTACTAAAATCATTTTTATAACGTTCGTCTAAAAAACCTACTTTTAAATTACCATTAAAGTCTCCAAAAGATTTTGAGAATAGACCTTCTGCTCTTAGATTTTCAGCTTTACCTGAAAAGGTTGCTTTTGCTAAATAACCATTATTTAAATTGGTACGAGGTTTACTCCCTAAATAACCTTTATTGAAAAAATCAACAAAATTACTTTGTTCGAAATCTATTGAATATTCTGCTGTAGCCTTAAACCATTTAGTTACATCGTATGCGGCATTATAACTTCCTATGAATCTATTTCTTTCTTCAGTTCTATCATTATTTGCTATGATATACAAAGGATTTTCTTCTGTGGTAGTAAATTCAGAGGGTTGATATAAAAATGGAGTCCCATTAGCATTAGGAGCGTCCAAATTCGATATAGGTTCTAATATTATTGCATCAAATAGAACTCCGTTATTTCCCATTATAAAAGGGTCTTTTTTTGAATTGCTATAAACCATAGATGCACCAATTTTAAATTTATCTGAAATCTTATGATCTAGATTTAATCGGAAGTTATTACGAGAATAGGTATTAGTTAGATCTATAACACTTTTTGAATCTTGTCTATCGTAGGATAATAAAAAATTAGTTGGGTCATTACCTCCTTCAACAGCTAGGTGATGAGAAGTGAATGAACCTGATCTATAAACTCTGTCTTGAAGATCATACATTTTATATTTTGAAGGGTAAGGATTGTTTCCAAGGTTATCTGTTTCTACAATCCTATTACCTGTTGCATCATATGCAAAGTCTGTACCATCAGGTGTTAGCTCATATTTGTGTTGAGTTGCTAAATCTAATTTATTAGTTATGTTACTGAATCCACTTTCTGTACGATAAGTGATTCTTGATTTTCCATTTAATCCTTTACCTCTTTTTGAAAAAATTTGTATAACACCACTTGCAGCTCTTGATCCATATAAAGATGCTCCTGCAGCTCCTTTTACTACTTCAATTCTCTCTATGTCTTGTGTGTTTATATCTGCCAATCCTCCTTCTAAAATTACTCCATCTAAAATAACCATTGGTTTTTGTCCAGTACTTAATGAATTTGCTGAGCGTAATTGAACAGCTATTTCGCTTCCTGGTTCTCCTGAGGCTGAGTTAATTTTTAAACCTGACACTTTTCCTTGTAGTGCAGTAATTGCATCTAAAGCGGGTACTTTTTCAAGAGCAGATGCGTTAACTTGACCAACAGAATAAGTCATCTCTTTAATGCTTCTGCCTTTTGCGTTACCAGTAACTACTACACTTTCTAATTGCGTTGCATCACTTGCTAGTTTTACATTAATTGTTGTTGAGTTCGCAGATTTTTCTGATGTTTTCATCCCAATATAACTAAATATTAGTACATCACTTGGTTGAGCTTTGATAGAAAATTTCCCATCAAAATCTGATTGCGTTCCATTTTTTGTTCCTTTTATTAATACGCTTACACCTGGTAAAGGCATACCTGCATTATCAGAAACAACCCCTGAAACAGACCTTTCTTGCGCAAAAGTTAGTTGCGCCACTAGTACTACAAGGAGAACTAGGAATCCATTGAATTTTAGTTTCATTTTTAAATATTTTGAATTAGTTATGTAAAAATCATAATTATATGTTAATTAACCTAATAATGGTTCTGTTTTTTTAGAGTTAAAGCCAAAAATTAACATTATAACTTATCATTGTGTTTATGTTATATAATTTTATTTTTTCTTTTTTTTATTAGCATTACTGATTGAAAACATTAATAAAAATTTAAGATTTATTTTCTTGATTTGCATTTAATTCCTTGAAATTCATTAGTGTTGATTTATATTAATTAAAGATTTAGTTCTTATTATAAGGCTAGTTTTATGAAGGGTTATAGAATAGATTTTAGTAAATTAATTGTGAATTTGAGGTGTTATTATGTTTTTTTTTTAAATATTTTTTAACTTTTTATTAGTAAGTAAATGCTTTATTTTTTTTTAAATTTATTTACTAACGATTTTTCTTAAGAATTTCTGTCAATAATATTCAAGTCTATTTGTGATGTTTAAATTGGATAAGTTTTGATCTCGGAATGAATTTGTAGTTGTTATTCTATTTCTTAAAACAAAAAGTTGAATTTTAGTGTGATTTTATTTGAAATAAAACAGTGTACTTTTACAGCTAGTTTTGAATGAGAATATGTTTTTAATAGTATTTTAAAGAAGAAATTAACTAAATTAGGTTCAATATTAAATGTTGTAGGAAAGTGTTACAGAAACACAATTAGTACTTTGGAATAGATAATAGGATTTAAATATGATTATTTTGTTCTAGAAGCTAGATGTAAAACAAGAGAAATAGATTCATGTTTGATGAAAATATTAAAGACGAATGTCATGATTATTGTTAAATAATATTTCAGAAAATATATTGAAAATATAAGAAAACAGTATTTTTTTATTATGCTACAAAAAAAATACTTTTAAATTTTATAGCGCTTAATGAATGATTATTGGGAGTAATTTAGTCAAGTTTATACAAGTGATGTAGTAATTATTTGTATGAAAAAGTTTTGTCGAAGGTGTTCAAATTTGGCTTTATTGAAATGTGGAATTGACATATTTTCATAAGTGTTTGATTGTAATTTTAGGTTGTGATCACATATTGAAATAAGTATGAGGAAAAACATTCATATAAAAAAACCATCCCGAAAAATGGGATGGTTTTTAATTTTATTTAAATTTATGTTCTTTCTTGAATTAGATATTTGTGGAAAAAAATATTAGCGAGTTCCTCCAGCCCACCAAACTTTTTCTGAATATACATAAGTTCCATTACCAAATGCTGCTTTGACATTATCGTTTGTAGACACATCAGAATCTCCATATGGTAATCTAAGTGGGAACTGAGTTGTGTTTTTAGGATTTGCCAATTGAATTGGATGTGCCGCTGCAGATCCATACATAGCTAGTAAACGTCTGTAGTCATTGTATGCCTCAACTGATTCGTTTTCGTAGAAAGATAGATATTTTTGTACTGCAATCTCTTTTAATAAATCGGCATTAGTTACAATGTTTAATCCAGCAACATAGCTTGCAGCATCTGTTTCTGAAAAATTAACAGCCTCATCTTTATTGAAAGCGGCATTTACAGCATCTGTTAAAGAGCTTGTACTTGTTACAGCAGGTGAATTTCTTGCTTCAGCTTCAGCCTTGATAAACAACAATTCGTGGTAGCTTAACATAAAAATTGGATTAGTTTCGTCTATTAAAGCTGAATACGAATATTTTTGACTTTGAATACTAACACCATTCTCAAAAAATTCGTAGGTAAGAGGGGCTCCAGTTGTTTTTTTAATTTTTTCAAAATAACCTTCAGCACGAGGGTCATTTGCTCTAACGTTTAGTTTGTCAAATAAACTTTTACTTGCAAATAAATAGCCTCTGTCATTATCAAATTGAAAATAAGGATTTGGAATATTTGCATTTTTCATCTTTAGTTCCTCACTGTTATCTGTAAAGGATTTACTAACATAGGTTAATACTTTAGCATAGTCAGGATTTTTAAAAGAAAGGCGCAGAGTATAACGAGCTAACAAACCATTAGCAGCTTTTATCCATTGGGATGTGTCTCCTCCATAGATTAAATCTTGTGTTCCTAAATTTGGATAAACCGAAGATGTTGTTTTCTCTAAGTTAACTATAGCATCTTCCAAAGTTGAAAAAACAATCTTGTATAGATCTTCTTGACGGTCAATTTTAGGTTGAAAAATAACACCAGGTTGGAAGGATTCAGATAAAGGGACATCTCCATACATATCTGTTAGTAAAGCTAAGTTGTATGCGTATAGGATTTGTGCTATTCCTAATGTGCTGTAGTTCCCTATTTCGTTACCCGTAGAACATTTGTTCATGATTCGCTTTAGATTCAATAATGTTTGATATTGACTGTTCCAAGCGTTGTTAAAAGTTGTTTGATTTTGAGGCTCGCCATTTCTTATCTCAGCATTGTACATCTGACCAAAACCACCTGCGTTTAATTCCATATAAACACCAGTATAGAAAGCTAGATCCGAACCAGTATTACTAAATGCAGTACTTGTCATAGCATCAGTAATGGCAAAACGGCTTGGAGCATCAATTGGATTGTTTACATTGGTATTGATATCGTCCATTACATCCTCTGAACAAGAATTTAATGAAATTGACGCAATCACCAAAAGTAATAAGACTTTATATTTTTTCATGATTTTTTGAATTATATTAATTAATTGTTAGATTCATTCCAACTCCAACACTTGTTGTTTGTGGAATAGATAGTCGCTCAAAACCTCCTGCCATATTATTATTTCCTTGTGATGATTCTGGATCTAAATTTGGTAGTTTAGATGATAACAAAATGTTTCGTGCAAAAGCAGAAAAACGTATGTCGAATCCTTTTGAAAATTGTGGCATAGTGTATCCTATTGAAATTTCTCTAAGTTTTACAAAAGATGCATCATATATGGCTGATTCAGCAATGTTTGAATATCTTGTATAAGTATCTTGTTTGGTAGCTCCTTTTGTATTTACTTCTCCAGTTTTTGTTACTCCCTCTTGAACTAATAGTTCATCACGGTTTCCTGTTTTAGCACTCAGTCCGTAAGTGTCTAACAATGAATTTGTTCCGCTATACATCTTTCCTCCGTTTTTCCATTCGAAGGTAGCAGCAAGAGTTATTTGTTTGTATCTAAAAGAAGTTGATCCTCCTAAGTTGAATTTTGGAGCTACTTGTCCAAGTGCTTTAGTTTCTCCAGCTAGAGCCAATCCCTTAGAATCAACTATAATATTTCCTTTATCATCTCTTGCAAAAGATGTTCCGTATATAACTGGGAAACGTTCTCCTACACTAGCTCTAATTTGTGGTGTTGAAAACCCACCTAAGAAAATATTATCTACTCCCGGTTTAAGTTCGTCTACATAATTGTCTGTTTTTGTAAAATTTGCAGATAAGGTCCAGTCAAAATTAGTTGTTTTTACTGGAATAACGGTTACTAATAATTCATGACTGTTAGTATGAATTTTTCCTCCATTCGTACGGTAACTTGCTGCACCTGTAGAACCAGCTAATGGCACATCAAAGATTTGATCAATTACGTTTTGTCTAGCGTATGTATAATCTATACTAATACGATTTTCAAATAATCGCAATTCTCCACCTAGTTCATATGATTTTGTATTTTGAGGTTTTAAGTTCGAATCATACACTAGATTGTTTGGGATGTATGAATTTATTCCACCAAGAGGGTAATTTACGGGACTGTTTGCCCAGAAACCACCACCATAGGATGGTACCGTGTAATAATTATCAAAATAAGTACCAGCTTGACCTACTTCAGCCCAAGACCCTCTTAATTTGGCAAAAGATATTGTTGAGTTTCCTTTTAACGCCTCCAATTCTGTCAATACAAGACCTAATGAAACTGAAGGGTAAACAAATGAACGATTATCTCTAGGCATTGATGATACAATATCTTTTCTTACTGTAGTTCCAAGGAAGATAAAGTTTTTGTATGAAAGATTTAGATTTCCAAATAAACCAAAAGTACGGTTTTTAGTAATGTTATCAGTTGCAACTGTTTGTTTTGCGTTACCTAAATTAGCCCAACCTCCAAAGTTAAGGTCGTTTCCTATCATGTCGTATGATTTTTCATACCTATCATTAATCTCATTACCAGCTAAAGCTGTTAAATTTAAATCATCTGAAATTTTGTATTCATAATTTACTGTAAATAATGAATTTATTGTTCTAGATGTAATTCCATAAAGATCTAAATGACCTTGTGTAGTTTGTTTATTTCCGTATTCTTGTATATCTCTATAATTGGTGGTATATGAATCTGCACCAAGTTGATAACGGAATGATATTTTATGTTGATCGTTTGTTGATATTTTTGGTGCAAATTCTACGTAGCTATTTCCATAAAAACGATCCGTTTGTTCGTCAAATATATTATGTGCAGCAGCCCAATATGGATTATTGAAACCAGTTGGTCTGTAATAAATTTGCTTATATGGGTCTAACGGATTTTCATATCCGTTTCCTTTTAAATCGTAGCTTATAGGACTTGCAAATGCTCCAGCAACAGATGAATCATTAGCGCCAGTAGCTTTTTCAATTTTAGTTTGAACGTAATTACCAACAAAACCCGTTTTCCATTCATCTGATAGTTTTGTACTGAATGCGGCTTTTGCATTATAACGATCAAAACCAGTAGCAGGAATAAAGCCATCTTGGTTTGATGATCCTAAGCTAAATGCGTAATTGCTTTTTTCAGTTGCTTGTGTTATGCTAAAAGAATTGTTTACTGTAATTCCTGTTTTGAAAAAATCACCAAAATTGTCATATACTTTAGGACTTACCCATGGGTCTAAGCCAGCAGTAGCTCTTTGTGGTACATAATATTTCCCAGCGTTTGTTGTTATATCTCCACCATTCAATACGTTGGAAATGTTACCTCCGTATTTTGGATCGTTTGGTAAACTAGAAATTTTAGGCCCCCAGCTCAATGAGCTTGTTGGGTCATATGTATTAGTTGACCCTTGAGCATATTCAGTCTGATAATCAGGTTTTCTAGATACGTTGTCTGCAGTAATCGAAGTAGAAAAACTTATTGTAGGTTTTCCATTTTTAGAAGCTCCTTTGCCACTTTTTGTGGTAATTACTATAACTCCGTTTGAAGCTCTAAGTCCATAAATTGCTGATGCAGCTTGGCCTTTTAGAACGTTTATAGATTCAATATCGTTTGGATCAATGTCTATTGCTCTGTTTGAACTATCCGATCCTGTTACGCTGTCCCCAGTGCTGTAATCTGCTTGAGATGCTACTGGCATGCCATCAATTACATATAATGGTGTGTTGTTTCCTGTAAAAGAACGAGCTCCACGAATTACAATTTGAGAAGAGGCTCCTGGAGCACCGCTTGAAGGTGTAATTTGAACACCTGCTAACTTTCCTTGAAGGGCTCCAGCTAGGCTATTGTTATTACCTTTGGTAAGTTCTTCAGCTTTAACTTCTTGTGTAGCATATCCTAATGCTTTTTTCTCTCTCTTAATACCCATGGCAGTTACAACAACAATTTCAAGTTGTGTAGCGTCACTTGTTAATTTTGTGTTTACTGTTGTTGAACTAGCACTTTTTTCTGAAGGCTTCATGCCTACATAGGTAAATACCAAGATGTCACTTGGTGCTGCTTTAATGGTATACTTACCATCGAAATCTGATTGAGTTCCATTTTTTGTACCTTTAATTAATACACTTACACCCGGTAAAGGCATACCTGCATTGTCGGAAACAATACCTGAAACAGATCTTTCTTGCGCAAAAGTTAGTTGCGCCACTAGTACTACAAGGAGTACTAAGAATCCATTGAACTTTAGTTTCATTTTTAAATATTTTGAATTAGTGCGGCAAAAATCATAATAATTTGTTAACCATCCTATAACATTCAATTTTTTTATGCGCGCATAATTACTTTATATTTTTAACTTATAACTAGGATAATGTTATAAATAAATATTAAAAATAATAAAATTTAAGGTGTTTTTTAACATATTCTTGCGTGAATATTTAAAAAAAGGCAATTTGCGCAATAATAAAAATGTATTTTTATAACAAATTAACTAAATAATGTTATAAAAACAACAGATCTTGTCTTGTTAAAATTTTATGCTGTAATTTAACGTAACGTTGGTATTGAAAAATTTAATTTCATTGTTGCTTTGTTTGCCATTTGTGATGGCGAATTTTAATAACCCATTTGTGGTTTGTGTACCTAACCCGAGGCCTATGCCTAGAAGTTTTTTGTTGGTTTTTGTAGTAGCAAAAGTTGTTGGATCTTCGTAGTAACAGTAATCTAATATAGAGTTAAGGTATAAATTAGACGAAATTAAATACCTATATTCTGTCATAATAGCAATCATCAAATTTGCTTGTAGGCTATTCTCTGAAAACCCTCTTATGGAGTTAATTCCTCCAAAACGATATAATTCATTTGTAATGTAATCTTGGCTTTTTAAATAATAATTCTGGTTTTTAACATTTATAATATTTTTCTCATTAATGTAAAAATCATTCATTATGTTAAAATTTACAAAATTTTGCTTTAAGGAAGGATTTGTACTTGTTGTTCGATTTCCTGTACCAAGAGCTAAGTTTATGTATGATTTTATTGAAAACAGTTTGTTTTTTGAGTTGTTTTTTTTAAATTCAATTGTTGTGGTGTAGAAAGTGTTTTTGTAGTCTGTCAAACTTTGACTGTTTAGATTTTGAATATCGCTTGATTCGGTCGATTCGTAGCCAAGGTAGATCCTTTTATTGTAATTTAGTAAATAACCCAATTGCAATAAAGTTTTTGTGTTTTGAAAAATACTGTCTTGTTTGAAAATGTTGATTTGTGCTTTTATTGCTACTGCACTGTTGAATAAATAGGGTATGTTTAAACTGGCGTTAAAAAGTTTTTGTTTATTTCCATCGTTTTTCCAATAAATGGATAATTCTTCTCCGTTTTTAATTGCATTAACCAAGGTTAGATCTAAATAACCGTTAAATTGTATTTTTTTATTTTCAGAACTGTTGAATCCTAAGTAGCCGTCAAAATTGTTGGCTTTTCTTTTTTCTAAATAAACAAATACTTTAGTGGTGTCTTTGGTGAATAATATCTCAGGTGCTTTGATCTGATTAATAAATCCAAATTCTTCAAAATCGTGTTGAATTTGTTTTACAGTTTCTTGGTTGAAGATTGTGTTTTTGTGTTTTTTATTGATTTCTTTTTCTGCTCCTTTAGGAAAGAGTTTTTTTTGTTGATTGGAGTATTTTATGTCAATCGAGTTTATATTTCTTTTGTTGTCTTTTGAGATTGATAAATCTGCATATAGGTTTTGTTTTTTTTGTTGAATGTTGGTGAGTTTTACTTTTGCGAATGCATAACCATTTCTTTCCAAATTTTGTATAGTGTGTTTTAAAAAGGGTTCTATTTGAGAATATGGTAATATTATAGAATCTTGTTTTGTATTGAATAAATTATCTAGGAAGGGATCTTTTTTTATACCTATATATATATGTATGTTTTTGATTCTTTTTTCAAGGTATATTTTTGCTGTATAAATACTGTCATTATCTTTGTTTTTCTCAGTTATTTGATTGTTTATATAGCCTATTTCGGTTAGTTTTTTACTAACTGTATTTATTTCTTCAATTAGTTGTTTAGCGCTTTGCTGGTTTTTTGAGTATCCGATGGAATCAATTATTTTGGTCTCAATTGATGTATTGCCAATTATTTTTAATTGAAGAGTTTGACCTTTGGAAGTCAAATAAGTAAGTAAAAAAAATAGAATAAGAATTTTAGATTTCAATTTTGATTTCTTTTTAATAAAACTAACGCAAATATCTATCGTTTGTTACAATAATCATAATGTTTGTTTTTTAAGTTGTTATTGTTTTTTTTGATTGAGTCTATTTAATTAGAAAATAAATTTTTACTTCTACTGAAAATAAATGAATTATGATTTGTGGAGTAAAAATTAATTCATACATTTGCAACCCCGTAAAAAGCGGGATTTTAATATAATAAGAAATTTTAGTATTTAATTATGCCAACAATTCAACAATTAGTAAGAACAGGAAGAACTCAGATAACTAAGAAGAGTAAATCGGTTGCTTTAGATTCTTGTCCTCAAAGAAGAGGGGTTTGTACGCGTGTTTACACTACTACACCAAAAAAACCAAACTCTGCAATGCGTAAAGTAGCGCGTGTACGTTTGACAAATGGTAATGAAGTGAATGCTTACATCCCTGGAGAAGGACACAATTTACAAGAGCACTCGATAGTATTAGTTAGGGGTGGAAGGGTAAAAGATTTGCCAGGAGTTAGATATCACATCGTTCGTGGTGCACTTGATACATCAGGTGTAGCAGGAAGAACGCAAAGAAGATCTAAATACGGAGCAAAAAGACCAAAAGAAGCGAAAAAGTAATTTAAAAAGTTATGTTTAATGTAGTGTGATTTATCGTGCTAGATTATTCGTGAAATTTTATTAAAAAAAAGACATGAGAAAAAGAGCGGCAAAGAAAAGACCACTTTTACCAGATCCAAGGTTTAATGACCAATTGGTAACACGTTTTGTGAACAACTTAATGTGGGATGGTAAGAAATCAACAGCTTTTAAAGTTTTTTATGATGCAATTGACATCATTGAAACTAAAAAACAAAATGACGAAAAAACTTCATTAGAAATCTGGAAAGATGCTTTGACAAACGTTATGCCTCACGTAGAAGTACGTAGTCGTAGAGTAGGTGGAGCTACATTTCAAATTCCAATGCAAATTAGACCAGATAGAAAAATTTCTATGGCAATGAAATGGTTGATTCTTTATTCAAGAAGAAGAAACGAAAAATCAATGGCTCAGAGATTAGCTTCAGAATGTTTAGCTGCTGCTAAAGAAGAAGGAGCTGCTGTTAAGAAAAGAATGGATACTCACAAGATGGCAGAAGCTAATAAAGCTTTCTCTCACTTTAGATTTTAATTCTTAAGAAATGGCTAGAGAACTTAAATATACAAGAAATATAGGAATTGCTGCTCACATTGATGCTGGTAAAACAACAACAACAGAGCGTATATTATTCTATACTGGAAAATCACACAAAATTGGTGAAGTACACGATGGTGCTGCAACAATGGACTGGATGGCACAAGAGCAAGAAAGAGGTATTACAATTACTTCTGCTGCTACAACTTGTGAATGGAATTTTCCAACTACTCAAGGTAAAATTTTACCTGAAACATTGCCTTATCACTTTAATATTATCGATACTCCAGGACACGTTGACTTTACAGTTGAAGTAAACCGTTCTTTGCGTGTTCTTGATGGTTTGGTTTTCTTGTTTAGTGCTGTTGATGGTGTTGAGCCTCAATCGGAAACTAACTGGAGACTTGCTGATCAGTACAGAGTGCCACGTATTGGTTTCGTTAATAAAATGGATAGACAAGGTTCTAACTTTTTGATGGTTTGTCAACAAGTAAGAGATATGTTGAAATCAAATGCAGTTGCGATCACTTTGCCAATTGGTGAAGAAAATGATTTCAGAGGTGTTGTGGATTTAGTAAGAAATCAAGCTATTGTTTGGGATGATGCTGGAATGGGAGCAACTTATGAAGTTGTTGATATTCCTGCTGACATGCTTGACGAAGTAAAAGAATACAGATCAATTCTTATTGAAGCAGTTGCTGACTATGATGAGAATTTGCTTGAAAAATTCATGGAAGATGAAAGCTCTATTACAGAGGAAGAAATCAACGTGGCATTAAGAGCAGCTGTAATGGATATGGCAATCATTCCTATGATTGCTGGTTCTTCTTTCAAAAACAAAGGAGTTCAATTCATGTTAGATGCAGTATGTAAATACTTGCCTTCTCCAATGGATAAAGAAGGTATTGAAGGGATTCATCCTGATGATGCTGAATTATTAGAAGAGGATCAAACTAAAATCTTGCGTAAGCCAGATGTTAAGGAGCCATTCGCTGCTTTAGCATTTAAAATTGCTACTGACCCATTCGTAGGTCGTTTAGCTTTCTTCCGTGCTTATTCAGGGCGTTTAGATGCTGGTTCTTATGTTTTGAACACACGTTCAGGAAATAAAGAAAGAATTTCTCGTATCTACCAAATGCACGCTAACAAACAAAATCCAATCGAATATATTGAGGCTGGAGATATTGGAGCTGCTGTTGGATTTAAAGATATTAAAACTGGAGATACATTGTGTGATGAAAAACACCCAATTATTCTTGAGTCTATGAAATTCCCTGCTCCGGTAATTGGTATCGCTATTGAGCCAAAAACTAAAGCTGATGTAGATAAAATGGGTATGGCTTTGGCTAAATTAGCTGAAGAAGATCCTACTTTTACTGTTAGAACGGATGAGGCTTCAGGACAAACTATTATCTCTGGTATGGGTGAGCTTCACTTGGATATCTTGGTTGATAGAATGAAACGTGAATTCAAAGTTGAAGTAAACCAAGGTGAGCCTCAAGTTGAATATAAAGAAGCTTTTACAAAATCTGCTGTTCATAGAGAAACGTACAAAAAGCAATCAGGTGGTCGTGGTAAATTCGGTGATATCGTATTTAAATTAGAGCCAGCTGAAGAAGTTGATGGAAAAGTTCCTAATGGATTACAATTTGTTAACGCTGTAAAAGGTGGAAACGTTCCTAAAGAATATATTCCATCTGTAGAAAAAGGTTTTAGAGAAGCTATGAAAACAGGTCCTTTAGCGGGATACCAAGTTGATAGTTTAAAAGTAACTTTAACTGATGGATCTTTTCACCCTGTGGATTCTGATGCTCTTTCTTTTGAATTGGCGGCTAGAATGGGTTATAGAGAAGTTGCTAAAGCTGCTGGAGCTGTAATTCTTGAGCCAATCATGAAAATGGAAGTTATTACACCAGAAGAAAACATGGGAGATATCGTTGGTGATATTAACCGTCGTAGAGGTCAGGTAAATGACATGGGTGATAGAAATGGAGCTAAAACTATTAAAGCTGATGTGCCTTTATCGGAAATGTTTGGATATGTAACAACATTGAGAACATTGTCTTCAGGTAGAGCTACTTCAACAATGGAGTTTTCTCACTATGCAGAAACGCCTTCTAATATTTCAGAAGCGGTAATTAAAAAAGCAAAAGGTAACGCTTAATTCTTAAGAAAATGAGTCAAAAAATCAGAATAAAACTAAAATCTTACGATCACATGTTGGTAGATAAGTCTGCTGAAAAGATTGTAAAAACAGTAAAAACTACTGGTGCTGTTGTAACTGGGCCAATCCCATTGCCAACTCACAAAAAACTTTTTACAGTATTGCGTTCTCCACACGTAAACAAAAAAGCGAGAGAGCAATTTGAAGTAATGTCATATAAGAGATTAATTGATATTTATTCATCTTCATCTAAAACTATTGATGCTTTAATGAAACTTGAATTGCCAAGTGGAGTTGAAGTTGAAATCAAAGTTTAAGTACTTTAGAGTAATAAAAGGACGCCGTTTTTAGGTAAAAAATATTTTTTTGGTTTGTGTGTAAATAAGTTATATCTTTGCACCCACTTAAAAAAATAGGATTTGCTTAAAAGCAGCGTTCTATATTTATATTTAATAATTAATAATTAATATTTATGTCTGGGTTAATTGGTAGAAAAATCGGCATGACTAGTATTTTCGATGAAAACGGGAAGAATATTCCTTGTACAGTAATTGAAGCTGGTCCATGCGTTGTTACCCAAGTCAGAACCAAAGGTGTTGACGGGTACGAAGCGTTGCAACTTGGTTTCGATGACAAAAACGAGAAACATTCCACAAAAGCGGCTGTAGGTCACTTTAAGAAAGCTGGAACTGTTGCTAAGAAAAAAGTCGTTGAATTTCAAGATTTTGCAACTGAACAAAAATTAGGAGATCTTATTGATGTTTCTATTTTCGCAGAAGGAGAATTTGTAGATATACAAGGTGTGTCTAAAGGTAAAGGTTTTCAGGGGGTTGTAAAACGTCACGGTTTTGGTGGTGTTGGTCAAGCAACTCACGGTCAACACAATCGTTTAAGAGCGCCAGGTTCTGTAGGAGCTTCTTCTTATCCATCTAGAGTATTCAAAGGAATGCGTATGGCTGGAAGAATGGGAGGAGATAATGTAAAAGTTCAAAACCTTAGAGTTTTAAAAGTAGTTTCTGATAAGAACTTACTTGTTGTTAAAGGATGTATTCCTGGATGCAAAAACTCTTATGTAATCATTCAGAAGTAATGGAAGCAAAAGTATTAGATTTCAATGGAAAAGATACTGGAAGAAAAGTTCAACTTTCTGATTCAGTATTCGGTATAGAGCCAAACAATCACGCAGTATATCTTGATGTTAAGCAATATCTTGCTAACCAACGTCAAGGGACGCACAAAGCTAAAGAAAGAGCTGAAGTTGCAGGATCTACTCGTAAAATAAAAAAACAAAAAGGAACTGGTACTGCTCGTGCGGGTAGTGCAAAGAATCCATTGTTTAAAGGTGGTGGAACAGTTTTCGGACCAAGACCAAGAAGTTATTCATTCAAATTGAATAAAAGCTTGAAAAGATTGGCTAGAAAATCTGCTTTCTCAATTAAAGCAAAAGAATCGAACATTATCGTTCTTGAAGACTTTAATTTTGAAACGCCAAACACTAAAAATTTCATTAACGTTTTGAAATCTTTAGAGTTAGAAAACAAAAAATCATTGTTTGTGTTGGGTGATACGAATAAAAACGTATATTTGTCGTCACGTAATTTAAAAGCATCAAACGTGGTAAGTAGCTATGAATTAAGCACTTATGCTATTTTAAATGCTAATAATTTAGTGCTTTTAGAGAGTTCTTTAGAAGTAATTGAAGAAAATTTAAGTAAATAATAGGATATGAGCATCATAATTAAACCTATAGTAACGGAAAAAGTAACCAAAGAAAGTGAAGTTTTAAACCGCTTCGGATTCGTTGTTGACAAGAAAGCAAACAAAGTACAAATTAAGAAAGCTATTGAAGCTGCTTATGGAGTAACTATTTTGAGTGTTAACACAATGAATGTGAGACCGGATAGAACTACAAAATACACTAAAAGTGGTTTGATCAGTGGAAAGACTAACGCAATTAAGAAAGCGATTGTTCAAGTACAAGAAGGAGAAACAATTGATTTTTACAACAATATCTAAGATAAAATGTCAGTAAGAAAATTAAAACCTATTACCCCAGGTCAGCGATTTAGAGTTGTGAATGGTTATGACGCCATTACAACTGATAAGCCGGAACGCTCTTTGATAGCGCCGATAAAAAACTCTGGAGGTAGAAATAGTCAAGGAAAGATGACCATGCGTTATACGGGTGGTGGTCACAAGCAGAGATATCGTATTATTGATTTCAAACGTACAAAGGAAGCAATTCCAGCTATCGTGAAATCAATCGAATACGATCCAAATCGTACTGCATTTATCGCTTTATTAGCTTATGCTGATGGTGAGAAAACTTATATTATTGCTCAAAACGGATTGAAAGTTGGTCAGAAAGTAGTTTCTGGTCCAGAATCTCAACCTGAAATTGGTAATACTTTACCTTTAAGCAGAATTCCTTTAGGAACTGTTATATCTTGTATCGAATTGAGACCAGGACAAGGAGCTGTAATCGCTCGTTCTGCTGGAACATTTGCTCAATTAATGGCAAGAGATGGAAAATATGCTACAATTAAAATGCCGTCAGGAGAAACAAGATTAATCTTGTTGACTTGTTCAGCTACAATTGGAGCAGTATCTAATTCTGACCACCAATTAGTTGTATCTGGAAAAGCAGGTAGAACAAGATGGTTGGGTAGAAGACCTAGAACAAGACCTGTTGCAATGAACCCTGTCGATCACCCAATGGGTGGTGGTGAAGGACGTTCTTCTGGTGGACATCCACGTTCTAGAAACGGTATACCTGCTAAAGGTTATAGAACTCGTTCTAAGAAAAACCCGAGTAACAAGTACATTGTAGAACGTAGAAAGAAATAATAAGATATGGCACGTTCATTAAAAAAAGGACCTTTCGTTCATTATAAGTTAGAAAAGAAAGTTGAAGAAAACATCGCAGGTGGAAACAAAGGAGTAGTAAAGACTTGGTCTAGAGCTTCTATGATTACTCCAGACTTTGTTGGACAAACTATCGCAGTTCATAACGGTCGTCAATTTGTACCAGTTTACGTAACTGAAAACATGGTAGGTCACAAATTAGGAGAATTTTCACCAACTAGATCTTTTAGAGGTCATGCTGGAGCAAAAAATAAAGGTAAAAAATAAGAAGCAATGGGAGTTCGTAAAAGAGAAACAGCAGATGCGAGAAAAGAGGCTAATAAGTCTATTGCTTTCGCAAAATTGAATAACTGCCCTACTTCACCTAGAAAAATGCGCTTAGTAGCGGACTTGGTAAGAGGTCAGAAGGTAGAAAGAGCACTTAACATATTAAGATTCAGTTCGAAAGAAGCTTCAAGAAAATTAGAAACATTATTATTATCTGCAATCAATAACTGGGAGCAAAAAAATAGTGAAGGTAATCTTGAAGAAGCTGGATTATTTGTTAAAGAAATCCGTGTGGATGGTGGAATGATGTTGAAAAGACTTCGTCCAGCTCCACAAGGTAGAGCACACAGAATTAGAAAACGTTCTAACCACGTAACAATCGTGTTAGGAGCTATCAATAACACACAAAGCAATTCTTAAGCATGGGACAAAAGACAAATCCAATTGGAAATAGACTTGGTATCATCAGAGGATGGGACTCAAACTGGTATGGTGGAAATGATTACGGTGATAAGTTAGCCGAAGATTCAAAAATCAGAAAGTATATCCATGCTCGTTTATCAAAAGCTAGTGTATCAAAAGTAATCATCGAGAGAACTTTGAAACTTGTAACCGTTACTATCACTACTGCAAGACCTGGTATCATTATCGGGAAAGGTGGACAAGAGGTAGACAAGTTGAAAGAAGAACTTAAAAAGATTACTGACAAAGAGGTTCAAATCAACATCTTTGAAATTAAAAGACCTGAACTTGACGCGTATCTAGTTGCTACAAGCATCTGTCGTCAAATCGAAAGCCGTATTTCTTACAGACGTGCAATCAAAATGGCTATTGCTGCTTCTATGCGTATGAACGCTGAAGGTATCAAAGTTTTGATTTCTGGTCGTTTGAACGGTGCAGAGATGGCTCGTTCAGAGGGTTTCAAAGAAGGACGTATTCCTCTATCAACTTTCAGAGCTGACATTGATTATGCTTTGGCTGAAGCTCACACTACTTATGGTAGAATGGGGATCAAAGTATGGATCATGAAAGGTGAAGTTTACGGGAAGAGAGATCTTTCTCCACTTGCTGGAATGGATAAAAAACAAGCTGGTGGGGGTAAAGGTGGTGATTCTCCAAGAGGAGATAGAAAACCTTTTAACAAAGGTGGTAAACCAGACGCTCGTAAAAGAAAGTAATTTTTTAAATTAAAGAAAAATGTTACAACCTAAAAGAACAAAATACCGTAAGGTACAAAAAGGTAAGATGAAAGGTAACTCTCAAAGAGGGCATGAACTTTCTAATGGAATGTTTGGTATTAAATCTGTTCACGAAGATGGAATGTTCTTAACTTCACGTCAAATCGAAGCTGCGCGTATTGCTGCAACTCGTTTTATGAAAAGAGAAGGACAATTATGGATCAAAATATTTCCAGACAAACCTATCACTAAGAAACCTCTTGAGGTACGTATGGGTAAAGGTAAAGGTGCCGTTGAATATTGGGCTGCCGTTGTTAAACCCGGAAGAATTATGTTTGAAGTTGGAGGAGTTCCTTTATCAGTTGCAAAAGAGGCGTTACGTCTTGCAGCTCAAAAGCTTCCAGTAAAAACTAAGTTCGTCGTTGCTAGAGATTTCGAAGCATAATCTATATTATATTATGAAACAATCAGAAATAAAAGATCTTTCTGCAGCGGAGTTGCAAGAAAAACTTAGCCAAACTAAGAAGGCATATGCTGATCTAAAAATGGCTCACGCTATTTCTCCAATTGAGAACCCACTTCAAATTAGAAGTGTAAGAAGAGCAGTTGCAAGATTAGCTACAGAACTTACTAAAAGAGAATTACAATAATTCTGCTGAAAGATGGAAGAAAAAAGAAATTTAAGAAAAGAAAGAGTTGGGGTTGTTACTTCAAACAAAATGGATAAATCCATTGTAGTTGCTCAAGTAACAAGAGTAAAACACCCATTATACGGTAAGTTCGTGTTGAAAACAAAGAAATTTGTTGCACATGACGAAACAAACGACTGTAACATAGGAGATACTGTAAGAATTAGCGAAACGCGTCCTTTGAGTAAATCAAAATGTTGGAGATTAGTTGAAATCTTAGAAAGAGCTAAATAATTATGGTACAACAAGAATCAAGACTAAAAGTAGCAGATAACACAGGAGCTAAAGAAGTTTTAACTATCCGTGTTTTAGGAGGTACCAAAAGAAGGTATGCCTCTGTTGGAGACAAGATTGTAGTATCAATTAAAGACGCTGCCCCTAACGGAAACGTTAAAAAAGGAGCCGTTTCAACTGCAGTTGTTGTACGTACCAAAAAAGAAGTAAGAAGAGCTGATGGTTCTTATATCCGTTTCGATGACAATGCATGTGTTCTTTTGAACGCTGCAGGGGAAATGAGAGGAACTCGTGTTTTTG
This sequence comes from Flavobacterium sp. 5, assembly GCF_002813295.1. NCBI lineage: Bacteria > Pseudomonadati > Bacteroidota > Flavobacteriia > Flavobacteriales > Flavobacteriaceae > Flavobacterium > Flavobacterium sp. 5. The sequence goes on from NZ_PHUE01000001.1 coordinate 3,014,732, forward strand.
GTCCGGTTGCAAGAGAACTTCGTGAAAAACAATTCATGAAAATTGTATCATTAGCACCAGAAGTGCTTTAATTCGTTTTAAGATGATAAAGCTAAAAATAAAAACTGGAGATATCGTAAGAGTAATTGCTGGAGACCATAAAGGTGAGGAAGGTAAAGTTTTACGTGTTTACCGTGAGAAAAACAAAGCGATTGTTGAAGGTGTAAACTTAGTTTCTAAACATACGAAACCTAGTGCAAAAAGCCCTCAAGGTGGTATTGTAAAAAAAGAAGCTTCTATTCAAATATCTAACATTTCTCTAATTGATCCTAAAACTAAGGAAACAACAAGAGTAGGTATTAGAGTTGAAGGAGATAAGAAAGTAAGATTTTCAAAAAAATCTAATCAAGTACTATAGTAATGGCATATATACCTAGACTAAAAGAAGAATATAAGAGTAGAGTTATCTCTGCTCTTAAAGAAGAATTCGGTTACACAAACGTTATGCAAGTTCCAAAACTTGAAAAAATCGTTTTGAGTAAAGGAGTTGGTGCAGCAGTATCTGATAAAAAATTGATTGACTATGCAGTTGATGAATTAACAAAGATTACTGGACAAAAAGCAGTATCTACTATTTCTAAGAAAGACGTTGCGTCTTTCAAATTGAGAAAAGGGATGCCTATTGGAGCAAAAGTTACTTTACGTGGAGAAAGAATGTATGAGTTTTTAGATAGACTTATTACTTCTTCATTACCACGTGTTAGAGATTTCAGTGGAATTAAAGCTACTGGTTTTGATGGAAGAGGAAACTACAATCTTGGTGTTTTAGAGCAAATCATTTTCCCTGAAATTGATATTGACAAAGTAAATAAAATATCTGGAATGGACATTACTTTTGTAACTTCTGCTGCTACAGACAAAGAAGCAAAATCGTTATTGACTGAATTAGGTTTACCTTTTAAAAAGAATTAAGATATGGCTAAAGAATCAATGAAAGCCCGTGAGGTTAAGAGAGAAAAAACGGTAGCTAAGTATGCTGAGAAAAGAAAAGCTTTGTTAGAAGCTGGAGATTTCGTAGGTTTGCAGAAATTACCGAAAAATGCTTCGCCAGTTCGTTTGCACAATCGTTGTAAATTGACAGGTAGACCAAGAGGGTATATGCGTCAATTCGGTATTTCACGTGTTACATTCCGTGAAATGGCTAACAATGGACTAATACCAGGTGTTAAAAAAGCATCTTGGTAGAAAAATATTCAGACGTGGGGTAACTCACGTCTGTTTTTCACATTTATAAACTGGTTTCAGGTTCGCCTACGTTTAGTCGAAAACCGTTACCGCAAATCAATACATATGTATACAGATCCAATTGCAGATTATTTGACGAGAGTTAGAAACGCTGTGGCTGCAAACCACAAAGTTGTCGAAATTCCAGCATCTAATCTAAAAAAAGAAATAACAAAGATCTTATTTGATCAAGGTTATATCTTAAGTTACAAATTTGAAGATAACTCTGTTCAGGGTTCAATCAAAATTGCTTTGAAGTATGATAAAGATACTAAAGAGCCTGTAATCAAAGATATCCAAAGAATTAGTAAACCAGGTTTACGTAAGTATGCAGGTGCTTCTAAAATCCCAAGAATCCTTAATGGATTAGGAATTGCTATTGTTTCAACTTCTAAAGGTCTTATGACTGGAAAAAAAGCGAAACAATTAAATGTAGGTGGAGAAGTAATTTGTTACGTATACTAATTTTAAAGACTATATAAGATGTCAAGAATAGGTAAAAGCCCAGTAACAATACCAGCTGGTGTAACTATTACAGTTGCAGATGGTATTATTACTGTAAAAGGAAAAAACGGTCAACTATCTCAGGAGTTTTCGGACGTAACTGTAAAAGTTGAAGGGGATCAAGTTCTAGTAGAAAGATCTTCTGATCATAAAGACCAGAGAGCAAAACATGGTTTGTACAGATCTTTAATTAATAACATGGTTATTGGTGTAACAGAAGGTTTTACAAAATCTTTAGAATTGGTTGGAGTTGGTTATAGAGCTTCAAATCAAGGACAAAAATTAGATTTAGCACTTGGGTTCTCTCACAATATTGTATTAGAAGTAGCTCCAGAGGTAACTCTTGAAACTATCTCTGAAAAAGGTAAAAACCCAATTGTGAAATTAACATCATTGGATAAACAACTTTTAGGTCAAATTGCTGCGAAAATTAGAGGTTTCCGTAAGCCAGAGCCGTACAAAGGAAAAGGTGTTAAATTTGTAGGTGAAGTATTAAGAAGAAAAGCAGGTAAATCAGCTTAAAAAATAAGATTATGTCATTAACAAAACCTGAAAGAAGACAACGTATTAGATTCAGAATTAGAAAAACGATTAGTGGTATTGCCACTAAACCGAGACTATCTGTTTTTAGAAGTAACAAAGAAATTTACGCTCAATTAATTGATGATGTAAACGGAGTTACTATATTAGCTGCTTCTTCAAGAGAAAAAGAAATTGGAAACGGTACGAATATTGAAGTTGCTACTGCAGTTGGAAAACTTATTGCAGAAAAAGCTTTAAAAGCGGGTATAAATGATGTTACTTTCGATAGAGGAGGTTACTTATACCACGGTCGTATTAAATCATTAGCGGAAGGCGCGAGAGCGGCTGGACTTAAATTCTAATAGTATGTCTAATAGTAAATACAAGAATATAGAGTTGGTAAAACCAAGTGGTCTTGAATTAAAAGATCGTTTGGTAAGTGTAAATCGTGTTACTAAGGTTACAAAAGGTGGTAGAGCTTTCGGTTTTTCTGCTATTGTAGTTGTAGGTGATGAAAACGGAGTAGTTGGTCACGGATTAGGAAAGTCTAAAGACGTTTCTGAAGCAATTGCGAAAGCAGTGGAAGATGCTAAGAAAAATTTAGTAAAAATTCCTTTGAATGGACAATCTGTTCCTCACGAACAAAAAGGTAAATTTGGTGGTGCACGTGTATTCTTAATTCCTGCCTCTCATGGTACAGGGGTTATTGCTGGTGGAGCTGTTCGTTCAGTTCTTGAATCAGTTGGAATTCATGATGTATTGTCTAAATCTCAAGGATCTTCAAATCCTCACAACGTAGTAAAAGCAACTTTTGATGCTTTATTACAAATGAGAAGTGCTTACACTGTTGCAAAACAAAGAGGTGTTTCTTTAGAAAAAGTTTTTAAAGGTTAATTCAAGGAAATTATGGCTAAATTATTAGTAAAACAAGTTAGAAGTCAAATCAACTGTCCCCTTACTCAAAAAAGAGGATTAGAGGCTTTGGGTCTTCGTAAAATGGGTCAAGTTGTAGAACACGATTCAAATCCAACTATCCTTGGAATGATAAATAAAGTTAAACACTTAGTTTCTGTTGAAGAAACTAAATAACAAATACTGTTATGAATTTAAGTAACTTACAACCTGCTGAAGGTTCTACACACAATCAAAATAAAAGATTAGGTAGAGGAGAAGGTTCTGGAAAAGGTGGTACCGCTGCACGTGGACACAAAGGAGCAAAATCTCGTTCTGGTTATTCTAAAAAGATTGGTTTTGAAGGAGGTCAAATGCCACTTCAAAGACGTGTGCCTAAGTTTGGTTTCACTAACATCAATCGTAAAGAATACGAAGGTGTTAATCTTGATACTCTTCAATTATTGGTTGATAATGGAGTAATTACAGATACTGTTGATATGACAGTTTATGTGGCTAATCGTCTTGCTACTAAAAATGAAATCGTTAAGATTTTAGGTAGAGGAGAATTGAAAGCAAAATTAAAAGTAACTGCTCACAAATTTACTGCTACTGCAAAAGCTGCTATTGAAGCTGCTGGTGGAGAAGCTGTAATCATGTAATTCCTAGAATTAAGATGAAGAAATTTATTGAATCAATAAGTAATGTTTGGAAAATAGAAGAACTAAAGAATAGAATTTTAATTACTTTAGGTCTGCTTTTAGTTTATCGTTTTGGTGCTCATGTTACGCTACCGGGAATTGACGCAACTCAATTAACAGGATTAGCTGGGCAAACAAAAAATGGATTAGGATCTATTCTAGACATGTTTACCGGAGGTGCATTTTCTAAAGCTTCAGTTTTTGCTTTGGGAATTATGCCTTATATTTCTGCATCTATTGTTGTGCAACTTATGGGAATTGCTATTCCTTATTTGCAAAAACTACAAAGTGATGGAGAGAGTGGTAGAAAAAAAATCAATCAAATTACCCGTTGGTTAACTATTGTTATCACTTTGGTACAAGGTCCAACTTATATCTACAATCTTTACAGAACTTTACCTAGTTCAGCTTTCATCTTGGGATTTAATTCTTTTGAATTTTTATTTTCTTCAGTAGTAATCTTAGTTACAGGTACAATTTTTGCCATGTGGTTAGGAGAAAAAATTACTGATAAAGGTATCGGAAATGGTATTTCCCTTTTGATAATGGTTGGTATTTTAGCTAGGTTGCCACAAGCTTTTATTCAAGAATTTACAACAAGAGTTACTAATAATAATGGTGGACCAATGTTATTGGTAGTTGAAATCATTATTTGGTTACTTGTAATTATTTCTTGTGTATTACTTGTGATGGCAGTTAGAAAAATCCCGGTACAGTACGCTCGTCGTACAACATCTGGTGATTTCGAACAAGATATGATGGGTGGTAACAGACAATGGATTCCATTAAAGCTTAATGCATCTGGTGTAATGCCAATTATATTTGCACAAGCTATTATGTTTATACCTGCTGCTGTTGCTGGTTTGTCTAAATCAGATGCTTCACAATCTATTGTTGGTGCTTTTAGTAATATGTTCGGATTCTGGTATAATTTCTTATTTGCAACATTAATTGTTGTATTTACTTTCTTTTATACTGCAATTACGGTTCCTACTAATAAGATGTCTGATGATTTAAAGAGAAGTGGTGGTTTTATACCAGGTATTAGACCAGGTGTTGAGACTTCAGATTATCTTGATAAAGTGATGTCTTTAATAACTTTTCCAGGATCTTTATTTCTTGCTTTGATAGCTGTGTTCCCAGCAATTGTTGTAAGTCTTATGGATGTTCAACAATCTTGGGCTATGTTTTTTGGAGGGACTTCATTGATAATTATGGTTGGAGTTGCAATAGATACTATTCAGCAAATTAATTCATACTTGTTGAATAAGCATTATGATGGTTTGATGAAAAGTGGTAAAAATAGAAAAGCGGTAGCTTAATTTATGGCAAAACAATCAGCAATAGAACAAGACGGATCAATCATCGAAGCATTGTCAAATGCGATGTTCCGTGTAGAGTTAGAAAATGGACATATTGTAATTGCTCATATTTCTGGAAAAATGCGAATGCATTATATCAAATTATTACCTGGTGATAAAGTGAAACTAGAAATGAGTCCTTACGATTTGTCAAAAGCAAGAATTACTTATAGATATTAAAGGATATTCACTATGAAAGTTAGAGCATCAGTAAAAAAGAGAAGTCCCGAGTGCAAAATTGTGCGTAGAAAAGGGAGATTGTACGTAATAAACAAAAAGAATCCTAGATTTAAACAAAGACAAGGATAATTATGGCAAGAATAGCAGGGGTAGATATCCCAAAAAATAAGAGAGGTGTTATAGCACTTACCTATATCTTCGGATTAGGAAGAAGTAGAGCAATTGAGATTTTAGAAAAAGCTCAAGTTAGCCAAGATAAAAAAGTTCAAGATTGGAATGATGACGAGATCGGAGCAATTCGTGAAGCAGTTGGAACATTCAAAATTGAAGGTGAATTACGTTCTGAAGTTTCTTTGAACATCAAACGTTTAATGGATATTGGATGTTATAGAGGTATCCGTCATAGATCTGGTCTTCCATTAAGAGGACAAAGAACTAAAAACAACTCTAGAACAAGAAAAGGTAAAAGAAAAACTGTTGCTAACAAGAAAAAAGCAACTAAATAATAAGTAATATGGCTAAAGCAACTGCAAAAAAACGTAAAGTTATCGTTGAATCAACGGGAGAAGCTCATATTTCTGCTACCTTCAATAACATCATCATTTCTTTGACTAACAAAAAAGGTGAAGTTATTTCTTGGTCTTCAGCTGGTAAAATGGGTTTCAGAGGTTCTAAAAAGAATACTCCATACGCAGCTCAAATGGCAGCAGAAGATTGTAGTAAAGTAGCTCTTGAAGCTGGACTTAAAAAAGTTAAAGTTTATGTAAAAGGACCAGGAAACGGACGTGAGTCTGCTATCCGTTCTTTACATAACGGTGGAATTGAAGTAACTGAAATCATTGATGTTACTCCAATGCCTCACAACGGATGTCGTCCTCCAAAAAGACGTAGAGTATAATACTCAAATAAATTATAGTATAATAAAGGTAGAATAACGATTATTGAAGGATAAGACCTGAATTCTTAATCTCTACCTTAAATTTTTTTAAAATGGCAAGATATACTGGTCCAAGTACAAGAATCGCACGTAAATTCGGCGAAGCAATTTTCGGAGATGATAAAGCTTTCGAAAAAAGAAATTACCCTCCTGGACAACACGGGATGGCAAAAAAAAGAGGAAAAAAATCTGAGTTTGCTATCCAGTTAATGGAAAAGCAAAAAGCTAAATATTCTTATGGAATTTTAGAAAAACAATTCAGAGGTTTATTCAAAAAAGCATCAGCTACTAAAGGTGTTACTGGTGAAGTTTTATTACAATTGTGTGAAGCAAGATTGGATAATGTAGTTTTCAGAATGGGTATTGCTCCTTCTAGAAGAGGTGCTCGTCAAATCGTTTCTCACAGACACGTTACTGTAAATGGTGAAGTGGTTAATATTCCTTCTTACCACCTTAGACCTGGTGATAAAGTTGCAGTTCGTGAAAAATCTAAATCTTTAGAGGCTATCGAACGTTCTTTATCTAATTCAAGTCATGTTTATGAATGGATTACTTGGAATCAAGATCTTAAAGAAGGAACTTTCGTTTCTGTACCTGCAAGACTTCAAATTCCAGAAAACATTAAAGAACAATTAATCGTAGAGTTGTACAACAAATAATAATTGACTTAGTCGAAATTTATGGCAATATTTAATTTTCAGAAGCCCGATAAAGTTATCATGATCGATTCAACCGATTTTGAAGGTAAATTTGAATTTAGACCTTTAGAACCTGGTTACGGATTGACCGTTGGTAATGCACTTAGAAGAGTTTTGCTTTCAGCATTAGAAGGTTATGCAATTACATCTGTCCGCATAGAAGGTGTAGATCATGAGTTTTCTACTATTTCAGGAGTTGTTGAAGACGTTACCGAGATTATCCTTAATCTTAAACAAGTACGTTTCAAACGTCAAATTGAAGATATCGATAATGAATCAGTTACTATTTCTGTTTCAGGTAAAGACCAATTAACAGCTGGTGATTTTCAAAAATTTATTTCAGGTTTCCAAGTTTTGAACCCAGAACTAGTTATCTGTAATTTAGATAGTAAAATCAAATTAAACTTTGATTTAACTATTGAAAAAGGTAGAGGATATGTTCCTGCTGAAGAGAACAAAAAACAAAATGCTGCAATAGGAACTATATTTACTGACTCAATTTTTACTCCGGTAAAAAATGTTAAGTATGCAATTGAAAACTTCCGTGTAGAGCAAAAAACAGATTATGAAAAATTAGTTTTTGAAATTAAAACTGATGGTTCAATCAATCCTAAAGATGCTCTTACTGAAGCTGCAAAAGTTTTAATTCACCATTTCATGTTGTTTTCTGATGAAAGAATTACACTAGAGGCTGACGAAATTGCACAAACAGAATCTTATGACGAAGAGTCATTACACATGAGACAATTGCTTAAAACTAAGCTTGTTGATATGGATCTTTCTGTTAGAGCATTAAATTGTTTGAAAGCGGCTGAAGTTGATACACTTGGTGATTTAGTATCGTTCAATAAAAATGACCTAATGAAATTCCGTAATTTCGGTAAAAAATCTTTGACTGAACTAGATGAACTAGTTGCAATCAAAAATTTGACTTTCGGAATGGATTTAGCAAAATACAAACTAGATAAAGAATAAACTACTTCGTATTTTGCTCTCCATAGAGGATAGAAGCAAGATGAAGGTTTAAAAAAAACACGTCATGAGACACGGAAAAAAATTCAATCACTTAAGCAGACAGACAGCTCATAGAAGTTCTATGTTAGCTAATATGGCTTGTTCTCTTATCGAGCACAAACGTATTAATACTACTGTTGCTAAAGCTAAAGCGCTTAAACAATTCGTTGAGCCGCTTATAACAAAATCAAAATCTGATACTACTCACAATCGTCGTATCGTTTTTGCTTACCTACGTAGTAAATATGCAGTAACTGACTTGTTCAGAGATGTAGCTGCTAAAGTAGGTGACCGTCCAGGTGGATACACTCGTATCATTAAAGTTGGAAATCGTTTAGGAGATAATGCTGATATGGCAATGATCGAATTAGTAGATTTCAATGAACTTTACAACGGAGGTAAAAAAGAAGTTACAAAAGCAAAAAGCCGTCGTGGTGGAAAAGCTAAAAAAGCGGATGCAGCTACTGAAGCTCCAGCTGCTGAAGCGGAACCTACAACTGACGCAGCTGAATAATTATGAAAATAATCATTCAATAATAATAAAGGATAAGCTATTTATAGTTTATCCTTTTTTTTTGTAAAATAAATAAGCATTTTTTGGCAAAGCTTAAAAATTTGCATTTAGGATCGCAGTTATATTTTTTAATGAATATGCTTTTTTAAAACATTTTATTACCTTTTTGTTACTCTATAGTCTAAGGTTTTAAATTCCCTGAATTATTCATAAAAAACATTGCGTCCACTGTTTTAAAAATTTAAATTTGCACAATATTAAATTACATATGAAATATACAACACGAAAAAGCGCTATTCTTTTATTAAGTGACGGAACTATATTCCACGGTAAATCAATTGGAATCACTGGAAAAACATTTGGTGAAGTTTGTTTTAATACCGGTATGACTGGATATCAGGAGATTTTTACAGATCCGTCTTATTTTGGTCAATTAATGGTTGCTACAAATGCTCATATTGGAAATTATGGGGTAAATGATAAAGAAGTTGAATCTAATAGCATTAAAATTGCAGGTTTAGTTTGTAAAAATTTCAGCTTTAATTATTCAAGAGCTGATTCATCAGGGAGTTTGGAAGATTATTTCGCTAAACAAAATTTGATTTGTATTTCTGATGTTGATACACGTGCGCTGGTAAGTTATATACGTGATAATGGAGCTATGAATGCTGTTATTTGTACTGATGATACTCCTATAGAAGAATTAAAAGCATTATTGGCTGAAGTTCCAGATATGAAAGGATTGGAATTAGCTTCTAAAGTGTCTACATTAGAGCCTTATTTTTATGGAAATGAAAATGCTACGTATAAAATTGCTGCTTTAGATTTAGGAATAAAAGAAAACATTCTTAGAAATTTGGCAAAAAGAGACTGTTACATTAAAGTTTTCCCTTATAACACATCTTATTCCGAATTGGCTTCTTTTAACCCAGATGGTTTTTTCTTATCTAACGGTCCTGGAGATCCAGATCCATTGGAAAGTGCAATAGAAGTTGCTAAAGAGATACTTCAAAATAATAAACCTTTGTTTGGTATTTGTTTAGGTCACCAAGTTATTGCTTTGGCAAATGGTGTTTCGACATATAAAATGTTCAATGGTCATAGAGGTATTAATCATCCTGTGAAAAATATAATTACGGGCAAAGGAGAAATTACTTCTCAAAATCATGGTTTTGCTGTGAACAAAGAAGAATTAGATCAACACCCTGATTTAGAAATTACACATTTGCATTTGAATGACGGAACAGTTGCAGGAATGCGAATGAAAAATAAGAATTGTTTTTCTGTGCAATATCACCCTGAAGCAAGCCCTGGGCCGCACGATTCTTCTTATCTTTTTGATCAGTTTATAGAAAATATCAAATCTGTATAAGACTAAAACGTTATCGTTAATAAATAAAATCATATTAACGTTTTAAGAATGAAGACTAATGAATTTTTTTACTTAATTTTGAGTAAAATACAAATTAATAACATAAAAAATAAGAATAATGAGTATTATTGTTAAAATTCACGCAAGACAAATTTTCGATTCAAGAGGAAATCCTACAGTAGAAGTAGATGTAGTAACAGAAAACGGAGTTTTAGGAAGAGCTGCTGTTCCATCTGGAGCGTCGACTGGTAAATTCGAAGCAGTAGAGTTACGTGACGGAGGGAATTCTTTTTTAGGAAGAGGTGTTTTAAAAGCGGTTGAAAATGTAAATACTAAAATTGCTGAAGAATTAGTTGGTACATCTGTTTTTGAACAAAACTTGATTGACCAAACAATGATTGATTTGGATGGTACACCAAACAAAGCCAATTTAGGAGCAAATGCTATTCTTGGAGTTTCTCTTGCTGTTGCAAAAGCAGCTGCTAATGAATTAGGATTACCTTTGTATAGATATGTAGGTGGGGTTTCTGCAAATACTTTGCCGGTTCCAATGATGAATATTATCAATGGAGGTTCGCATTCTGATGCGCCTATTGCATTTCAAGAATTTATGATTTTCCCTGTAAAAGCAACTTCTTTTACACATGCTATGCAAATGGGAACTGAGATTTTTCACAATCTTAAAAAAGTATTACACGATAGAGGTTTAAGTACTGCTGTTGGTGATGAAGGAGGATTTGCTCCAAACTTAGCTGGTGGAACTGAAGATGCTTTAGATACTATCAAATTGGCAGTTGAAAAAGCGGGTTATTCTTTTGGAGATGAAATTATGGTAGCTTTAGATTGTGCTGCTTCAGAATTCTATGTTGACGGAAAATATGATTATTCTAAATTTGAAGGACCAACAGGAAAAATTAGAACTTCTGCAGAGCAAGTTGATTATTTGGCTGAATTAGCTGCTAAATATCCAATTATCTCTATTGAAGATGGAATGGATGAAAATGACTGGGATGGATGGAAATTATTAACAGAAAAAATCGGAACTAAAACTCAATTAGTTGGTGATGATTTATTTGTTACTAATGTTGAACGTTTGTCAACAGGAATTGAAAAAGGAATTGCAAACTCAATTTTAATTAAAGTAAACCAAATTGGAACTTTAACTGAGACTATTGCAGCAGTAAATATGGCTAAAAATGCAGGTTATACTTCAGTAATGTCTCACCGTTCAGGAGAAACAGAAGATAATACAATTGCTGATTTAGCAGTAGCTTTAAACTGTGGTCAAATCAAAACTGGTTCAGCTTCTCGTTCTGATCGTATGGCAAAATATAATCAATTATTGAGAATTGAAGAGGAATTAGGGAATTCTGCATATTTTCCTGGGAAAAATGCCTTTAAAATAAAGTAATTGTAATGATTTTATAGTAATTGAGCCATTCGTCTATGATGAATGGCTTTTTTATTGAATTTTTAACAAATTCATTATCTAATTAGTTTTTAAATTACTTAGAAATTACTTAGATTTGGTAAATTAAAAATTAAATTTTATTTCATAAATAATATGTCAAAAATAGCAATATTAGAAATCGATGGTAATAGGTTTGAGCTTCCAGTTATTGTAGGAAGTGAGAACGAGGCAGCCGTTGATATTAGTAAATTACGAGATATGTCTGGTGTAATTACACTTGATCCAGGTTACAAAAATTCAGGTGCTTGTAAAAGTGAAATTACCTTTTTGGATGGAGAACTTGGGATTTTGCGTTATAGAGGATACTCAATAGAAGATTTGGCTGAAAAATCTCATTTTTTGGAAGTTTCGTATTTAATAATTTTTGGAGAATTACCTTCTAATGAAAAATTAGAGCAATTTGAAAATGATATTAGAAGACATACTTTAGTTAGTGAAGAAATGAAGATCATTTTGGATGGTTTTCCAAGAACTGCTCATCCAATGGGAGTATTGTCTGCTTTGACTAGTGCTTTAACAGCTTTTAATCCTAAATCTGTTGATGCAAGTAATGAAAAAGAAATGTATGATGCAGTTTGTAAAACTATTGCTAAATTTTTAGTTATTGCTACTTGGACTTATAGAAAAAGTATGGGGTATCCTTTGAATTATTATGATAATACAATTGGATATGTTGAGAATTTTATGAGTTTGATGTTTAAGTTGCCTACAGCGCCATATACAGCTAATCCTGTTATTATAGATGCTTTAGATAAACTATTCATTCTTCATGCAGATCATGAGCAAAACTGCTCAACTTCTACAGTTAGAATGGTAGGGTCTTCACATGCTGGTCTCTTTGCTTCAATTTCTGCGGGTGTTTCTGCTTTATGGGGACCTTTACACGGAGGAGCAAATCAAGCTGTTCTAGAAATGTTAGAGGAAATACATGCTAATGGTGGTGATGCTGATAAATATTTAGCGAAAGCAAAAGATAAAAATGATACTTTTAGATTAATGGGATTTGGTCATAGAGTTTATAAAAACTTTGATCCTAGAGCAAAAATCATTAAAAAAGCGGCAGATGAAGTACTTTCAACTTTAGGTGTTAATGATCCTATTCTTGAAATTGCTAAAAAATTAGAAGCAGCAGCATTAGAAGATGAGTATTTCAAATCAAGAAATTTATATCCTAATGTTGATTTTTATTCAGGTATTATTTATAGAGCTTTAGGAATTCCAACTGATATGTTTACCGTATTATTTGCAATTGGAAGATTGCCAGGTTGGATTGCTCAATGGAAAGAAATGAGAGAAAATAAAGAACCGATCGGTAGACCAAGACAAGTTTATACTGGATATCCTTTAAGAGAATATGTTAAAGAATAAAGCATAAAATAGATTATCAAAGCTTCACTTTATAGTGGAGCTTTTTTTTTATCTTTGGCGAAAGTTTAAAAAATGCTAGAATTAAATATAAAAAATGAAACCTCAAGGTTAAGGACGGTAGTATTAGGTTCTGCAATAAATAATGGACCAACACCAAAAATTGGCGAAGCATATGATCCTAAATCTTTGGAGCATATTTTAGCTAATACTTATCCAATTGAAGCTGATATGGTTATCGAGATGGAAGCTTTTAATTCTGTTTTTAAAAAATATGGAGTAACGGTATTACGTCCAGAAATGATTGAAAATTATAATCAGATATTTACAAGAGATATTGGTTTTGTTATCGATGATGTTTTTATTAAGTCCAATATTTTACCAGATCGAAAAAGAGAATTGGACGCTATTCAGTACGTGATTGATCAGGTAAATCCAGCAAAAGTAGTTCGCCCACCAGAAGAAGTTCATATTGAAGGAGGGGATGTAATGCTTTGGAATGATTATGTTTTTATTGGAACATATAAGGGAAGTGATTATGCTAGCTACATTACGGCAAGAACCAATTTGCATGGTGTCAATTTTATAAAAGACTTATTTCCAAATAAAATTGTAAAAGAATTTGATTTAGTGAAATCTAGAATTGAAGCGCGTGATAATGCACTACACTTGGACTGTTGTTTTCAACCAGTTGGGAAAAACAAAGGAATTATTTATAAAAGAGGATTTAGAGAAGAAGCTGATTATATGTTTTTGGTTGACCTTTTTGGTAAAGAAAATTTGTTTCATATTACAAGGGATGAGATGTATAATATGAATTCTAATGTGTTTTCGATTGATAATAACGTAGTTGTTTCTGAGAAAAATTTTACCAGATTAAATAATTGGTTGCGAGCAAATGGATTTATTGTAGAGGAAATTCCATATGCTGAAATTTCGAAGCAAGAAGGCTTGTTAAGATGCTCTACTTTGCCATTAATAAGAGATTAATAATTTGTTTTGAGTTTTATTGTCTAACTTTAGGCAATAGATTTTGGAACGATAAAACAATATGAATATGACACAAACAACAAACTCCATTTTAATGATTCGACCTGTAGCTTTTCGTATGAATGAGCAAACGGCAGTGAATAATTATTATCAAAAAGTTTTAGATGGTCTTTTGCCTGCAACAGTAAATGCAAAAGCACAACAGGAATTTGATGTTTTTGTTGAGAAGCTTCGGGCGGTTGGGGTAGATGTAACGGTAGTGGATGATCTTGAAGATGCAGATACTCCGGATAGTATTTTTCCAAATAATTGGATTTCATTTCATGAGAATGGAGATGTGGCGCTTTATCCCATGTTTGCAGAGAATCGTCGTCTGGAACGTCGTGAAGATATTCTAGATATTTTGGAAGAAAAAGGATTTATAATTAACAATATTATGGATTATACTTCTGCCGAAGATGATGGTTTTTTTCTTGAAGGTACAGGGAGTCTATTGTTGGACAGAGAAAATGGGAAAGCTTATTGTGCTCTTTCACCAAGAGCAGATGAAGAATTATTTATTGAATTTTGTGAAGATTTCGAATTTACTCCTGTAATTTTTGAAGCTTTTCAAACAGTTAATAAAGAGCGAAAATTAATTTATCATACCAATGTTATGATGTGTCTTGGAGATACATTTGCAGTTATTTGTGTAGATTCTATCGATGATAAAAAAGAGCGAAAAATGGTTCTTGATAGCATTAAAGGTGATGAAAAAGAAATAATTTTGATTACCGAAGAACAAGTTAATAATTTTGCTGGTAATATGTTGGAGGTAAAAGGATCTGATGATAGAAGGTATTTGGTAATGAGTGCTTCGGCTCATCAAAGTTTGACAAAAAAACAAATTGCTCAATTAGAAGAGCATGTGACGATTTTGAGTTCAAATTTAGATACAATTGAAGCTTGTGGTGGAGGAAGTGCCCGTTGTATGATGGCTGAGATTTTTTTACCAAGAGAGTAAGATTTAGTAGGTTAATAAAAAAGTCCAAATCTTAAATGTTTATATTTAAGTTTTGGACTTTTTTATTGAGTGTTTTTGATTTACATCAAATTGCTTTTTATAATATTAATTAGTGCGCTTACTATATATTGAATGCCAATGGCAACAACAATAAATCCTATAATTCTAGATATAGCAACAATGCCAGATGCTCCGAGTATTTTTGCTAAATAATGAGCACTTCTCAGGATAATAAAAATAGAAACTGCAATTGCTAATATTGCTAAAGAAGCAATTATAAGTTCATTCGTAGCATGATGTTCTTGGTAAAATGCAATCAATAGAGATATTGAACCTGGTCCAGCAAGCATTGGTATAGCTAAAGGGGTTAGAGCAATATCATTTCGTTTTTGAGCATCTGTTTCTATCTTTTTATTGATGCCTCTTTTTTTGTTGAATTTTCCCGAAAGCAAAGAAAAACCAGAGCTTACAATAATTAAACCTCCAGCAATTCTTAGTGAATCAATACTAATGCCAAAAAAACTTAAAACATATTTTCCAATAAAAAACGAAATTATAAGGATTAGAAAAACATTTATAGAAGTCCATAATGAAATTCTTGAACATTCTTGTTTGGAATCACCTTGGGTTAAGCCTACAAAAATTGGTACAGTTCCAATGGGGTTTAATACGGAAAATAAGGCGACAAATAAGTAAATAAATAAATCCATCCAGTTTTAACTTTTTATTGTAAAATTACGATTTTCTCTATAACTAAGTTTAAATAAGAGTTAGATTATTGTTTATTTCGATATAATGTAAAATAAATTGAATAAAATTGTGGAATTTGGATTGTAATCCCACCAAATTCCAAATTTATAATATAGGTATAAAGCAACTATTTGGTTAGTGCTTAATGGTTTTTGATTACTTTTGCACTTCATAAAGATTTACAATGACAAAAAATAAAAAGACTTTAATTATTGGAGCAACAACAAAGCCTGAAAAAGTAGCTTTCAAAGCAATTGAAATGCTTGTTGCCAATGGACATTCCGTGCTAGCATTGGGACAAAATACAGGAGAAGTAGCTGGGGTTAAAATAAATACCAAAGCAATTCCTGTCAAAAATATTGATACCATTTCATTATATATAAATTCTGCTCGCCAAAGAGATTATTATAATTATATAGTAGAAGCCAAACCAAAACGTGTTTTATTTAATCCAGGGACTGAAAACCCAGAATTTTATCAGTTATTGGAATTAAATAATATAAAGTTTGAAGCTGCTTGCACGTTAGTTTTACTGACATTAAATAAATATTAATTAGTATCTATTTATATTATATCTTTTTATTTCTGTAAAAGAGAGAAAAAGAGGTGATTATAAGAGCAATTCGTACATATTAAGTCATAACAGTCAACGGTTTTAAATTAGTGGCAATTGATATTTTGAAAAAAATTACATTTGTTCATACTTAAAATTGGAAATTATTTGTTTTAAAGTTAGATATTGTGTTTAAAATAGGTTTAATTTTCTAAATGTCAGTTTGTCAAATTGCTTACTTTTGTAACCATGGAATTTTCTTCAAAATTAATAGAAAAAGCAGTTAATGAAATGGCTCAATTGCCTGGAATTGGTAAAAGAACCGCTTTGCGATTGGTTTTGCATATTTTAAAACAACCCAAAGATCAAGCTACTTTTTTAGCTCAAGCATTAGTGACAATGCGGGAAGATATTAAGTATTGCAAAAGTTGTCATAATATATCTGATAGAGAAGTTTGTGAAATTTGCACCAATCCAAGTAGAAATCATCAAATTATATGTGTAGTAGAGGATATTCGAGATGTAATGGCAATTGAAAACACTGGACAGTTTAGAGGAATTTATCATGTTTTGGGCGGTAAAATTTCGCCTATAGACGGAGTAGGGCCAAGTCAGCTTACTATTAATACATTGGTAGAAAAAGTTAAGTTAGGACAAGTCAAAGAGATTATTTTCGCTTTAAGTTCTACTATGGAGGGCGATACGACCAACTTTTATATCTATAAACAAATAGCTGATTTGTCAATAGTAGTTTCAACAATTGCTAGAGGAATTGCTGTTGGAGATGAACTAGAATACGCCGATGAAGTTACACTTGGTAGAAGTATATTACATAGAGTACCTTTTGAAAAATCATTAAAAGCCAATTAAGCTGTTTATTAAGTATTATACTTTTTAAATAGTAATCTAAAAACTATATTTGTTATTAAATAAATACGAATGAACAAGCATTTTTTCTATATATTTTTATTTATCAGTGTATTATTTACATCTTGTATTCCAGTGAAGGATTTAGTTTATCTTCAAAAAAAGGATAATTCTTCAAATGAGAATCCAATAACAATGGTAGAGTCAAAACCCTATCGATTGCAAACACATGATGTAATAAGTATTTCTATCAAAGCATCAGATCCTAATTTAGTTGCTATTTTTAATCCATCATCGAATGGTGCATCCGCAGGTTCTTCACAATCAGAATCTGGTTTGTATTTTAATGGTTTCACTGTTGATGATCATGGAAATATTAGAATTCCTGTTTTAGGAGAAATGAATGTTATGGGATTTACTCTTGAAGAAGTACGCTTAGATGTCGAAAAGCAATTGTTATCGACTTATTTTAAAGATAATGCCAGTATTTTTGTGGTAGTAAAGTTGGCAGGTTTTCGTTACACGATAAATGGCGAAGTGGCTAATACAGGTACAAAAACATTATTTCAAGAAAAAGTAAATATTATGGAGGCAATTGCAAATGCAGGTGATATAACTACTACTGGAGACAGGAAGGCAGTTACAATTATTAGGCAGACGCCAAATGGGACGGAGATGAAAGATTTAGATTTAACAAATATAAATGTGATGAATTCGCCATATTATTTTTTACAGCCAAATGACTACGTGTACGTAAAGCCACTAAAACAAAAAACATGGGGAACGGGTAGTACGGGTATCCAGTCTCTAACAACTATAATTACATTATTGTCTTTATTTACAACTACTTATTTGTTAGTTAAAAGTTTAAATTAACCCCAGTATGTTAGATATTAAAGATTTTGCAGTTTTTGAAAATGGACCAAGTTTTGATTTTAAGGGATTTCTACTTAAGATACTAAGTTATTGGAAGTGGTTTCTATTAACAGTAGTAATAGCCTTAATGATTGCCTATCAGGTTAATATACGTAAGGAGAAGATTTATAGTATCGAAACTCTGATTTCTGTAAAAGAAGAAACTAATCCACTATTTACCTCAAGTACCAATTTGGTTTTTAATTGGGGAGGTGCCTCGGACCAAATTCAAACTATTTCGACCACGTTACAATCCAGATCTCACAATGAACTAGTGGTAGATAAATTGCAATTTTACATTGATTATCTAGTGCAAGGTGAATACAATCTCATAGATGCTTATGGTACTGTTCCATTTTATGTAGACATCGATAAAAAGCAAGGGCAATTAGTTGGGAATCTTATAGGAATTAAATTTTTAAGTGATAATGAATATGAAATAAGGATTCCTTTTATAGGATCTTCAGTTTCGTTAATTCATTATTCAGACAATAGCTACAGTACTACATCTGTTGTTGAAGGAGAATTTATCAAAAGATACAAAGTAGGTGAACCAGTGGTATTGCCTTTTTTGAATTGGAAATTGCAGATAAGAAACAATCCTGGATTATATAAAGGGAATGAATACTTTGTTCGATTTAATGATTTTGATGGAACTGTTTCAGTTTATAGAGATGTTAATGTTAAGGCTGATGACAAAGGAAGTTCTATAATTACTTTGGGAATGCAAGGTACTAACAAAGCAAGAATGGTTGAGTATCTTAATTCTACTGTAAAGATGTTGATGAAGAGACAGTTAGATGCTAAGAATCAGTTTGCAACCAATACTGTTAATTTTATTGATAGCACACTTATAGCAATGGAATCTCAGTTGAAAAAAACAGGAGACGAGCTAAAATTCTTTAGGAAAGATAAGAATATTTATGAGATTGAGGGAGGTGGGCTTGCTTTCTCAGATAAAATACTTGATTTTGACACTAAGAGAGATGTTATAGACAGGAAAATAACCTATTATAATTCTTTAAAGGCGTATTTAAAAAATAGTGTTGATTATTCAAAATTACCCGCTCCTTCTGTGGCAGGAATTGAGGATCCAAATATTGTGGTTAATGTTTCTAAACTAATAGCTCTTTCAACTCAAAGGTCGGAGATGGCTTATGCAGTAAAAAGCGAAAAAATATTTAGAGATTTTGATAATCAAATGGAAGCGATCAAGAATGTTTTATTAGAAAATATAGTTACAGCCAAAGCTTCATTGCAATACGATTTAGCAATGATTCAAAGTAAAATTAATGAAGCCGAAGGTAAGATAAAACGTCTTCCAGATGATCAGCAAGAATTAATTAAAATTCAAAGAAAATACGATTTAAATAATAATATATATAATACTTTTTTGCAAAAAAGGAGTGAAGCTGATATTGTAAAGGCTGCTAATTTATCTGATATTCATTTTATTGATTCAGCAAAAGATATTGGAGGTGGGCTTATTGGACCAAAAACAGGAGTTAATTATATTTTGGCTTTATTTTTAGGACTTTTATTGCCTTTATTGATTATTACAATTCTTTTTTTTATTAATAATACTATTCAGAATCCTGATGACATTAATAAATTAACATCTATTCCTTTAATTGGTATTGTTGGAATTAATCCGGATAAAAACAGTTTAGCAGTTTTTGACAAACCAAAATCTGCATTGTCTGAGTCTTTTAGAGCAGTTCGATCTTCACTACAGTTTTTGTACAAAAAAAATAATGTGGCAGGAGCCAAAACTCTCATGATCACATCATCAGTTAGTGGTGAAGGAAAAACATTTTGCTCTATAAATATTGCTACAGTATTTGCTTTAAGTGAGAAAAAAACTGTGATTGTGGGATTGGATTTAAGAAAGCCAAAATTATCCGAAGAATTTAATTTGACTAATACAATTGGTGTTGTGAATTATTTAATTAAAGATAAAAGTTTGGATGAGATTATAAATCATACTTCTGTTCCCTATTTGGATGTGATATTGTCTGGACCAATACCTCCCAATCCATCTGAATTAATTTTAAGCGAAGCTATGAAAGAATTAATAGATGAGCTTAAATCGAAATATGATTATATTATTCTCGATACACCTCCAGTTGGTTTGGTGGCTGATTCATTAGAACTGACACAATACTGTGATATTATTTTATATATTGTAAGGCAAAATTTTACTAAAAAAGAAATGATATCACTATTGAATAATAGAATTAATCGAGAAGAATTGCACCATACGAGTATCATTTTGAATGGATTTGAAAATAAAGCAAAGTACGGTGGTGGTTATGGTTATGGCTATGGTTATGGAAGTGGGAATTATTCGAATGGCTATCATGAAGTTGAAAAGAAAAAAAGTTTATTACAGAAAATTGGGGTTAAGAAAAATACTTAGCACTGGATTTTAAAAAAATAAAGAATGGATAAAAATAGCAGTAAAACAATTCTAATAACAGGTGGGGCTGGATTTATTGGATCTAACCTATGTGAATATTTTTTATCCAAAAAATACAATGTTGTCTGTTTGGACAATTTTGTGACAGGTCATCGTTATAATTTGAAGGACTTTCTTAACAACGATAATTTTAATTTAATTGAAGGAGATATACGAAATTTAGAAACTTGTATGTTAGCAGTTCGTGGAGTGGATTATGTGTTACATCAAGCTGCACTTGGATCTGTTCCGAGATCCATAAATGACCCAATTACTACAAACGAAGTTAATGTTTCAGGCTTTTTGAATATGTTGATAGCATCAAGAGATGCTAATGTGAAACGCTTTGTTTATGCTGCAAGTTCTTCTACGTATGGTGATTCTATTGAATTGCCAAAAGTAGAAGAAGTTATAGGAAAACCACTTTCTCCCTATGCAATTACAAAGTATGTTAACGAATTATATGCCGAAATTTTCAGTAAAACATATGGGTTGGAAACAATCGGATTGCGTTACTTTAATGTGTTTGGTCGCAAACAAGATCCTAATGGAGCTTATGCAGCGGTGATTCCAAAATTTGTAATGCAATTGATGCAACATGAAAGCCCAATAATAAATGGGGATGGGAATTATTCGAGAGATTTTACTTATATCGATAATGTAATTCAGATGAATGAATTGGCAATGATTACCGAAAAAGCAGAGGCAATAAACACAGTTTATAATACAGCGTACGGAGATCGTAATACATTAAATGATTTGGTTGGTTATTTGAAAACTTTTTTGTCCGAATATGATTCAGAGATTGGGAAAGTAGAAATTCAATATGGTCCTAATAGAATGGGGGATATACCTCATTCGTTAGCTAGTATTGATAAAGCCAAAACTATTTTAGGGTATAAGCCTAAGTTTTCTTTGCAGGAAGGCTTAAAGGAAGCGGTGGGATGGTATTGGGAAAGTCTTAAGAAATAAAGAATAGAAATTAAAGAATAGAAATATGAAAATCACAAAAATTTGTTGCATCGGAGCAGGTTATGTTGGAGGACCAACTATGGCTGTTATTGCGCAAAAATGCCCTCACATTCAAGTGACAGTAGTGGATTTAAATGCGGAAAGAATTGCTGCATGGAATGATAAAAATACTGATAATATTCCAATTTATGAACCAGGATTAAGTGCTATTGTTGCTGAAGCTAGAGGAAGAAACTTGTTTTTTTCAACCGAAGTTGATAAAGCAATTGACGAAGCTCAAATCATTTTCATATCTGTAAATACGCCTACAAAAACGTATGGTAAAGGAAAAGGAATGGCAGCTGATTTAAAATATATTGAATTGTGCGCAAGACAAATTGCTAAAGTTTCTAAAGATAATAAGATTGTTGTTGAAAAATCAACTTTGCCAGTTCGTACTGCCGAAGCAATTAAAAGCATTCTTGATACTACAGGGAACGGAGTTCAGTTTCAAATTCTTTCAAATCCTGAGTTTCTTGCAGAGGGAACTGCTGTTGAGGATTTATTGAATCCTGATAGAATATTAATTGGAGGAGATGTTTCGGTTGAAGGACAAAAAGCAATTCAAGCTTTGGTTGATGTGTATTCGAACTGGGTTAATCCTGAAAAAATATTGACGACTAATGTTTGGTCATCTGAGTTGTCAAAATTGACTGCTAATGCTTTTTTGGCTCAAAGAATATCATCTATTAATGCGATGTCTGAATTATGTGAAAAAACTGGAGCAGACGTTAATGAAGTTGCTAGGGCGATTGGGATGGATAGTCGTATCGGATCTAAATTTCTTAAAGCTTCAGTTGGATTTGGAGGTTCTTGTTTTCAAAAAGATATTTTGAATTTGGTTTACATTGCAAAATCTTATGGTTTGAATGAAGTGGCTGATTATTGGGAGCAGGTAATTATTCTAAACGACCATCAAAAACGTCGTTTTTCTAATAATATAGTACAAACTCTTTATAATACGGTTGCAGATAAAAAAATTACATTTTTGGGTTGGGCATTCAAGAAAGATACCAATGACACTAGAGAATCTGCGGCTATATATATTGCAGATGATTTAATTAATGAACAAGCAAAAATTGCGGTCTATGATCCTAAGGTTTCAAGAAAGAAAGTATTAGCAGACTTAGATTATTTAGAAACGAGAACTTCCGAGGAAAATGTAAATAGTATAATCACTTTTGAAGACCCATATAAGTCTTGCGAAAAAGCTCATGCCATTGCAGTACTTACTGAGTGGGATGAATTTGTGGAATATGACTGGCAAAGAATATATGATAGCATGCAAAAACCTGCGTTCATTTTTGATGGAAGAAATATATTAGACAAATTTAAATTAGAAAAAATAGGTTTTGTTTATCAGGCGATCGGTTCGTAGTTTTTACATGTTTTTTCTGTTTAAAATAAATATTTGATATTAAATATGGCATCACTATAAATAGTGATTTTTCACCTTAATAAGTGATTTTTGAAAAAGATTTTTACTGACTACTAGTCGCTTAGACTTTTGGTTTGTAAAAATCTTTTGTTGGTTTTATAGGTGATTTTTTTTTGAGAAAATTGGTTGCTTATTTTTACTATATTTGCGTGCTTAATTTAGGAGGGAAATTATGTTTATATTTAAAACACTACTCTCTGATTATAATTTCGATAATTGGAATTTTAAAACCAACAATAGTTTAAGAAATTGAATAAAGATATAAAAATTGCAGTAATAGGATTGGGCTATGTTGGTTTGCCTTTGGCTAGACTGTTTGCTACTCAATTTTCAGTTGTAGGGTTTGATATCAATCTTTCAAGGGTTGAAGCATTACAATCTGGTGTAGATAGTACTTTAGAAATAGATAGTGAAACTTTACAAAAGGTTTTAATTGAAAAAGAGGCTAGTGAAAACGGTTTATATTGTACTTCAGAAATAGGAGATATAGCCAATTGTAATTATTTTATTGTTACAGTACCAACACCTGTTGATAAAAATAATCGCCCAGATTTAACTCCATTATATAAATCTAGCGAAACAGTTGGTTCTGTTTTAAAAAGAGGAGATATTGTTATTTATGAGTCTACAGTATATCCTGGGGTTACAGAGGAGGAATGTGTGCCGGTTTTAGAGAGAATCTCGGGGTTGCGGTTCAATGTTGATTTTTTTGCGGGTTATTCACCAGAACGAATCAATCCAGGAGATAAAGAGCATACTGTTGATAAAATATTAAAAATCACTTCTGGTTCAACTCCTGAAATTGGACAAAAAGTGAATGAATTGTATCAATCAGTAATTGTTGCAGGAACTCATCTTGCCCCTTCTATAAAGGTGGCAGAAGCTGCAAAAGTTATCGAAAATTCTCAACGAGATATTAATATTGCATTTGTCAATGAATTAGCCAAAATCTTTAATCTTTTAGATATAGATACTGCTGCTGTTCTTAAAGCTGCGGGAACTAAATGGAATTTTTTACCTTTTAAACCTGGTTTGGTAGGAGGGCATTGTATAGGTGTTGATCCGTATTATTTGGCGCAAAAAGCCCAAGAAAAAGGATACCATCCAGAAATAATATTAGCAGGTCGGCGTTTGAATGATAGTATGGGTGAATACGTAGCTTCGCAAGTAGTAAAGCTAATGATAAAACGTGGAATAACGATTAATGGTGCTAGTTTGTTGATGTTGGGTATTACTTTTAAAGAGAATTGTCCAGATGTTCGTAATACTAAAATTGTAGATGTTATTAAGGCATTTGAGGATTATGGAATTCTAATAACTACGTATGATCCTTGGGCAAATCCAGCCGAAGTGAAACATGAGTATGGTTTGATAACTGTAAATGAGAAACCAGATGTTGTTTTCGATGCCGTAGTTTTAGGTGTTGCACATTCCGATTTCTTGAATTTAGATATTCATTCGTTAAGAAGAACTCATAGTGTACTTTATGATGTTAAGGGAGTCTTAAGAGATGGAGTAGATGGAAGACTTTAATAGAATGAAAGTAGAATTTTAAAATATAATAAGAAGAAAATGAAAAAGATACTTATTACAGGAGGTGCTGGATTTATTGGTTCGCATGTTGTAAGACGATTTGTTACAACCTATCCTAATTATCAAATTTTTAATTTGGATGCATTAACTTATGCAGGGAATTTAGAAAACATTAAAGATATCGAAAATGAATCTAATTATACTTTTGTAAAAGGAGATATCACTGACGAAAATTTTATAAATAATTTGTTTCAAGAGCAACAGTTTGATGGTGTGATTCATTTGGCAGCGGAGTCCCATGTTGACCGTTCAATTGAAGATCCTTTGGCTTTTGTGAAAACAAATGTAATTGGGACAATGAATTTGTTGAATGCTGCCAAAAAGCAGTGGCTAGGAAATTTTGAAGGAAAACGTTTTTACCATGTAAGTACAGATGAAGTTTATGGGTCACTTGGAGTTACTGGGTTGTTTACAGAAACTACAGCTTATGATCCTAATTCGCCTTATTCTGCATCCAAGGCCAGTTCAGATCATTTTGTGCGTGCCTATGGTGAGACTTATGGGTTACCTTATGTAATAACGAATTGTTCAAATAATTATGGGCCTTACCATTTTCCAGAAAAATTAATTCCATTGTTTATTAATAATATCATTAATAATAAACCGTTACCAGTTTATGGTGATGGAAATTATACTAGAGATTGGTTGTTTGTGAAAGATCATGCTGTAGCAATTGATTTAGTTTATCATGATGGAAAGAATCATGAGACTTATAATATAGGAGGTTTTAACGAATGGAAAAATATAGATTTAGTAAAGGTTTTGTGTCAAATTATGGATGAAAAATTAGGCAGAATAAAAGGAGAATCTGCTCAATTGATTACGTATGTGAAAGACAGACCAGGCCATGATTTGCGCTATGCAATTGATGCCTCAAAAATAAATACTCAGTTGGGATGGAAACCATCTGTAACTTTTGAACAAGGATTAGAAATTACTATTGATTGGTACTTGAATAATCAAGATTGGTTAAATAATGTGACTTCTGGAGCATACGCTTCCTATTATGAGAAACAATATTCATAGTAGGGGTTTGTCTATTTAAAGTTTTCGGGTATTAAAAATAAAAAAATGAACTGGTACGTAGTTTACACAAAGCCTAAATGGGAAAGAAAAGTTGCGGAACGTTTGAAAGAAATAGGGGTAACTTCTTATTGTCCATTAATAACAAAGTTGAGCCAATGGTCGGACCGTAAAAAGAAAGTACAAGTGCCACTTTTTAATTCCTATATTTTTGTACAAGTAGATGAAAAAAACAGGAATGTTATTTTTGAAATACCAGGTGCAGTACGTTATTTGTTCTGGTTGGGAAAACCAGCTATTGTCAAAGAAAAAGAGATTCAAATTATCCAAGATTGGCTGGAAATACCAGATATTTTTGAGATAATGGTTGATAAATGGCAAAGGGGAGATAAAATTGTTTTAGAATCGGGACCATTTGCGACAAAGTCAGCAACTGTGCAAGAGGTTAAGCAAAATCATTATATACTTGTTTTAGAGTCTTTAGGATGTATCCTTAAGGTTGAAAAAAAATAATTTTTTTATTAATAAGATTTGCAAATTTTTAGAAAATGTAGATGTGAACCAAAAATGGGACTCACAAAGGCGAAGCCATATAATTAAGTTGCATTTTTGTAAAATAGATATGTGAATTATTTGTCTTTTCGATGGTTTTAATTCACTTTTATTATAAGTACTTCCTGTAAAATTAATTTTATAGAATATCTAAAAATTCAAAAACAGTAAAAAAAAATAAGGCTGGTAGCTTTATCTTTGATTAAAAATAAATTTAGTTTCACAATGAAAAAAATAATCACAGTAATTGTTCTTTTTGTATTTCTATTTCAGGTAGATACTGTTGTTGCACAAGATATTTTAAAAGGAAATAATTTGAGTAGTATAAAGATAGATAATTTGTCTGAAGGAGATATTGCAAAAATCAAAGCTCAATTAAAGAGCAACGATATGTCTATAGATCAGGCAGAACCTATAGTATTATCAAAAGGAATGAGTGCAACAGAATTTGCTAAGTTGAAAGAGCGATTAACTGCGATTACAATAGAATCAAATGATGTTTCTAGTACGAGTTCTAATGGAGACTTAACTGCGGTTAGTACTCAAAGTGCAGTTCAGTATAATAATCCAAAAAAAAATGATGATACCACAGTTTTTGGTTCAGAGTTATTTGATAATCCAGCGCTTAGTTTTGCTCCCGATTTAAAATTAGCGACACCAGTTAATTATATATTAGGACCTGGGGATGAATTACAAATCGGAGTTTATGGTGTTCAAGAATACAGTAGTAGTTTATCAGTTTCCGTAGAAGGAAAAATCAGCATTCAGTATGTTGGTCAAATTTCTGTAGCTGGAATGACCATTGAAGCTGCTACTCAAAAAATTAAAGGATCCATTGCTAAAGTGTATAGTACAGTTCGATCTGGTCAATCACAAGTTAGTGTTAGTTTGAGTAAAATACGAACTATTAAGGTTACAGTTGTTGGTGGTAATCAGCCAGGTAATTATTCAGTATCCTCATTAGCTACAGTTTTTAATGCTTTGCATTTGGCTGGTGGACCAGGTAAAAATGGAAGTTACAGGAATATTGAATTAATTAGAAATAATAAAGTTTTAAGAAAAATTGATATTTATAGATTTTTAGTAAAAGGAGATCAATCCGATAATATAGGTTTAAGAGATGATGATGTAATCAGAATTCCTGCATATAGTCAAAGAGTTGTTTTGTCAGGCGAAGTTAAAAGACCAGGGATTTTTGAGATGAAAACTGGTGAAACATTTTCAGATTTATTATCTTTTGCTTCAGGTTTTAATGAGTTTGCTTACACTGCTTCAGTAAATGTGGAACAAAAAACAGGTAAGGAATTTAAAGTTCAGGATATAAATGAAGGAATGTATTCGACCTATATTCCTAAATCAGGAGATGTTATTAAAGTTTCAAGAATTTTAGATCGATTTGAGAATCGTATTAAAATTGAAGGAGCTGTTTTTAGACCGGATGCATATTCTTTTTCAGAAGGAATGAGAGTATTAGATCTGATTAATAGAGCGGAAGGACTTAAGGAAGATGCTTACACAAAAAGAGCTAGAATAATTCGTTTGAAATCTAATTTAACTTCTGAGATCGTAAATGTTGATTTGAGTGCTGCTTTGAATGGAGATGTAAATGCAAATATTGAACTAAGGAGAGAAGATATTGTTACTGTTTATTCTATTTTAGAATTCAGAGAAGAATATAAAATTACTATAGATGGTGAGGTGAAAAATCCGGGGACATATCCTTTCTATGAAAATCTTACTTTAAATGATTTAGTGGTTCAAGTAGGTGGATTAACTGGGTCAGCTTCAAAAAGAGTTGAAATTGCCAGAATGATTAAGTCTGATACTATTAATGTGAATGATTCTAAAAGAGTAGAAGTTTTTAATTTAGAAGTTACACCTGAAAATAATGAGCAAATAAAGAATTTTACCTTAGAACCTTTTGATGTTATTACTATTCGCAGAATGGCTATTTATGAAAAGCCTACTACGGTTTTTGTAAGCGGATCTGTTGTTTATCCTGGTAAATATGTTTTGGCGAATAAAAAGGAATCGGTTTATTCGATAGTTATGCGTGCAGGAGGATTATCAGCTGATGCTAATGTAGAAGGGTTGAAAATTAAACGTCCAATTAAAAATGACCAAATAAAAGATATAGAAGATGTGAGTGTCAATGTTAATGGTAATAATTCTGAAGAAAGTTTAGCCAATAAGTTGAAATACGATATTAAATTTGCTGTAATTCCTGTTAATTGGGAGAAAATTGTAAAAGATAAAGACCATTATTCTAATGTCACTTTGTTTTCTGGAGATGAAATTATAGTGTCTAAATTTAATGAAGGTGTAAAAGTAGCTGGAAATGTATTGTTGACATCTGAAATTCCATATCGTAAAGGTAAAAACTTTAATTATTATATTAATGCAGTTGGTGGAATTGACAATAAGGGGTGGAAAAAGAAAGCCTATATTATTTATCCGAATGGGAAAGCAGATGTAGCCAAATCTTTTTTGTTTTTTAAATCTTATCCTAAAGTTTTGCCAGATTCACAAATTGTTGTACCTGAGAAACCTGAGGTAAATAAAATGAGTACTGGAGAATTGGTTAGTATAGGCAGTGTTATTACTAGTCTAGTTTTGTTAATTGTTACTGCATTTAAATAAAATTATATTTTTTATGGAGAGTAAGCCTGAAATTAATGATGAAATTTCATTAAAAGAGTTAATAGAGAAGGGAAGAGAATGGTATTGCTATTTATGGTCACAATGGAAAATAATTATATTGGTAGGTTTGATTGGAGCAATTTTTGGATTGACCTACTCATTTATCAAAAAGCCAATTTATACAGCCACTTTGTCTTTTGCACTTGAAGATGAAAAAGGTGGAGGGGGATTAGGAGGTGCTATTGGTTTGGCTAGTTCTTTTGGATTAGATCTTGAAGGAAGTGGTGGAGGTATGTTTGTAGGTTCCAACTTGACAGAGTTATTTAAATCTCGTACAATGGTCGAAAAAACGTTAATGACTCCTGTTACAGTAAATGGAAAAGTAATTTCTCTGGCTGAAATGTACATTCAAGATAATAAATGGCGTGATAGTTGGAATGATGATGCTAAATTTAAAAATATACAGTTTTTACCTGATACTAAGCGTAAGTATTTTACTAGAGTTCATGATAGTATTTTGGGTGTCATTTATGAAAAGTTGTCAAAAAAATCTTTGTCTGTAGAGCAAAAAGATAAGAAGATATCTATTATCTCAATGGAAGTTGCTTCTACTAATGAATTATTTTCTTTATATTTTTGTGAGGCTTTAGCAAGACAGGTTGGAAAGTTTTATGTAGACACCAAAAGCAAAAAAGCCCGTATGAATATGGAAATTCTTAATAGACAAACGGATTCTATTCGTGCAGAGCTAAATAGTGCTATTACTGGGGTAGCAATAGCAACAGATAATACATTTATGTTAAATCCTGCCCTAAATGTACGTCGTACACCGTCAGCTAAACGTCAGGTAGATGTACAAGCCAATACAGTTATATTGACGGAATTGGTAAAACAAACCGAATTAGCTAAAGTAACGTTGCGTAAAGAAACACCTTTAATACAAGTAATTGATAGACCTATACTGCCATTGAATAAAGAAAGGTTTGGAAAAGCAAAAGGTATTTTGGTAGGTGGATTTTTATCTGGATTTTTAGCAATATTATTTCTTTTCTTAAAAAAAACATTTAGTAATATTACAAGTTAATTTATGTATTCAATTACACATGTTATTCTTACTGGCGGTGTTGGTAGTAGATTATGGCCTTTGTCAAGAAAATGTCAACCGAAACAGTATCTAGAAATTTTTGGAGGACAATCATTATTTGAAATGACTTTAGAGAGAAATAAAAACTTGGTTAATGCCATTATGGTGGTTGGAAATTGTGATAATACTCATTTAAGTAAGAATATATTAGATAAATCTAATACTTCATATTTGAATATTATTGAGTCAACCCCTAGAAATACAGCTGCTGCGATTGCCTTTGCGGCTTTAGCTTCTCAACCTGATGATATTTTAATTGTAACTCCCTCTGATCATATTATTGAAGATGATGTAGCTTATAAAAAAGCTATAAAGGAAGCTATTGATAAGGCTTCGAAAGGATTTATTGTAACCTTTGGAATTGTACCAACTAAACCAGAAACGGGTTATGGATATATTGAACGAAATGGAGATGATGTGATTTCTTTTCGAGAAAAGCCAAATAAAGAAACAGCAATTGATTTTATAGAAAGAGGTGATTTTTTATGGAATAGCGGTATATTTTGTTTTAAAGCGAGTGTTTTATTAGAGGAATTAAAAAAATATGTACCTGATGTTTATGCAAAATCAAAAAGTGTATGGGAGGCAAATGTCGATGGAAAATTGGATTTGAATTTATCATTAAATATTCCTTCTATCAGTATTGATTATGCAGTAATGGAAAGAAGTAAAAAAATAAAGGTAGTATCGACTGAGTTTATTTGGTCTGATTTAGGTTCTTTTGAATCGGTTTATGATTATTTAGTTTCTTCTGGTCATCCTATAGACGAAAATGGAAATATGGTAATTGGAAGTTCAGTTTATTCGGTATTTATTGGACTTAAGAATACTATTTTTGTTACAACAAGTACTGCCAATTTAATTTTGCAAAAAGAAAATTCCCAAGATGTAAAAACTATTTATACTTTTTTAGAGAACCAGGATTCGCCTTTGCTTAATTAAATTAGCTGCAAAAAAAAATACATTGTATATTTTAAGTGATTTTGTGGAATTTAATTATGATAATCTAAATCATAATTGGTTAAAAATCTAAAATATATTTTAGTAGCTGTATTAATTATAGGTGTAAGTGAATTGAAATTGTATTAATTAGAGGATAATTTTTAAAGATAATGGTTACACTACATTGAATTCTTCTAATAGCAAATTTATACTGTTCTTACAGAATAAATTTAGGATAACGCAAATGTCTATATTTTGCTTATTTTATAAAATAGTTTTAACAAGTAAAGCTGTCAGTTATTAAATTAATTGTCTAATATTATGAAAAAAAACAAATGGATTATAGGTTTTCTTGTAATTTCATTAATATGTAATTTAATAGTTTTAAAAGTTGATATTATTCCTTTTATGATGCTGAGATTTGAAATTAAACATTCAAAAAATCAACCTAAAATAAGTAATATTAAATCTCCTGAGAAAATCATTTTGAATAGGTCATTAGAAATGGCTAATTCTAATACTATATTTACCGTTTTTGATGAGCAGTCTAGTTTTTCTGAAAGCTTTTTAAGAATGTTAGGACACGGAGGACGAGATGATTTATTTAAGAGGTATAATTACCCGAGAGCGTATTTGATTAGTGGATTGACTGATTATGCTAAATCTGAAAAGGATACCGTTTTAATGCTTAAAATTGCTAAAATTTTTGATAAATATATTAATGATGACGGGTCTCCTTCGTTTGTGCTTGACAAAGTAGATCAAGTGCCATTTGGTATAGCAGCTATAAATCTATTTAAATATACAAATAATATAAAATATGAGAAATTTGCTAAGTATATTTATAATTATATAAAATCATTAGAACATAATAATATTGTTCTTTACAGGAATAATAGTAATGTACAGCTTAATGATGTAGTAGGAATGATTTGTCCCTTTTTGGTAAGATATGAAGAAATAAGCAAAGATAGAAAGTCATTATTACTCTGTTTAAAACAATTACAATTTTATAATACATATGGTGTAGATAAAGAAACATTTTTACCCTGTCATGGTATAAATTTAAAAACAAATATTAAGGTAGGGCCTACAAATTGGGGACGTGGAATTGGGTGGTATCTCATTGGGTTGTCTGAGTATGTAAAAAAAGAAGGAAGACTTACTTCTCAACTGAATGGATTAATAAACTCGCTTGAGATGCTTAAAACTGATGATTTAGTTTGGACTCAATTCCCAGGGTCAGACACTAAATTTGATGCTTCATCTACAACAATGTTTATGTATGGAATAAATTTATCAAAACCAGATGCATATTCTAAGCAAGATGTTTTTAAAATACTGAATAACTATATAAAGGAGGATGGTACGATTATCTCAACTTCTGGAGATACACATGGTATTAATAATTACTCTCAAACATTTGGCGAGAGTGAATTATCTCAAGGAATGCTTTTAATGCTCCTAAGTACAACTACTAAATAATTTGATTTCAACCACTTCTTTGTTAATTATATACTAACTAATAATTTAATGTCCACAGATAATAAAAAGATTGCCAGAAATACTTTGTTCTTATATGTAAGAATGTTTCTGACAATGGGGGTCAGTCTCTATACTTCACGGATTGTGCTTAATGCATTAGGTATTGAGAGTTATGGGGTTTATAGCGTGGTTGGTGGAGTTGTAACTCTTTTTAGTTTTTTTGATTCTGCAATGTCAACAGCTACACAACGTTTTTTAGCTATGGATATTGGGAAAGAGAACTCAGAAAATCTTAAAAAAACTTTTAATTCCGCTCTAATTATACATATAGTTATTGCTCTGTTAGTGCTTTTAATAGCTGAGACTATTGGTTTGTGGTTTGTAAATTGTAAATTAAATTTACCTGTGGATAAAGTTGATCAAGCAAATTTTGTTTATCAGTTTTCTATATTGGCAAGTATTATTGGTATTACTCAAGTACCATTTAATGCATTGATTATTGTAAAAGAACGTATGGACGTATTTGCAATAATAAGTGTTGCGGAGGTTTTGTTAAAGTTGGTGATTGTTTTTTTGTTGTATATATCACCTTATGATAAGTTAAATACTTATGCGATTTTGGTATTTTTGCTATCTTTAATTATTTCAACAGTATATAAAATATATTGTCATGTAAACTTTAAGGAAAGTTCTTTTAGATTATATAAGGACAAAGGGATGTATAAGGAATTAATTTCATATTCTGGTTGGACTGTTTTTGGAAGTATAGCAGGAATAGCTAAAGGACAAGGAATAAATATATTATTGAACTTGTTTTTTGGAACAGTAGTTAATGCAGCTTATGGAATTACTTTGCAAATTCAAAATGCGGTCTATTCTTTTGTTACTAATTTTCAGATGGCAGTAAATCCCCAAATTTATAAGAGTTATGCTCAAGGTAATATAGATCAAATGCAAAAACTTGTATATCAGTCCTCTAAATTCTCTTATTATTTGTTATTTATTTTAGTTAGTCCTATAATTTTTAATATTGATTATATATTGGTTTGGTGGCTTAAAAATCCACCACAATATACAGCAATTTTCACAGTTTTAACTTTGGTTAATTTATTGATAGAATGTATTTCGAGACCTCTCATAACAGCTGCTTTTGCAACGGGTGAAATTAAATGGTATCAGATAATTATTGGAGGTTTTTTGTTTTTAAATCTGCCTATTAGTTACTTCTTTTTCCAGATAAATAAAGATCCTACGTCATTTTTGTATGTAGCAATAGTTTTATCCATTTTAGCTTTTTTTTTTAGGTTTGGTTTTCTGAAAAAAATGCTTGATTTAGATATTTTTAATTTTATAAAGAAAGTAATTTTACCCGTTTTGGCAGTATCATTAGTTTCTATAGTGTTATTATATGGTCTTAATTTGTTGGTAAAGAGACCTGAAAAATTGTTTGATCTATTATGGATTAGTTTTATTGTGATGATTATCAATTTTTTTGTGATTTCATTTTTTGGTTGTAATCATTTAGAAAGAATGATGTTGTTGAATTTTATTAAGAATAAATTAAATAAAAAAGGATAAATATTTAAGTATATCAACATTAAGAATATCAATGTGACATAAAAAGTCATTTTATAATTGGGAATGTATTAATTAAAAAGTAGTATAATAAAAAAGATATGAGAATAGGGATAATGACGTTTTGGGAATCAAAAAATAATTATGGACAAATTTTACAGTTGTTTGCTTTACAAAAGATAGTTGGTGATTTAGGACATAATCCATTTTTAATAAGATATAAGAGGATACCTATTCCGTATAAAAGTGAAAATTTTGTTGTAAACTTTAAAATAAAATTGAAAAATTTTTTAAAGTTTATTTATACTACTATTCGCGGACTTTTTGTTAAGAAAAAGCTAGCCAATGATGAAAAAAGAAAATTTGAGGAGTTTAAAAAGAAGTATATTGTCTCTGAGGGTTCTGATTATTTAGATTATAAAGATTTAATAAAAAAACCTCCAGTTGCAGATGTATATATTGTAGGTAGTGATCAAGTATGGAATAACAATTTTAGTGTTTCAGCTGAAGCCTTTTTACTAGGCTTTGGTAATAATAAAATAAAAAGGATTGCGTACGCAGCAAGTTTTGGTCAAAAAAAGTTATCGGATAAAACAAATCAATTATTCAATAAATATATTCAAAATTTTAATTCAGTAAGTGTTAGGGAAGAAAGTGGTGTGGATATTTGTATGGATTTAAAAGTTTCTAATCCAGAATGGGTGCTAGACCCTACATTGTTATTTACTAAAGAAGATTGGATAAAAATGTTAGAGCTTCCTGATATTAAAGAGGAACAAAAATCTATTTTTATATATACTCTTGGGAATAGTAAAATTCTAGATAAAGATAAGTTTATTGGGTATGCAAATAGCTTAAAAGATTATAAAGTCGTGCATGCATCAGCAAATTCTGATGATTCTGGGAATGTTTTGCCAACAATTCCAGAATGGGTTAATTATATTAAAAATGCTGAATTGGTAATAACTACTTCCTTTCATGGAATGGTTTTTTGCATATTAAATAATACGAACTTTATTGTATTGCCTAATACAGGACATGCTGAAGGTATGAACGAACGAATTTACAGTGTGTTAACACTATTAAATTTGGAAGAGCATATGATAGAATCATTTTCAGAAAAAACTGTATCTAATATTTTCTCTAAAAAAATCGATTGGAATTCTATAAATAATATTTTGGAAAATAAGAGAAAATTCTCAATAGAATTTCTTAAAAATGCTATAAATTAAAATGAAAGTAATTTTCGCTCCATATAGTGATGGAAATCCTTATCAAAAAGAATTGATAAAAGAATTAGAGTTAAAAGGAGTTTCTGTAGGGAATGCTGGATTGGGATTTAAAGATTTTTTTAAAACTATAGACTTGAATAAAGCTGATGTTATTCATTTTCATTGGTTAGACACTTATATATTAGGCAATAATTCAATTATTACGTTTATAAAAATTATTGTTTTTTTATTAAGATTGAAGCTGTTTAAGAAATCAAAAAAATATATTTGGACAGCACATAATTTAAAAAGTCACGAAAGTAGTCATCCATTATTGGAAAAATTTTTTTTAAAAAATTTTGTAAAGATTTTAGATAGAATTAGTGTCCATAGTTTGTTTGCAAAAGATAAATTAATGAAAGAGTATGGCGCAAATTCAGATAAAATTCAAATTATTCCTCATGCTAATTATATCAATGCATATCCAGTTAGAGATGATGAAAGGAAACTGTTGTTAAAAAATAAATTAGAAATAGATAACGGAAAGTTTACTTTTATGTTTTTGGGTAATATTCGCCCGTATAAGGGAGTGTTGGAAGTAATAAGCGCTTTTAAAGAATTAAATTTTAATGATGCGCAACTTGTTATTTGTGGCAGTGTTAAAGCTAAGGATGAACAAAAATTGATAGAGAAGAAAATTGATAAATTTAGTAATATAAAACTGATAGCAGAATATATAAATGATGAAGATATTAGTAGTTATTTAGACCTTGCTGATGCAATGCTTTATCCTTATAAAGATATATTAACGTCGGGTGGTTTGCTTCTTGGGATGTCTTATAAAAAGGTTTGCATTGCATCTAACGTTGGTAGTATGTCTGAGTTTTTAGATTCAAAGTTTCTTTTTAATACTTATTTAGATTTGAAGGAGACTATGAAAGAAATAAGGGGTTTTTCAGAAGAAGAATTAAAACTTGCTGGTGAGCTTAATTATTCAAGAATAAAGGATGATACATGGAAAAAAATGGCAGATTTAACATTGAATTTGTATAGTTAATGTTAAAAGTATCTAGAAATTTATTGATAACTTCCTGTCCTATTTTTTTAATGCCTTTATTTTTTTTTAAAGAGTGAGTTATTTTATGTTAGTGATATTTTAAAGAGATTGTTGAATATACGATATCTCATGAAAATCAAGATTGAATTGTATTTTTTTATGCAACTAATAGTTTTAATTGAGATTCCTTTTTAATTAAAAGACAATAGATTAAATATGCAATGTAAAGTTTTATATATTCTAAACGATTCTACACCTTATGGAGGTGCAAATAAGTCATTTTTAAATATGATTGATGGCTTAATTTTAAATGGAATAAAGCCATTCGTGATTTTGCCTACTGATAATGGTATTATAGTTAATTTAAAAGACAGGGGATTGCCATGTTATGTGATACCTATTCGTATGGATGTGTTTCCATCTATAAATAATTTTCGAGATATATGTATGTTTATCCCGAGAATATTCCGAATCTTATTCATTAATAAAAAAGCTTATTGGAAAATTTTAAGTTTAACAAAGGAAATTAAGCCAGCTTTAATTCACACTAATGTTGGACCTATCCATACAGGTTTCAATGTAGCTATTAAAATTGGTATACCTCATGTATGGCACATACGAGAGTATCAGGATTTAGATTTTAAAATGAAGCCTCTTTTCTCTATGGATAGATTTGTTTTAAAACTAAATTCAATTAATAATTTCCCAATAGTAATAACAGAGTCTATTTATAAACATTTTTCATTAAAATTTCCGGCAAAAGTTATAAGCAATGGAGTGTTAAGTTCTACGCTTGTGCAATTTGATAGAATTAAAGAAAAATATTTTTTATTTGCTGGTAGACTTGAAGAAAGTAAAGGAATTAAAGAGACAATTAGAGCATTTTCTGAATTTAATAAAATTAATTCTGAATACTATTTGTACTTAGCAGGAGACACAGAGGATTCTATTTATATGAATTCGTTAGTAGAATTAATCGAAAAGTTAAATATAACTAATCGAGTTTTATTTCTTGGGATGCGGAATGACATATCTAATTTAATGGCAAAGGCAACCGCTTTAATTATGTCTTCTAGATATGAGGGATTCGGTAGGGTGACAGCGGAAGCAATGTTCAACGGATGTTTGGTTATTGGAAGGAATACCGGTGGTACTAAAGAAATTTTAGAAAAGGAGAGATTAGGACTTTTGTTTTTGACTAATGAAGAAATGGTTGAGCTAATGAAAGATGTAGTTGCTGACGGTGTCGAAAGTTATTTTTCAATGATTATGGAAGCCCAAAAATTTGCTATAAATAATTTTTCTAATGAACAGAACGTAAATAAAGTTATTGAATTATATAAAGAAATTTTATCTATAAAAAGATAAAATCAATTTATAAATAATTTGCTAAAAGAATTAGTAGTAAAGGAAAAGTTTGTTTTGTAAAATGTAACAATATTTAAGATCATTATGAAAAATATATTGAGGAGTGTAATTAATTTTCTTATAAGTTTGATTGCATTTTTTTTTATCAAAGTATCATTGAATAAGCTGATTGATATATTTAATCAATTATATTCAATGTGGATATCAAATTATCTTCAAAACAAACCTAAATGTTTTGTAGTTTACCCTATTTATTTGAGAGGTGGTAAATATATATCATTAGGAAAACATTGTGGTTTTGATCAAAGACTAAGGTTGGATGCAATCGATGAAGCACTCGGTGATTTTTTTTCACCTGAAATTTTTATTGGGAATAATGTTTCTATTCAGAAAGATTGTCATATTGGTGCTATTAATAAAATTGTTATAGGGAATAATGTACTTTTAGCGAGTAAAGTTTATATAACTGATCATTATCATGGAGAAATTAATTTTGAGGCTATAAGCTTACCTCCAGCTCAAAGAAAATTATATAGTAAAGGACCAGTGATTATTGAAGATAATGTTTGGCTTGGTGAGGGGGTTGTAGTTTTACCAAACGTTACTATTGGAGCCAATACTATAGTAGGAGCAAATGCAGTAGTAACAAAATCAATACCAAAAAATAGTGTTGCAGGGGGTAATCCTGCCAGAGTAATAAGAGAATTAAATTAATGGAAAAGAAAGCAAGAGTAATAGCATTTTATTTGCCACAATATCACCCAATACCTGAAAATGATAAATGGTGGGGTAAAGGTTTTACTGAATGGACAAATGTAGGTAAGGCAAAATCACTTTTTAAAGGACATTATCAACCACGAGTTCCTGCCGATTTAGGATATTATGATTTACGTGTTCCAGAAACTCGCAAAGCTCAGGCTGATATGGCTAGAGATTACGGAATTGAAGGTTTTTGCTATTGGCATTATTGGTTTGGTAATGGGAAAAGACTAATTGAAAGGCCTTTTAACGAGGTGGTTGCGTCAGGAGAACCTGATTTTCCTTTTTGTTTAGCATGGGCAAATGAAACATGGAAAGGTTTTGCGCATGGTCTAAAAAACAGAAACATGTTAATTGAGCAATTATATCCAGGGATAGATGATTATACGGCACATTTTTATGCGGTGTTACCAGCATTGCAAGATAAAAGATATATTAAAGTTAATGAGAAACCTTTATTTTTGATTTACAAAGCATTAGGGTTTACTGATGTGTCAGTTTTTATAACTTTGTGGCAGAAGCTTGCAAAAGAAAATGGAATTAAAGGAATTCATTTTGTTGCTCAAACTCCTAATATTGAGGATAAGGCTAAAATATTAGCATTAGGATTTGATGCTATCAATGTGGTAAGAATGTTTGATTTTATGAAAAGAAGAACATTTTTGGTAAAAGCATTGCAAAGAATTAGAGTTAATGTTTTTAATATGCCACGTATATTTAAATACGGTCATATTATGAAATGGTTTACTGGTATTGAAGATTCTGATATTGATGTAATTCCATGTGTTTTTCCAAATTGGGATCATACACCACGAAGTGGAAATGAAGGATTAGTTTTTCAAGATTCTACTCCTGAGTTATTTGAAAAACATTTATCAGATGTCATTGATGCAGTTAAAAAGAAGCCAGATGATGAAAAAATAATTTTTGTAAAATCATGGAATGAATGGGCAGAAGGTAATTATATGGAACCTGATTTGAAATATGGAATGAAATATTTAGAGGCCATGAAAAGTCAGTTGTAATAGGTTAAATAATTACTTTAAATACAATGTATTATTTTTTAATTTTTCTTTTTCTATGTCTAGCCTGCTATGCCTCTATTTCTATCGATGGGAATAGGATTTCAAGGTTGAATTATTTTATTGTATTTCTTTTATTTTGGTTGACTTCGGGCTTGCGTTTTGAAACAGGGATGGATTATTTTGCATACGAAAATATTTATAATGTTACAAATTCATTTGGGGAAATTGTAAAGTATGGTAGAGTTTCTGAAATAGGTGCTGAGCCTGGTTACTTGTTCTTGAATTCATTGTTTAGAACCTTAGGAACTGAAGTTAATATTATGTTTTTATTTATTTCATTGTTAACAACTTTGATGTTGTTTAATTCTTTAAAACTTTATTTAAATAAATATAAGTATTTTGTTTTATTAACCTATTTTTCATTTGTTTATTTTACACTTGATATGAGTGGGGTTCGACAAGCTATTGCTGTAAATATTTTTATTTTTTCATTACGATATGTTCATGATAAAAAGAAGATTAAGTATTTTGCGTGCATTATTTTAGCTAGTTTCTTTCATACTTCTGCTTTGATAGGGCTGATTTTGTATTGGTTGTTTAATAAAAAGTTAAATACATTATTTATTATTGGCTCTACTTTGTTTGGCTTACTGATAATTGCATTGCAAATACCTATAGTTAATATAATTATTGATAATTTTTTATCTCGATTTATTCCAGCAGGAGCGTTATTTAAACTTTTATATTATTCATCAAATGACAAGCCTTGGGGTTTAAATATAAAAGTCATTTTTAATGTTATTGTATTATTTGTATTACTATATAATAGAACAGTATTGAGTAATCGGTTTTCTTATTTTAATATAATTCTAAATTCTTTGTTTTTTTATATTTTCTTACGTGAAATACTATGGGAATCAATAAATATAAATAGTAGATTGAATTTTTATTTTATATCAGGTCTGATAATGGGTTTTCCTTTATTAATTGATATTGGGGAGAGAAAATATTATAAATTAAGTGTTTTTGCATCAATAATTTTAGTTTGCTTTTATCAATGCAGTGAGTTTTTTATATATAGGAGCGCTGCAAATCCGTATCAAAACTATGTTGTTTATAAAGTTTTTGAATTGGACAGTACTGGGAAAGAACGTTTTTTGGAGGAAGCAAATAAACAATAAAATAAGATAAATGAAAAATATCCTTTTTATTGCTCATTCAGGAAAAGCAGGTGGTGCAGATAATGTTTTAAGTTATGCAATTAATAACACATTTGGAGATAAAGTCAAATACAAACGTTTTGTTGTTTATCCTAAATTTCAAGGTTTGGATTTTTTAAAATTATTAAATCCAAATATATTAACAAAATCAATATTCTATAGGTCAAATTCTTCTAATTTTTTTAAAAGCATTATTTGTAATATAATTAATATTCCAGGATTAGTTTATTTATTAATATTTAGTTATGTAAATAAAATAAACATTATTTACATAAATTCTAGTGTCAATTTTATAGGAGCTGTTTTGGCTTTTTTAACTCCTGCAAAAATTCTGTGGCATATTCATGAACAGCCTAACGAAAAAGTGAAAATTGTCCCAAACTACCTTCATAATATTTATAAAAATTTCTTTCTATCCAATAAATTTAATTTAATTTTTGTTTCTAATCATAGTAAGGAAATATGGGAGAATACGCTTTCGATAAATATTCTTAAGGCTAATATAATTTATCCACCAATTAAAAATGATGGAATTATTGTTGGAAATAATTTGAATGATAATGAATTTTGCTATGGTTTTTTAGGTGCATTAGTTAGAGAAAAAAATATTATTACACTTCTGGAAGCATTTAGTGAGATTTCCAAAATTAGAGTCAATATAATTACCAAATTAGTAATTGCTGGAAATGGAATTTTACGTGATGAGATTATCGCTAAAGCTACAGAATTGGATATCATAAATAGAATAGAATTACTTGAATTTAACAATGATGTTTCTGCCTTTTTTTCTAAAATAAATGTACTAGTTCAACCTTCTTACAATGAATCTTGGGGGTTAGTTGCAATTGAGGCACTATCTTGTTCTAGAGCTGTAATTATGACCAAAGAAACGGGGTTAAAGGAGATTTTGATTGATGATGTAGATTGTTTGTTTTTTGATCCACTTAATAAAAATGATTTAATTGATAAAATGATTTTTTTATTAGATAATGATGTTGAATGTATTAATCTTGGTCAAAATGGTTATTCAAAGTATATGTCTTTTAATTTTAATGAAAATTTTGATAATTCTATAAAAAGTATTTGCGAGGGATGATTTTGTGATGGACGATTTTTAGATATAATTAAATTATAAGTCCTGTGTTTAAGCTAGAGTAGAACTTTAGTTCTTTTTTATGTTATTAATTAGATTAAGAGTAGAATGAAACAAATTTCTAAATATATATTTTGTCAAATAATTTTAATTGAATTATTGTTGTTTCCAATTTATGTAAGCATGAATTATTTAAAGTGGAACTACGGTAAGAGTCTGAAAAGATCAATACTTTCCAAAATAAGAAAACCGATTGATAAAGATAAAATTGCGGTTTGTGTTCATGAATGGGGTGGTTATGAGGGTGGTAGAAAAAAGAAAATTAAAAATATTAAAGAATTTGAATGTGGTTTAGACTCTCAATTATCAAGATTTCAAAATTATGAAGGAAAATATGAAATTGATTTAACAATTACACTTTCAGATGCACATCTGTTGAACCGTAAAATTGAATATGTAAAAGTAATTGAAGTGTCAAATATAGGAATGGATTTTTCTGGATATGAAAGATTTTATGAGAGTATTAAAAACGAAGAAAATCAATATGTTATTTTAAGTAATAGTTCAGTTAATAAATTGCAGAGTGAGTTTATAGATTCTTATGTGGATTTTTTTAAAGAAAACAAATCAATTGGAATGTTAGGGGTCTCATTGAATTCTAAAATTTATCAAAGCTTGATTAGGAATAACTTTAATCCTCATTTACAAAGTTTCTTTCTGTTAACAACGACAGATGTTTTGAGAGAAGTTGTAGAAAAAAACAGTTGTTTTCCAGGTAAGGGGATTGACCATAAATTGCTGTTAATTAGAAAAGGAGAAGTCGAATTATCTAAAATTGTATTGAATTTAGGATATAAGTTAGCATGTGTTCTTGAAGATGGAAAACCTTTTTTGTTTGATAAAAGTTTTTTTATAGATAATGGTAAAGCTTTTTGGAATATTCCTTTTGGAGATTACAGAATAAATGCGATAAATCCTAATTCAATAAATCCAATTACTATTAAATAATAAAATTATGAGTTTATGATTAGCAAAACATTTTCAGCTTCTATTGTTGCTTATAATGCTGATTTATTTGAGTTAATGAAAACTATTGATAGCCTATTTCGTGAAAATTTGGATATTAAGCTTTTTTTAGTTGACAATTCGATTAATGACAATTTAAAAAAAACATGTGAGGATTTAAGAATACATTATATTCATAATCCCTCTAATCCAGGGTTTGGAGGTGCACATAATATTGCTATTAAAAAGGCTATTGAATGTGGCTCAGATTATCATTTTATAGTTAATCCTGATATTTATTTTGAAGGAAACGTTATTTCTTCAATGGTAGCTTACATGGAAGAAGATATTACAGTTGGAATGATGATGCCACAGATTTTAAATCTTGATGGAACAGTTCAAAATCTACCTAAGTTGCTACCATCTCCTTGTAGTATTTTAATGCGGAAACTAAAAAGGCCAAAATTAATTTACAATACTTTTATTAATACATATGAATTAAGATTTGTGGATAAAAAAATGATATATAATACTCCGATATTATCTGGTTGCTTTACCCTGTTGAATCTAAAAGCAATACAAGAAATTGGTATGTATGATGATAACTATTTTATGTATTTTGAAGATTGGGATTTATCTAGAAGGATGCATGCAAAATACAAGACTATATATTATCCAGAGGTTAGCGTTTACCACGGGTATGAGTCAGGGGCAAATAAGAACTCTAGATTGTTTAAAGTTTTTATTAATTCGGCGATAACATATTTTAATAAGTGGGGTTGGTTTTTTGATAGTGAGAGGCGATCTATTAATAAAAAAGCATTAGCTCAATTTAAATAAATGAAAATTATTATTACTGGAGCAAAAGGTTTCGTGGGTTTAAATCTTAAAGAATTTCTAAAAAATGATTTTGATGTTGAAGGATTAAGCGTTCGTTATGCAAACAATCAAAGCTTCAGCTTAGAAGTAGATGCTATTATTCACTTAGGAGGTAAAGCTCACGATTTAAAAAATGTTTCTGTTCCGCAAGACTATTACGATGCCAATTATGAGCTAACTAAACAATTATTTGATTCATTCATTGATTCAAAAGCAAGCATTTTTATTTTTATGAGTACCGTAA
This sequence comes from Flavobacterium sp. 5, assembly GCF_002813295.1. Lineage (NCBI taxonomy): Bacteria > Pseudomonadati > Bacteroidota > Flavobacteriia > Flavobacteriales > Flavobacteriaceae > Flavobacterium > Flavobacterium sp. 5. Next base: position 3,058,325 of record NZ_PHUE01000001.1, read on the forward strand.
AAGCAGTAGCAGATGAAGTTGCTGGAACTTTAACAGAAAATGAAATTCCAAATCCTAAAACGCATTATGGTATTGCTAAACAACAAGCCGAAGCTTATATTTTATCCAAAGAATTACCAGAAGGAAAAAGGATTTACATTCTAAGGCCTTGCATGATTCACGGTCCTGGTAATAAAGGAAATCTAAACTTATTATATCAATTGGTGTCAAAAGGTTTACCTTGGCCTTTAGGAACTTTTGAAAATAAACGCTCTTTTTTGAGCATCAAAAATTTATGTTTCGTTATTAAAGAATTATTAGAAAGAACTGATATTTCATCAGGTATTTATAATCTTGCTGATGATGATGCCTTATCAACTAATGAATTGATTAAATTGTTAGGACAAAGCTTAGGAAAACGAAATAAGATCATGAAAATTTCAACTTCTCTAATTAATAAAATGGCATTGATTGGAGATATTTTGAAGCTACCCCTAAATTCGGAACGTCTTCAAAAGTTAACAGAGAATTACGTGGTTTCAAACAAAAAAATAAAAATGGTATTAAGTAAAGAATTACCTATCTCCGCTAAAGAAGGATTATTAATCACATTTGACTCTTTTAAAAAATAGTAATACAATGACAATAGAAAAAACACCCATTCAAGACTTAGTAATAATCAATCCAACTGTATTCCCAGATGATCGTGGTTACTTCTTCGAAGCTTATAATAAAGCTAAATTCCATGAAAATGGAATCTTGTATGAATTCATTCAAGATAACCAATCTTTTTCAAAAAGAGGAGTAATACGTGGTTTGCATTTACAAATTAACCCTTTTGCACAAGCGAAATTAGTGCGTGTATTAGAAGGAGAGATTTTGGATGTAGCCGTAGATTTGCGTAAAAATTCACCAACTTATGGACAATATTTTTCGGTTGTATTAAATGCTGAAAACAAGAAACAGTTAATGGTTCCTCATGGTTTTGCGCATGGTTTTTCAGTGTTGAGTGAAACTGCTTCAGTGCTATATAAAGTGGATCAATTATATCATAAAGAAAGTGAGAGAGGCATTCGCTTTGATGACCCAACCTTGAATATCGATTGGCAGATAAATGAGGGTGAAGCTATTGTTTCGGAGAAAGATATGATTTTACCAAGTTTTAACGAAATAGACTGGAGTTTTGAATAATAAAAATAAAATTTTGGTAACGGGAGCCAATGGTCAATTGGGTTCTGAATTAAAAGTATTGTCTTTACAATATTTACAATTTGAATGGATTTTTACTGACAGAGAAGAATTGGATTTAAGTAATTTAGAGCAATTAGCAATTGAATTAAATAATTTAAATCCTCAAATACTCATCAATTGTGCCGCTCATACTGCTGTTGATAAGGCAGAGAATGAGATTGAATTATCTGATGTTTTGAATCACCAATGCGTTGCTATTATGGCTCAATGGACATCAGCTAATAATTGTAAGTTCATTCATATTTCTACTGATTATGTTTTTGATGGTACAGCCTCAGTCCCGCTGAAAGAAGAAGCTATTGCAAACCCAATAAATGTGTATGGCCAAACCAAATTAGCTGGAGAAATCGCTTGTATACGTGAAAATACTAATGCAGTTATTATTCGTACTTCATGGGTATATTCAAGTTTTGGAGCTAATTTTGTAAAAACAATGTCACGCTTGATGCAGGAAAGAGACAGTTTGAATGTAGTTAATGATCAAATAGGGAGCCCTACTTATGCAGCTGATTTGGCTGAAGCGATTATTACTATTATAAACTATTCAAAATGGGAAGCGGGTATTTATCATTTCTCAAACGAAGGAGAAATTAGTTGGTATGAATTTGCTTTGTCTATTCAAGAAATTGGTGGATTCGATTGTGTGATTTCAGGTATTCCCAGTAGTGCCTATCCGACTCCTGCAAAACGTCCACAATACTCTCTGTTAGATAAATCAAAAATTGCAACTACATTTGGAGTTATTGTTCCTAATTATAAAGAAAGTTTAGTTAGGTGTATGGGTCAGTTAGTTAATGATTGATTGATGGTTTTGAAGAAAGCTTTAGTTGGCATTTTGAAATTTCAGGTTTCTAAAAAGTATATTAACAGTGCAAAACATATTGAATATGATGTAAATTCATGTTAAATTCTATTGCTTTTACTATCTTTGGAAAAAAATGGCAAAAGTAAAAGCCCCTTTTACAATTACAGGAACAATTGATGATTTGAATTTTTACGATTCTCCTGATGGCAATATTGTAAGAATGTCTGGTAAAACAGGTGTTACCAAACAACAATTTCGTGATAATGCTATTTTTGATCCGATACGCAGACAAGGTGCTGCTTTTGGTTTATGTTCCAGAAAAGCGAAGATTTTTAAGCAAATGGTTCAACCTTTTTATAAGAATGTCCATGCTGGATCTTTATTTGGCCGCTGTATACAGTTGTTGTTGGCTATTTTAAATGAGGATACTCAAAATAAAGAAGGCAACAGGCAACTTATTAATGGATTGCGAACTTTAACAGGATTGGATTTTTTACTTGGATTTGAAGGAAATAACAGTCGCCCTATAGAAAGTGTTTTTTCTAAGACTCTCCTTTTTAGTTGGGAAAAAGCGGAACTTAATTTAACATGGTTTAATCCTTCAAATGATATTATCTGGCCTGAAAATGCAACACAAGTACACATTCAATTGGCAGTTGCTGATTGGGATTGCAGAGAAGATTTTTTTGAAACAAACTATAGTGACGAACTCGTTTTTGACAGATTGTCAAATAAAGCTTTATTGTCTTTTGAGTTGATGACTCCTAAACAAGCGCATTTATGGCTCTGTTTTATTCATTTTAAATTTAGTTATACTTTGTATAATAAAGTAAAACCATTGCCAAATATTAGTAATTCAGTTACTTTGATTGGATATAGGTCTTTTAGTGAATATTTACTATAGATTGTGTGATTTTTAAGTGATTAATTTTTGTAAAAAGTGGTTGCTATTAATAGCAATGTTAGTGTTTCTTTAAATGTTTTGTGTGGTAAAATATAACACTTAGTCAGAAAAGAAGAACTCCGTTTTATATTATTTCGCTTGTAAAATGTTACTTTAGGATACCCTCTCTTAAATAGAATATATTTTAGGATAGTGTTGGGAATGGATGAGATGAGTTGGGAGAGTTGATTTGTTGTTTTGAAAAAGAAATTGAATTTAGATTGATATAAAGAGAAATTTAAGAGGATAATACTATAAGATTTTAATATATGAAAGGAATTATATTAGCAGGAGGTTCAGGTACAAGGTTACATCCGTTAACGCTTGCAATGAGTAAACAAATGATGCCGGTTTATGACAAACCAATGATCTATTATCCATTGTCAACTTTGATGATGGCAGGGATCAATGAAATATTAATTATTTCAACTCCACATGATTTACCTAATTTCAAAAAATTGTTAGGAGATGGGTCAGCAATTGGATGCCGTTTTAGCTATGCTGAGCAAGCTATTCCAAATGGTTTGGCACAAGCTTTTGTGATAGGAGAAGAATTTATTGGATCGGATAGTGTAGCTTTAGTTTTGGGTGATAATATTTTCTTTGGAGCCAATATGCATGAATTGTTGCAATCGAATACAAAACCTGAAGGGGGAGTTGTTTTTGCTTATCATGTTTCTGATCCTGAGCGATATGGAGTAGTGGAGTTTGATAAAAATCTTAAAGCACTCTCTATTGAAGAAAAACCTTTAGAGCCTAAATCTAATTATGCTGTTCCAGGATTGTATTTTTATGATAATTCAGTGGTAGAAATTGCCAAGAATATTAAACCTAGTGCAAGAGGTGAATATGAGATTACCGATGTGAATAAAGTATATTTAGAAAAAGGAGCTTTAAAAGTTGGTATATTGAGTAGAGGAACTGCTTGGTTGGACACAGGGACTTTTAATAGCTTGATGCAAGCTGGACAATTTGTACAGGTTTTAGAAGAACGTCAAGGTTTGAAAGTGGGTTGTATTGAAGAGATTGCTTGGAGACAAGGATTTATAACAGAACAAGAATTAAGAGATTTAGCTGAGCCATTGAAGAAATCTGGTTATGGAGAATATTTGTTAGGTCTTTTAAAACACAAATTGTAATTAAAATTATTTAGTTATTCGTTATCTATTTTTGGTTATGATTAACTAAGAATAAAAAATCTCCTGTATGATATACATCGCATTGCTTTTTTTATTTATTGGTATTGAGTTGATTTATTTCAAAATTGCTGATCATTTTAATATAATAGACAAGCCAAATAGTCGTTCTTCTCACACTTCAATTACTTTGCGTGGTGGAGGTATTATTTTTCCTTTTGCAATTCTAATTGCATATATTCTAGGATATGTTTCTTTGTCAATAACCATTGCAGTAGTTTTGGTAGCTATTGTAAGTTTTATAGATGATATAAAGCCTTTGTCTCAATTACCCCGATTTGCATCTCATGCTATAGCCATTTGTTTAGTTTTTTATGATTTAGGGTTATTTACCCAATTGTTTTGGATCTTACCTGTAATTTTTATTTTGATGATAGGTTGGGTGAATGTTTTTAATTTTATGGATGGTATCAATGGAATTACTGTATTGTATTCATTTTTTGCTATAGTGAGTTTTTCTTTTATAGAAATAAATAAGGAGAGTTTACCATTATTGATTACTATGGGATTGTCTTGTTGTGCATTTGGTATTTTTAATGTTAGAAAAAGAGCTAAGACATTTGCAGGTGATGTTGGTAGCATTAGTATGGCTTTGTTTTTGGGGTATTTTATGATGAAAACAATTTTAGATTCAGGTCAAATTGGATATCTTCTGTTCTTATCTGTTTATGGGATTGATTCTGTAATTACCATTTTTACCCGTATTAAAAAGAAAGAGAATATTTTGACACCCCACAGATCTCATTTATATCAATATTTGGCTAATGAATTAGGATACTCTCATTTAGTAGTGTCATTATTGTACTCAGGAATTCAAGTGTCAATTAATGTAATATTACTTTATTTGCAACAAATAGGGGAATTATCACTCCAAATTATTGTTCCTTTTTTACTATTTCAAATTCTATTTTATTTATGGATTAGAAAAAGAGTTGTCCAAAAAATTACTTTACAAAAAATTTGAGAATTGTAATATAATATTATATTTTACTTAATTAATTTTCAATTGCGGTCAATAACTAAAAGATTTTTTGATGTTTTATTTTCAGTAATACTCCTTTGTTTGTTTTTTTGGGTATTATTTCTGGCCTGGATTTTATCGGTTATTGATACTCGGACTAATGGAATTTTTACACAAGTACGTATTGGTCAGTATGGAAAGCGATTTAAAATCTATAAGCTTAGAACCATTCAAGTAAACCAAAATATAAAAGAGCTGCAAATATCTAAGATGGGGCAATTACTCCGAAATTCTAAATTAGATGAGTTACCACAACTTATCAATGTATTGAAAGGAGAAATGAGTTTTGTGGGACCAAGGCCAGATATTGAGGGGTACTATGATTTGTTAGAAGATGAGAATCGAAAAATCCTGAAATTAAAACCTGGATTGACAAGTTTAGCATCTTTGAAATATTACAATGAAGATGTATTGTTACGAAATCAAAGTAATCCTTTAGTTTATAATGATGAAGTTCTTTTTCCAGATAAAGTAAAAATGAACTTGGATTATTATCACCATCAAAGTTTTTGTAATGATTTGAAGATTATTATTAGAACTTGTAAATTTATCTTTAAAAGAGGTGAAAATTAAATAATCAAATTTGTATTACTTTGATGCGTTTGTTTGAAAAATCGGATTGTTAATTGTCGCTCAGGATGGTATTGTTGTATTTAGACCTTTTATTTATGAAAGACTATTTAGTTCAATTAATCTATTTTTATAAAGATAATAATTTGTATTTTTGTTTTTATCAATTATTTCTTTTAGAAATTTTAAATGCCTTATAATATGCTTAAAAACTCCATATACGCTGGAATTTTTTCTAGAGATAATCTGAAATTAAGTATCCGTAATTTGAGTTATTTGCCTAGGTGGATTATTGTAATGATTGATTTGTCAGTTTTGATAATTACATTTTTTTTCACCTTACTTATTTTTAGAGGGACGGGTTTAAGATATATTCTTACTTCACATGACGTTTTTTTTACGTCTTGTTTTTTTGGAATTAATGTTTTCTTTTTTTGGATATTTCGAACTTATTCGGGGATTATTAGACACTCATCTTATATTGATGCTGTGAAGCTTTTGTTTTCACAAATTTCAGTTTTGATCGTATTCTTGATCTTTAATTTTGCTTATGAGTTATTATACGATGAACGAGTATTTTTGACTACTGCATTTTTTATCAATGTAGTACTTTCTTTTTGCGGTTTATTTTTATATCGTGTTGTTGTTAAACAAACTTTTGAATTATATCTATCTGAAAAAAATACAACTAAATTAATCCGAACCGTTATTTATGGTACAGATGCGAATGCTATTTCGGTAGCCAATGCATTAAAATTTGAAACTCCTACTCGTTTTAAAATCGTAGGTTTTGTTGATAGAAATAATCAAAATGCATCTAAGAGGATGTTAGATTTACCCATATTAGTTCAAAAGAAAAAATTACCTTCTTTAATGCGTTCAGTAGGTGCCGAGGCAGTTATTATGGCAGATAAGAGTATAAGTAAAGAAGAGCAATTGATTGTTGTAGATCAATGTTTAGAGTTTAATTACAGAGTTTATACTGTGCCTTTGATTACCGACTGGGAAAACCAAAAAGAGATTTCTCAAAAGGTAAAGAATATTCAAATTGAAGATTTATTAGGGAGAAAACCAATTGTTTTGGATAATAAATCTATTTCGAAACAATTAAAAGATAAAACTGTTTTAATCTCAGGAGCAGCTGGTTCTATCGGAAGTGAAATAGTTAGACAAGTATTAACATTCAATCCAAAGAGAGTCATTATTTTAGATCAAGCCGAAACGCCGTTGCATCATTTAAGTCTTGAATTGGAAAGTTCATTTCCAAAATCAAAAATTAGAAATGTTATTGCTGATGTTAGGAATAAAGAAGTCATGAATAGGGTTTTTAAAACGTATAAGCCACAAGTTGTTTATCATGCAGCAGCCTATAAGCATGTGCCTTTAATGGAAGAAAATCCATCAGAAGCTATTTTGACTAATATTATGGGAACTAAAAATTTAGCAGATTTGTCTTGTGAATATGGGGTCGTAAAATTTGTTATGGTTTCAACAGATAAGGCGGTAAACCCTAGTAATGTTATGGGAGCCAGCAAAAGAATTGCTGAAAAATACGTTCAATCTTTGCAAATAAAGACCCAGAGAGAGAATAAGATCAATGCAACAAAATTTATTACTACTCGTTTTGGAAATGTTTTGGGGTCTAATGGTTCTGTTGTACCATTATTTACCAAACAAATTGCCAATGGAGGTCCCGTAACAATTACGCATCCAGATATCATTCGTTATTTTATGACCATTCCAGAAGCTTGTCAGTTGGTTCTAGAGGCTGGCGCAATGGGTAATGGAGGTGAAATTTATATTTTCGACATGGGTAAGCCTGTTCGTATTTTAGATTTGGCCAAAAAGATGATTAAATTGGCTGGGTTTATTCCAGATAGAGATATTAAGATAGAGGTTGTTGGATTACGTCCAGGAGAAAAATTATATGAAGAATTATTGAATGATACAGCAAAGACTGTCCCTACTTACCATGAAAAAATCATGATTGCTCAAGAAATTCAAGATGAATTTGAAAGTTTACATGGAGATATTGATGAATTGATCGGGATAGCTAATTTCTTTGATAATGATGATATAGTTGCCAAAATGAAAGTCATAGTCCCTGAGTTTAAGAGTATGAATTCAACTTTTGAGATTTTAGATAAATAAAATTTTAAATAACTACTAAAAGAAAAGGTTTACAAGATTGTTCTTGTGAACCTTTTTTGATTGCGATTGAATTATTGAAGTTGTAAAAACGATGAGTCTTTCTTTCAACCTTTACATTTTAAGTAGCTCTTTTTTTGAGACAATAATTCTATGATTTTGAAATATCTTACAAAATATAATAATATATAAAATAATTTGACGCAAAGAGATCGCGTTATGATGTTTTCTTATAAATAAAAAAAATGAATGAATTACTTGAAATAGCTATAAATGCTGCGGTGTCCGCTGGTGCTGAAATTATGAATATTTATTCCAAGGATTTTGAAATTTCTTTTAAATCAGATCATTCTCCACTTACAGTAGCAGATGAAAGAGCTAATGCTATTATAAATTCTATATTAATTCCTACTAAGATTCCAATAATAAGTGAAGAGAATAAGCAAATTAATTTTGAAGATAGAAAGAGCTTTGAAAGTTGCTGGATGATTGATCCATTGGATGGAACCAAGGAATTTATAAAGAGAAATGGAGAATTTACTGTTAATATTGCATTAATAAAAAATATGCGGCCAGTTTTGGGAGTGATTTATGTGCCTGTAACCAAAACGTTGTACTATGCTGTTGTTCAGGATAACAAAGCGTATAAGATTGATTTGAGTAGTCATTTTTTTGCAAATAAAATGAAAGGACAGTCTCAGCTTTTAGTTCCTAGTTTGTCAAGAGAAAATGAAGTCATAATAGTTGCAAGTCGTTCTCATCTGAATTCTGAAACTGAATTGTATATTGACGATTTAACTCAATTGGGTAAAAAAGTTTCTTTGGTTTCAAGAGGCAGCTCTTTAAAATTTTGTTTACTAGCAGATGGAAAAGCAAATATTTATCCTAGATTTGCGCCAACAATGGAATGGGACACTGCCGCGGGTCATGCGATTTGTAACGCTGTTGGCTTAAAGGTCATGCAGATTGATTTAGAAGAGGAGCTGAAATATAATAAAGAAAGCTTACTAAATCCTTTTTTTGTAGTTAAATAATAGTTGATGTTGATGGAAAAATCAAATTTAGTTCAGTCCTATACTATAGGGAGAAAGGATCGAGAGGCAAAGAATGGACATCGGTCTTTTTTAATTTGGTTTACTGGACTTTCAGGTTCAGGAAAATCGACTATTGCTAATTTACTTGAGACGAAATTGTATCAACAAGATTTTCATACCTATACACTTGATGGTGATAATTTAAGGAATGGATTAAATAAAGAGCTTGCTTTTACTGAAGAAGGACGTAATGAAAATTTGAGACGTACTGCCGAGGTTGCCAAATTATTTGTTGATGCAGGCACTATTGTTATCGGCGCTTTTATTTCGCCAACGGTAGTCGTACGTGAATTAGTTAAGAATATTGTTGGATGCGAAAATTATGTTGAAGTTTTTGTTAATACTCCATTAGCAATTTGCGAACAGAGAGATATTAAAGGATTATATAAAAAGGCTCGTACGGGAGAAATTAAAAATTTTACAGGAATTAGTTCACCTTATGAGAACCCCGTAAAACCTGATATTATTATACATACAATTGAAGAATCTCCAGAACAAGCAGTAGAAAAAATAATGGGTATTATTAAAAAAAGATTGTATTAATAAAGAACATACTTGTATGTTTTGAAATCTTACTTTTTAATTTCAGAAAACGTAACTTGAATAAGTATTTTGAGTAAGTTGGATAGAAATAAACGAAAAGTAAAATGGATTATACAGAAAGAAAAATTTAAATGAATTTAGAAAAACATATTTATACCAGTTCCAACAATTATAGTTTTAGGAACATTCTAAAAGCTAGTTTAAAGGGATATAGAGATTCTTTTTATTTAGCAAAACAATTAGCAAAGCGAGACATACAGGCGCAATATCGACAATCTTTTTTGGGTATTTTTTGGGCTATTTTCCCTTTATTAATTAACTCTTTAGTTTGGATTTTTTTGCAATCATCAGGAACAATCAAAGTGACAACAACTAATATTCCTTATCCCGCTTTTGTTTTGATAGGAACAACTTTATGGGGTATTATAGGAGAATGTATCAATCTGACTTCGGCAAGTGTTAATGCCAACCAAAGTATTATTACTAAAATTAATTTTGATAAAGAGGCTTTAATTACATTAGGGATATTAAAGTTTTTATTTAATTTTTTTATTAAAATTGGACTAATAATACTCTTTTTGATTTTCTTTAAAATTGTTCCTACGATAGAAATTCTTTTTTTTATCCCTCTTTTGTTTTTGACTATTGTATTTTTTGTGGCTGTTGGAACTTTGTTGATGCCAATAAGTTTACTTTATACCGACATTAGTCGTTTGATTCCTATTGGACTCCAGTTTTTGATGTATGCGACTCCTGTAGTTTATGCTATGCCATCTAATGGAATAATGCGTAAGATAATGCTGTTAAACCCTTTGAGTTATATTATTACCGATTTGCGTAATGTACTAACTGGTTATAATATAGAAAATCCTGTCTTCTGGGGTGTAGGGATTTTGGTAACAACAATTTTGAGCATATTAGCTTTAATTATTTATAGAGTTTCGATGCCAATATTAACTGAAAGAATGAGTTAATTATGGGAGAAGTATTGATAAAAGTAGATCACGTTTCTAAGAAATTTGCCAAAGGTCTCAAAAAAAGTTTGCTTTATGGTTTAAGCGATGTTTTTAGCGGTATTATAAGAAGAAAACAAGACAAGTCGTTACGAAAAGATGAGTTTTGGGCTGTAAGTAATATTAGTTTTGAAGTACGTCGTGGCGAATGTTTAGGGCTTATAGGTCATAATGGGGCAGGTAAAAGTACTCTGCTTAAAATATTAAATGGCTTGATTGCACCCGATGAAGGTAGTGTAACCATGTATGGTAAGGTAGGTGCTTTGATAGAATTAGGAGCAGGCTTTAATCCGATACTTACAGGTCGCGAAAATATCTATAATAACGCTGCTATCATAGGCTTTAGCAAGCAAGAAATTAAAGACAAGTTTGATGCTATTGTTGCCTTTGCAGAGATAGAAGAATTTATAGATATGCCTGTACAAAATTATAGTTCGGGAATGAAGGTACGTTTAGGTTTTGCTATTGCGGCACAAATGGAACCTGATGTATTGATTATCGATGAGGTTTTAGCAGTTGGTGATTTAGGATTTATCCTGAAATGTTTTAAAAGAATAGATACTATTTTACCTAATACAGCTATTGTTTTTGTTTCTCACGCAATGCCGATGGTATCACGTATTTGTAACCAAATTGTTTTAATGGATAAAGGAGAATCCGAATTTCAAGGCAAAGAAGTGGGCAAAGGAATTGATTTTTATTATAGTCGATTTTTAGATAATGAATCTAATATTGCTTTTGATGATGGTACTTTTGAAATGTTAGAAGCAAAAGGATTAAATATAAATAATAATGAAAAAGGGATTGCTCAAATAAAATGGGGAGAACCACTAAAGCTTTATTTTAAAATTAGACAAAATCGAGAAATTGAGATGCCTATTTTTATAATCGTGATTTATGATAAGGAACAACGTGAAGTGGCATATATTGATCATAGTAATCAAAATGAGTTGTTTTTTAAAGATGGTCTTATAGAATTTGAGATGTTACTAGAAAAAATACAACTGTCAAAAGGGTTTTATACTTTAGATATTTCTATAAATAAAAAACAAACAAGGGAACCATATCTAAGAATAAAAAAAGTTTTAATAATACAGGTTTTGCATGAAAGTGAAATTTTTCCTTCTTTTTTGTTAGATTGTTCTTTTAAAAATAGTTATAATAATTAATCTTAATAAAAGTGATGGACATTGAAAATATAATTGGTAACTCTAAAGATAGATTACAGCTTTGGACTTCTTTTGTAAAACACAAAGGATTTAAAAATATAGTTGAGTTAGGTGTTTATAGAGGTGAATTTGCTGAAAATATTCTTTTGAATTGCGATTCTATAGAGAAATATTACATGATTGATCCTTGGAGAAAGTTGAAAGAATGGAATAAACCAGCTAATACAGAAGATGAAATATTTGAAGATTATTATAATGAAACCTTAAAGAAGACTGAATTTGTTCGTAATAAGAGGATTATTTTAAGAGGTAAAACTCAAGAAATGCATCAAGAAATTAATAATGATTCTTTAGATTTTGCTTATATAGATGGAGATCATACGCTAAAGGGAATTACAGTTGATTTAATAGCTATATGGGATAAGATTAAGTCTAATGGTTTTATAGCTGGAGATGATTTTTGTTCAAGCGTTTGGCAACATGATAAAACATTTGAGCCAACATTTGTATTTCCTTTTGCTGTCTATTTTGCCGAGGCTAAAAATGTTAAAATATACGCATTGCCTTTTAATCAATTTTTGATATCAAAAGGGAGTAAAGGATATGAGCTTATTGATTTAACTAACGGTAAGTATAATGATTTAAGTGTTTTAAATCAATTGAAGGTACAATTGCCGAAAAAGAGAAATACATTTCTATCTAATTTTTTTAAATAATAATGAATAATATTTTAATCTTAGGTTCTGGAAGAAGTGGAACGAGTATGTTAACCGGAATACTTGTAAAATCAGGTTTTCATTTAGGTGAAAATTTTGAATATTTGAAGAAAGATAAGGCAAATCCAAAAGGTTATTTTGAAGATTACGAAGTAAATACAGTTAACGAAGATATATTAAAAGAAAATTTAATTTCAATACCTGAAACATTAAGGAAATGGATTTTCCCCTCTTTTACTTTTTATAGAGCGAGATGGTTAGCAGTAATTCCAAAAGGGAAAAAAATTAAAACAACGAGTTCTATAGATAATAGAATAGAAGTGTTAATTAATAAACCTTCTTTTTGTTATAAAGACCCTCGTTTTAGTTATACATTGCCTATTTGGAAGAAACTTTTTAAAAAGAATAATATAGCAGCAAAATATTTGGTTGTTTATAGAGAGCCTTTTAAAACAGCAAATAGCATTGTTAGAGAGTGTGAAGAGAATAAAGCTTTGCATCCTTTAAAAATGACTAGTGAAAGAGCTTTAAAAGTTTGGGAATCGATGTATTCGCACATACTTGAAAATTATGAAAAAGATATTCAAAAAGAAAATTGGATGTTTGTTCATTTCAATCAATTATTTTCGTTAGAAGTTCTTGAAAAAATAGAGGAATTTATAGGAGGCAGTATTGATAAACAGTTCCCTGAAAAACAGTTGTCTAGGGCAGAGGATTTGGGGAATGAATTAAGTCCAAATTTGTCTGGGATATATAATCAATTGAAAAAATATTCTTTTTAATAATGAAAAAAGTTCTATTCTTATCACATGATGCCTCAAGGACAGGAGCGCCAATTTTATTATTAAACTTGGCCAAATTGTTGTTGTCTTTTAACGAATTTGAAATACATTTTCTTTTAAAAAAAGGCGGTGTTTTAGAAAATAATTTTAGAGAATTGGCAACAAGTTATTGTTTGGAACAACAGAAAAAAACAAAGTTTGATTTTATTAAGAATAAATTATTTAAGACAAAATCATTATTAGAAGACAAGGAATTTTTGAATCAATACCATTGTATCGTTTCTAATACAATAACCAACGGTGATATTTTAGGAAAGATAAGAACTCATTATAAAGGACAAATAATAAGTTATATTCACGAATTAGAAGTAGCGAGTAAAACCTATACTACTGCTAATAGAATTGAGATAGTGATAAAAAATTCAGATCAGTTTTGGGTTCCTAGTGCTTTGGTAAAAAAATTTTTACATCGAGAATTTAATGTTAAAAATGATATAATTGCAGTAATGCCCTCATATATTGAAAGTAAAAATAGTTTAGATACTCATAGAAATAAAGAAATTCAGAACAGTTTTGTTGTTGGTGGATGTGGTACTATTGATTGGCGAAAAGGTGCTGATTTGTTTTTACAAGTAGCTAATGACTTGTTTTTGAAACGTCCCAATGCTTCTGTTGTATTTAAATGGAAAGGAGCAAATAATGGAATTGAATTAATGAGATTGGAATATCAAATTAAAATGACAAATCTAATAGGGAAAGTTTTTTTTGAATCTGCTTCCTCTGATTTAGATTCTTTTTATCAAGAAATTGATTTGTTCTTATTAACTTCTAGGGAAGATCCTTATCCGTTGGTTATATTAGAAGCAGCTCAATTTGCTATACCTTCTCTTTGTTTTGATACGGTTTGCGGTAGTATTGACTTTATAAAAAATAGTGATGGAGGAGTTGTAGTTCCTTTTTTAGACATATCGGCTTTAAGCGATTCTATTTTGTCTTTTTATGATAATTCAAATTATAGAATTCAAAAAGGAATAAATGCCAAGCAATTTATGTTGAATACACATTCTAATAAAGAATATGTTTATTCAGAATTTAAAAAAGCTATTAACTAATTAAAATAAGTAAGTGAAAAATAAAATTAAAAAATATATTAGAGAAAAAATAATAGCAATTTATGAAACTAGGTTTGCGACTTTTTTTTTTAAACAAAAAGGATTTTGCCCTTGTTGTGAGCAAGATACTTTATTTATTGCAAGAAACTCATGGTTAAGGGATCATTTTAAATGTACTAATTGTGGTTGCATTCCCCGAGAGCGTGCATTAATGAAAGTTATAAAAGAATACTATCCTAATTGGGAAACATTAGCTATTCATGAATCATCTCCAGGAAATAGGGGACATAGCAAATTACTTAGAGAAAAAGCCCAAAATTATACAGAAACACAATTTTTTGGGAATACAAATTTGGGAGATTATGTAAATGGTGTACGCAATGAAGATTTAGAACAACAAACATTTGATGATGCAATGTTTGATATTGTGGTAACTTCCGATGTTATGGAACATATCTACAATCCAGAAAAAGCTTTTAGCGAAATACAACGTACATTAAAATCTGGAGGAGCTCATATTTTTTCAGTACCAATTATAAATAAGCATAAGGCTACACAGCGTTGGGCTAAGAAAGGTTCTGATGGAGAACCTGTTTTTTTGTTTGAACCTGAATGGCATGGAAATCCAATTGATAGTAAAGGATCACCTGTAACTTTTCATTGGGGATATGATATTAAAGATATTATTAAAGAATATACGGCAGATGAATGCGAAATTATTTATATAGATGACTTGAATTATGGTATTAGAGCAGAGTATATAGAAATTGTAGTTCAAAAAAAGAATGTTAAATAGATGAAAATTAAACCGATAGCATTTGTATTGCCACAATTTCATCCCATTCCAGAAAATGATCAATGGTGGGGAAAAGGTTTTACGGAGTGGACTAATGTCACTAAAGCACAACCTTTATTTGAGGGGCACTATCAACCTCAGTTGCCCACAGATTTAGGATTCTATGATTTACGTTTACCTGAGGCTAGGCAAGCTCAGGCTGATTTAGCTCAGGCATACGGAATTCAAGGTTTTTGTTATTATCATTATTGGTTTAACGGTAAAAGACTGTTAGAGCAACCCATTGATGGAATGCTACAGCAAAAGGATTTGAATATGCCTTTTATGTTATGTTGGGCTAATGAAAATTGGACACGCCGATGGGACGGAAATGAGGATGATGTACTCATGAAACAAGACTATAATTTAGAAGATGATAAGGAGCACATGCGTTGGCTATGTGAAAATGTATTTTCTGATTCCCGTTATATAAAGGTTGATAATAAACCTGTATTTGTACTTTACAGGCACAGTTTGTTACCAGATATAAAAAAGACAGCAGCAATTTGGAGAGAAATAGCTATTAATGAATTTGGTTTTCCAGATTTGTATCTGTGTATTACAGATAGTTTTGGAGAGACAAGCGTACCTCAAAAATTAGGTTTTGATGCTGCAATTGAGTTTTCTCCTTTGGCAGTCATTAAAAATAAATTAAAAATAAATCAAAAGAAAGGACTGTTTGATTTCTTCAAAAAGAAATCTAAATCTTCGCCAATTGATTTAAGAGATTTTGAACTTGGTGTTAAAAATTGCATTGAAAAAAAGATTCCAGATTATAAATTCTATCGTTGTGTTACACCGTCATGGGATAATACAGCAAGGAAAAAAGAAAGGGGAGCAGTGGCTATAGGTAGTAGTCCAGAGTTGTATTATAAGTGGTTAGATTATATAGTTAAGCATTTTATACCTTACTCAGTTGAAGAGAATTTTATTTTTATTAATGCAATGAACGAATGGGCTGAAGGAAATCATTTAGAACCCTGTATTAAGTATGGTACAGCTTATCTAGAAGCAACTAAAAAAGCATTAGAAAATTGAACCCAAAAGTATCCATAATTATCCCAAATTACAATCATGAACAATTTTTGGTTCAACGATTAGAAAGTGTTTTTAATCAAACCTTTCAAGATTTTGAAGTTATCCTTTTGGATGATAAAAGTACAGACGATAGTCTGATTATTTTGCAACAATATGCTAACCATCCCAAAGTATCTCATTTTATAGTTAATGATAAAAATTCGGGAAGTACTTTTAAACAGTGGCAAAAAGGGATCCAATTAGCAAATGGTAATTTTATTTGGATTGCTGAAAGTGATGATTTTTGTGAACTCAGTTTTTTAAGTAAAATGATAAATCATATTGAGGCAGATGCAGCAATCGGAATTGCTTATTGTCAAACCAATGATGTTGATGAAAAGGGTCTTTTTTTAAACGACAGAGTTAATTATACAAAAGGATTTGAACCAAATATTTGGGAAATGAATTTTCTTTATGATGGGCAGAAATTTGTTGAATCGTATTTTAGTTTTTTTAATGTTATTCCAAATGCTAGTGCAGTAATTTTTAAAAAAAACTTAGTAGATAATTCTTGTTTTTCAGAGTCTTTGGTGCAAATGAAAATGTGTGGTGATTGGTATTTTTGGATTAAGATAGCTTTAAAATCAAAAATATTTTTTTTGTCAGAAACGTTAAATTATTTTAGAGAACACCAATCTGTAAGTCGTAATCATTTTGATAATACAAAGAAGAGAAGGCGTTTGTTAGAAGAAAAAGAAGTCCGTTTTTTTATGCAATCAGTCAAAATAAGTAATTCGCAAGCTGAATGGTTGTTATATGATAAGTGGTTTAATTTACATAGTTATAAGACCGTTTTCTATAAATCTTTTTATGATATTAAATTAAAACAAACACCATTGTATTTTTTTTTGAAAATGTATATTCAAAGACAGGGTAGAATTAATTAAGGCTAAAAGTAAATTATAATTTTTTAGTATAAGCAGGTTATATGGAATTACAGCACAATAGAATTGCCATAGTTTCTCCTTCTCAAAATGGGTATTCCGAGACTTTTATTCAAGAACAAAAAAATGGATTAAAGGGGAAGGTGTTTTATTATTTTGGTGGAGAAGTCCCGCACTATTTAGAGGAATTTGGAAAATTGAGTAATCAATACATTGCTTGGTCAATAAAAATAAAACGCAGACTAGGATTTAAAACAGTATCGGTAGCTGAGGAAGCTTTTAGTTATTCACTAAAAAAGAATAAAGTTCAGGTTGTTTTGGCACAATATGGACCAACTGCTCACCAAATTGTAAATGTCTGCAAGAATCAAAAAATCCCTTTAATTGCTCATTTTCATGGCTTTGATGCATCTGTGCAATCTGTTATTGAAAATAGTAATTATTACAAAGAAGTTTTTGATTACAGTACATTTGTTATTGCGGTTTCAATTTCGATGCAGAAGAGATTAATTGAAATAGGTTGTTTAAAGGAAAAAGTGATATACAATCCTTGTGTTGCCAATTCAGTTTTTAATGAAATTAAACCAAATTTTACAGAATCAACTTTCATAGGATTAGGGCGTTTTGTAAATAAAAAAGCCCCTTATTATACCATTTTAGCATTCAAAAAAGTACATGATCAATTTCCAAATGCAAGACTGGTAATAGGAGGTATAGGAGAATTATTTGAGACTTGTTTGAACCTTGTAAGATTAATGCAATTAGAAGAGGCAGTTTTGTTGCCTGGAGTTATTAATAGAGTACAATTTATTGAGTATTTATCCAAAGGATTGGCTTTTGTGCAGCATTCTGTTACTGCTTTGAATGGAGATCAAGAAGGAACGCCTGTTGCTGTTTTAGAAGCTAGTGCTGCAGGATTGCCTGTAATTTCAACTATTCATGCAGGGATTCCAGATGTGATTATTGATAATGAAACAGGTTTGTTAGTTGAAGAGCATGATGTTGATGCTATGGCTGAAAAAATGATACTACTTTTAAAGAATAAAGAATTAGCCATACAGTTGGGAAATAATGGAAAGTTGCGAATGAAAGCTAATTTTACGTTGAGAAGGCATCTAGATGTTATTGATGATTTAATAGAAAGAGCAATTAGTAATACTCATGAATAATTCTTTAGTTTCCGTGATAATTCCTACATATAATAGAGCCCACCTTATAGGTGAAACACTCGATTCTGTGTTGAGGCAAACTTACACTAATTGGGAATGTATTATTGTTGATGATGGGTCAACGGACACTACGGCAGAAGTAGTTGGAGAGTATGTACAAAGTGATTCTCGTTTTCAGTTTCATCATCGCCCTAATGATAGATTAAAAGGAGGAAATGATGCTCGAAATTATGGTTTTGAACTGAGTAAAGGAGAATATGTAAATTGGTTTGATGATGATGATGTTATGCTGGAAAATTTTTTAAAAACAAAGATGCTTGCATTTAGACCAGAGTTGGAATTTGTAATTTCTTCGGGATATTATGTTGATGAAAAATTAAAGAATAAAGTTTTAATGAATGTTTATGATACAGATTCTTTATTTAAAGATTATTTGTTATGGAAAAATGAAATTATTACAAATTCGGTTTTAATTAAAAAAACATTTTTAATAGGGAAAGAATTATTTTTAAATTTTATAATTAGAGGACAAGAAGGAGAATTATTTTCAAGACTTTTTTTTAAAATAGAAAAAGAATCATATTTAATTATAAATGAACCTTTGTTTCTGTATAGGCAGCATGAAAATGCAAAAAGTGCAAATGAGGAAAAATATAATGAACATCATGTAGCTTCCAGAACTTATATTGCTATTCAGAATTTTAAAAGAAGTGTAGAACTGAAAGATTCAGAGTTGATTGTTTTTTATTACAGAACATTGATAAACTTTTTTTTTAGAAGTATCGAAAATTCAAATTATTCGAATTCAAAGTACATTATAAAAGAATTATGCCCAATTTTGAGACCAATAAAACTTAAGTTAGCAATAGAGTTTCAAGTTTTAGGGAAT
Organism: Flavobacterium sp. 5; assembly: GCF_002813295.1. Classification (NCBI taxonomy): domain Bacteria; kingdom Pseudomonadati; phylum Bacteroidota; class Flavobacteriia; order Flavobacteriales; family Flavobacteriaceae; genus Flavobacterium; species Flavobacterium sp. 5. The sequence continues at coordinate 3,077,521 of NZ_PHUE01000001.1, forward strand.
TTGCTTTTAATTCTTTCTAGAGGTAGTTATAAAATTGAAAAACGTTGGAAAAATTGCAAAATATAAATCCATTAGTCTCTATAATTATTCCAACTTATAATCGAGCTCATCTTATTGGTGAAACGCTAGATTCAGTATTAGTACAAACATATACTAATTGGGAATGTATTGTTGTTGATGATGGTTCAACGGACAATTCCGAGGAAATTATTGGTAAATATGTGAAAAAAAATGGACGAATTCTATATGAAAAAAGGCCTGCCAATAAGTTAAAAGGACCTTCATCATGTAGAAATTATGGAGTAGAAAAATCAGTTGGAGAATATGTTATTTTTCTTGATTCAGACGATATATTAGAGCCCTTTTGTTTAGAGCAAAGAATTGATTTTGCTAATTATAATGGCAACTTTGATTTTTGGGTTTTTAAGATGAATATTTTGGCTGATAATAAGATAACAGAAAGATTATGCAATATAATCCCTCCTAAGGAATCAGAGGAAAGTATTTTTTATAAAAAGGAATTTTTAAAAGGAAATTATCCCTTTACGGTAACAGCTCCATTGTGGAGAGCTAGGATTGTTAAAGAAAGTGGATTTGATGAAGGAATGATTCGGTTGGAAGATCCCGATTTTCATTTGAGAGTTTTGCAAAAGAATTATAAATGTATTACGGCAAATGATTTACCTCATGATACTTATTATAGAGTAGATAATTCTAAAGCGCAGCAATTAAATTCAGTACTGAATGATATTATTGAAAGCCATATCAGTTTTTTGAATAAGTATTATGATAGAGAAAATGAGGATACAGTACTTTATTTTGATAGGACATTCAGAGGTTTAGTGATCCCCAATGGATCCATAAAACTTTATTTTAAGGCAATTGCTGTAGCGAAAAAATATAAGATTTTAACTTTAAAAAAAACAGTAATATCCTTTATTATGCTCGTGTATAATAGGTTTAATTTGCATAAAATTAGAGGTACTGGATATACTAAGCTTAATTCGATTTTAAGAAAATAAAATTCATATTTTTCTAAATGAACAAAAAAAATCCAAGAATAACGGTTCTTATGCCAGTTTACAATGTAGAGTCCTATATAAAGGAATCTATTGAAAGTGTTTTAAATCAAACATACTCTGATTTTGAATTATTGATTATTGATGATGGTTCTACTGATAATACCGTTGATCGAATCATGGAATTTTCAGATTCAAGAATCAGATTAATTAAAAAAGATAAAAATTTAGGACTTATAGATAGTTTGAATTTGGGTTTTAAACAGGCAAAAGGAGAATATATTGCCCGTATGGATGGGGATGATATTAGTGCACCAAATCGTTTTCAAAAACAATTAGATGTTCTATTAACTAATCCCGAAATAAAAGTTTGTGGTTGTTGGCTTCAAAGGTTTGGAATTCACAATAAAATAATTAAGCATAAAGAGTTTCATGAAGAAATTGTTGCTCAGTTGTTGTTACAATGTTCAATGAGTTTAGGGGCAGTAATGTTTGAAAAGAAGGCATTAGAAAGTTACAGTTTTGATGAAAATAAAAAGCATGTAGAAGATTATGATTTTTGGTCTCGCATTTCTTGGGCCTGTAAGTTATATAACATACAGGAGGTTTTGTATTATTACAGATCACATGATACGCAGGTAACAAAGTTATTTTTTGATACACAAAGAAAGGGAGATATAGATATTAAATTGTTTTTATTTAAAAAACTAAATTATGACAATAAAATTTTCTCAGATGATTTAATAGCTAAGATGCTTTGGTTAACCCAAAAGATTTCGATGAGCGACTTAGTTTTGTTTTTTAAATGGATAAAACAATTGGCTCTTCAAAACAAAAAACAAAAAATTTATTCTCAAAAAGAATTAATTAATATTCTTAGTGTCATTAATCGGAGATTAGTTTTTGAATTATATTTTGAAAAAACTACTATAGGCTTAGATAAAAAATGGCGTTTACAAGCACTAACTTATTTACCTTTAAAAGAGATTATCTTTGTAGTGAAAGGGAAGACAACAGAAATGCTAAAAACGAAAGTAATCAACAAGTTTAATAAAAATAGAGTTTTAAAAAAGTAATGATTTTATGGTTGTATCAGTAATAGTCCCTTGTTATAATCAAGGTGATTTTTTAGACGAGGCTTTAGAATCTGTTTATAACCAAATTTATACAGATTGGGAATGCATTATTGTAGATGATGGCAGTACCGATGATACTGAAACTATTGCCCAGCGTTGGGTATCCAAGGACAACCGATTTAAGTATTTTTATAAAAAAAACAACGGTGTAAGTAGTGCCAGAAATTTTGGAATTGCAAAAGCTTCCGGAAAGTATATCCAATTTTTAGATTCTGATGATATTTTGGATAGTAGAAAAATGCAACTTTCTATTGATAAATTAAAAGAAGATAAAAGTAATGAGTTAGGAATAGTAGTGTCAAATTTCAATATGCTTTCATCAGATTCAAAAGAAGTTTTGCCTCCTTTTTGCGAAATGAACGAAAAATCATTAACGTTTGAAAATTTTTTATTTCATTTTTTTTCAATTCAGTTACAATGTGGTTTTTTTGATATAAAATTGTTTGAAAGTATTAAGTTTCCTGAAAATTTATCTGCTCAAGAAGATTGGATAGTTTGGATTAATCTTTTTAAGGATAACCCTAAATTCGTTTTTATAGATTTACCTTTGGCTTTTTATAGAATAAATCCTTCTGGGAGAATGAATACAATAGGTGCAGATGATAATCAGATTAAGGTTTTAGGTTCCTTGAGAGAAATTTTAACTTACGATCAATATCATAAGTTTTCGGTTGGTTTATTAACTCGATATTATGATTCAACTAAACTGTTTAGAAATAATTTGAAAGCAGTAAAAAAATCAAACACATATCAAGGAGGATTAATGATTAAAAAAGGACTAAATACATTTGGAGTTTTAAAATTTGTAAAGCAAATTTTAAAAAAAGCTCTTAAGTTTAAAGCTAAATAGCCGGTTTTCTTCTCTTTTTTACACTAATATTTGATAATAATTTAAATTAATGATTTCAATAATTATATGTTCTAGGGATTTGCATCTTTACAATAAAGTGCTAAAAAGTATAGAAGAAACAATAGGAGTTGTAACATATGAAATTATAAAAGTTAATAATCTGGTTGAGAATGTACCAATTACAAAAGCTTATAATATTGGTATTCAAAAGTCAAAATACGAATATTTACTTTTTATTCATGAAGATGTTCTTTTTCATACTAAAAACTGGGGTGAGATTTTAACAAATATATTTGCCAATAATTTAAAAATTGGATTAGTAGGAATTGCAGGAGCAAAATATAAAAGTAAATTTCCCAGTGCCTTTTGGCATACAAAGGAAGAACTTTTAACGATGAACCTGATTCAGCATCAACCTTATAAAGAAACAAGTCATATTAACCGTGGATTTAAAGAATCAAGTCTCGAAAAAGTGGTCGTAATTGATGGTGTTTTTATTGGACTTAGAAAAAGTACAACTGTCAAATTTAATGAAGAGATTTTAGGTTTTCATTGTTATGATTTAGGAATTAGCATTGATGTTTTTGATAAACAATATCAGATTGTCGTAACCAATCAAATTTTAATTGAACATTTTTCAATAGGAAATACGGATTTTAATTTTTTGAAAAGCGTTATTAATTTTCATAAGTTGTACAAAAAACAACTTCCAAAATATATTGAAAGGAAGGATTCTAGTTTAGAAAATGTAGCATTAAAAAAATTTTTAGGAGTATGCCTTTCAAATAGATTTATCCCGTTTAATTTATGGATGTATAATTTGTTAAAGAATCCTTTCGAAAGATTAAATTATAGTATATTGAAATTAGTTGCTTATGAATTTAAGAAAAAAATTAAATGCCTAAAGTTTCCATAATATTGCCAAGTTATAATCATGCTAAATTTTTAAAAGATAGGCTTGATACTATTTTAAATCAAACATATACAGACTGGGAAATCATTATTATAGATGATTGTTCTACAGACAATAGTAACGAGATTTTAACTGAATTTGTAAATCAAAATAAATCGAAGGTTAAATATTTTATTAGTAACGATTATAATTCGGGAAGTGGTTACAAATCCTGGCAAAAAGGTATCGAACTTGCTGAAACAGAATATATCTGGATTGCTGAGACAGATGATTATTCTGAACTAACTTTCCTTGAACAATTAGTATCTATTTTAGATATAAATGAGGGCGTTTCTTTAGTGTTTTCGGGTAGTAATTATGTTGAAAACGATACTATTATTTACGATTCAACTAAAAGGGTCAAAGATTTGGATGTCGAAATAAATAAGTATAAAGTTATAGATAGTAGTGTTTTTTTAAATCAAATGCCTTTTAATACTTATATAACAAATGGTAGTTCAGTTGTATTTAGAAAGCCCAAATTAGAGATTCCATCTGTATTGTTTACCAATAGATTATGTTCGGATATTTTTCTTTGGTCATATTTGTTACAAAACAGTTCTTTTGCATTTCTTAATAAAAATTTAAACTTTTTTAGAAGACATAATGGGTCAACATCATCTTATTTACAAAAAAACAAAATGGAAAGTGTTTATCATGAGAAAGCACATTATATGAATTATTTTGGGCAAACGGAAAAGTACAGTCAGTTCATGGATCATTATATAAAGTACTATATTTGGGGTCATAAAAAAGAATTTCTAAACATTTCAAGTATTAAAAAGATTCAATCAGGTAAAAAAATAAAAGCATTGTATTTTTATAAATTGATTCGTTTTTTTGTTTCAAAAATTTCAAATAGATGATTCATTTAGTTACTGTTATTATAACAACATATAATCGTCGAGAATATCTTGAAAATGCTATTCAATCTGTAGTAAATCAATCCTATACAAATATTGAAATAGTTGTAATAGATGATGGGTCAGATGACAATTATGCTGAAGCGATTTGTAATAAGTACTCAAATTGCACTTATTTTTATAAAGAGAATGAAGGACTATCATCTGCTAGAAATTATGGAATTTATTTGTCAAAAGGAGAATATATAGCCTTTTTAGATGACGATGATTTTTGGGAAAGTTCAAAAATTGATAAACAAATAAAAGTTTTTTTAGAAAATCCTGAAATTGATTGCGTACATTCCTCTGCAGCTGTTATTGATGAAAAAGGGCAATTAACTGGGACAATTATAGGAGCTAGTGAAACCAAAGCCCACAAGCGCTCAGGATATGTGTTTTGGAATGCTTTAGGGGTTTGGGTTGTCAAATCACCGACTCCTTTGATTAGAAAAAAAATATTTCAGCCAGATTTGTTGTTTGATGAAAGTATTAAAGTTGGTGAAGATGTAGATTTTTATCAACGAATGTTTTTTAGGCATAGAGTATATTATATAAATGAACCTTTGGCTTTTTATAGAGAATATAATAATCCAGATAGACTTTCGCTTCAGCAAAAAAAATACATAGGAATAGAAAAGAAAATGTTTCTGAATTTTAAAAAAATGGGAATTAAAAATCCATTTTTGCTTAATAAAATTGCAAGAAAATTACTAAGAAGAGCTGCGAAAAGATGGAATGAAATTCATCCTCAAAGTCAAATTAAAATAAGTATTATTGATTTGTATTTTAGACCTGTTTATTGTTTGTCGAACTACTTTAATGAAAAAAAATGAATGACTTTATAGGTAAAACTATTTTCTTATTAAAACGTTTGCTAAAAGAAAATTTCAAAACTATTTATTTTAACTTTAGGTATTTTTCATTTAATGAAGCAGTTAATTTTCCTGTTTTGATTTCTAAGAATGTGCTTTTTACGGAGTTAAAAGGAAGTGTTAAGTTTGAATGCCCATTGCGGTATGGTTTAGTTAAAATAGGTTATGCAAAAGTAGGGATATTTGATAAAAGATTTTCAAGGTCAATTTTGGAAATTTCGGGAGACATTATTTTTAAGGGAAGCGCAAATTTTGGTCAAGGTTCAAAAATTAGTGTGGCTAAAAGCGGAAAAATAATTTTTGGAAATAAATTTAATATTACTGCTGAAAGTTCAATCGTTTAATCAAAAAAAATTCAGTTTGGGAATAATGTATTATTGTCTTGGGATATTTTAATTATGGACTCGGATCATCACACAATTTGGGACGAAGAAGGAAAAATCATTAATAGCCCTGAGGAAATATTAATAGAAGATAATGTTTGGGTAGGATGTAGGGGATTAATATTAAAAGGTTTAAGAGTACCTTCAAATTCAGTTATTGGAGCTAATACTGTTGTTAATAAAAATTTGCAAGACACGAATTCCTTATACGCTGGTATTCCAGTAAAAATGATAAGAAAAAATATATCTTGGGGTTAATAAACAAATTTAATTAATAAATGAGAATTGTTATAACAGGTGAAAAAGGTTTTTTAGGAATACATTTGACTAACTATTTACGCCATATATTGAAATATGAAGTTGTCGAATTGGGAAGAAATTTCATAGAAGTCTTGCCTAATACGAAAGAAATAGATTGGCTTATTCATGGAGCCTGTGTTCATAGACATAATAATCCAGAAATGGTTTTGCACCTGAATAATGAAATTACAAACCAAACAATTGAATGTTTAAAAAAGAATAATATAAATTGTAATGTGGCTTTTTTGTCTTCTATTCATGAGGATGCTGAAACGTTTTATGGGAAATCAAAAAGAGAAGCTAAGAAACAATTTGAAAATTTTTGTTTAGAAAGGAATACTAATTTTGTTTCCTATAAACTTCCAAATGTTTTTGGGCAATATGCAAAACCCAACAAAACCTCTTTTATAGCAACATTTTCATATAATTTATTAAATAATCTTCCTGTTGAATGTAATAGTAATCTTGTGAAATTAGCTTTTGTTACGGATGTTGTTGAAATGGTGTGCAAATTTGAAGAACAAGAAATTATTTCTAGAGCTATTACAGTTGAAGAGGTATATTTATTATTAATTGAATATAATAAGTTGTTCAATAATTCCATTTTTCCAACTTTTAGAGATAAGTTTGAGTTTGATTTATATCAAACATTTATAAGTTACAAAAATTATAAAATTTAAATAGTATAATGAAATTATTTATAACAGGTGGTGCAGGTTATTTAGGGCGTGAAATCGTAAAGAGATTTTATGATAGTGCAGAACTTACTATTTATAGTAGAGATGAGGCCAAACACTATTATCTTAAAAAGCAATTTCCAAAGATTCGATGTATAATAGGTGATGTAGCAGATTACGATTTGATGAATCGTTCCGCAAAAGGGCATGATTATGGTATTTTTGCAGCTTCTTTAAAACAAATTGAAGCAGTAGACCAAAATGTAGAGATTGCTTTAAGAACTATTGTTAATGGAGCAATTAATTCACGGCGTGTTGCCGAAAATAATAATTTTAAGGCGGCATGTTTTATCTCTTCTGATAAAAGTAGAGCTGCTACAACATTATATGGCTCTATGAAATTTATTGGTGGCGAAGCATTCATTGTAAACGCGGAGGATTCTAGTGTTAATCTTACAACAGCAGTTTATGGTAATGTCCTAAATTCAACAGGTAGTATATTACCATTGATTTTAGATTCAATTAAGAATAAATATGAGTTGAAGCTTTATTCTCCCGAAATGACTAGATTTATGATTGATGTTGAAGAAGCAGTTAGTGTAATTGAAAATTCATTTAATTTAACAGGTTTCAATATAATCCCAAATATTCCAAGTTTTAAAATTAAGGATCTTTTTGAAATTTATAAAGAAGAATTTGGGTTAAAATATACGTTGGGACAACCAAGAATTTCTGAAAAGATTCATGAAATTATGATTGCAAAAGAAGAAGTTCCACGTACTTATTTAGATAAGAAAACGAATTTGTATCTGATGCATTACCATAAAATTTATAATGATTCAAATGTTGATTTTGAAGAGTTTTCGAGTGAGAATGTTTTAATTACAAAGGAAGAGTTATACAAGAAATTACAGAAGAATAATTTTTTTAGACAATAATACAAATGAGAATAGGCTTTAATCCAATTAAAGAAGACAAAGAAATTGTTCTTAAAAATTATCATAGAATAATTGTACCAGTTTATATACCCAATCAAGAAGGTTATTTTAAAGATTCATTTGAAATTTTGAAATTAAATATCGAATCTCTATTAACTACTATTCATGATAAAACTAGAATTACAATTTATAATAATAATTCTATAAGTATAGTAAAGAATTATATAGATGATTTGTACCAAAAACATCAAGCCATTGATCAAGTATTTCATTCTAAAGAAAATTTGGGCAAAATAAATGCTATTCTTGCTGGTGTAAAAGGGAATTTAGAACCATTAATTACGATTACAGATTCTGATGTTTTTTTTAAACATGATTGGCAAAAAGAAGTAGAGCAAACATTTATTAATTTTCCAAATGCAGGAATGATAAGCCCAACTCCTAGTAGTAAAACAATAAAAAGTTTTACTGCAACTAATTGGTATTTTGGTATTTTAGGAGGTATGTCAATGCAATTTGAAGATGTTCAAGACCCAACTGCCATGAAGAAGTTTGATGATAGTTTAGGAAACCCTACACCAATTTATTCACAAGCTCATTTAGATAAATATTTGGTTTTAAAATCAAAAAAAGGAAAAGCCGTAATGGGTTGTGGTCATTTTGTAGCTACTTTACGAAGAGAAGTTTTTGATAAAGGATCAGATTCGCCAGCATTTATAAAAATTGTTGGTGGTGTCGAGAATAAATTTATAGACATTCCAAATGAAAGTTTAGGCTTTTTAAGATTGGCAACATTAGGAAATTATACCTACCATTTAGGAAATGTAAAAGAACTATGGATGGAAGAGGAGTTTGAATTGCTTAAAACTCGTAAGCCAAATGTTTATGCAGAAAACAATGAACTATTTGTATCTAAACCTTTGCCTAAATGGAAAATCAAAATTGGGATGATATTTAGAAAACTGTTGTTGAGTAATTTTTTTAAAAATGGGTATTTTAGAAATATAGGATTGACAGCACCTGAAAATTATTCATTATAACTCAATTTTTATTTATTAAATCAAGAATAATTTTATAAGGAATGTTAAACGCTTTATTTACAATTGAAAATGATTAGATTATTCTTATATAAAAAATGGAATCATTATAAACGTTGTAAGTTTTTAAATCAGCGTAAAAAAGAAGGAACTGAAATAAGTTCTAAAACAACTGGTTATTGGAATGTTTTTTTTGAAGGGAAAAACAAGATTCCCGAGAGATGTCAGTTTTTAGGAAACAATATCAGAATAGGATATGCTACTACTTTGGGAGTAAATAATCTATTGTCAGGAAATGTAAATGTGGGCAAATATTGCCAGTTTGGAGCTGATGTAGCGCTACATGCTAATAACCATCCCATTTCTTCGATGACGACTTATATTAATAAGAATTTATTCTTAGGTGAGCTTAAAGCATTAAGACAAGAAAAAAAAGTTGTTATTGGAAATGATGTCTGGATTGGTCACGGTGTAATTATAGTGGGGAATATCACGATTGGGAATGGTGCTATAATTGCAGCAGGAAGTGTCGTTACTAAAGATGTTCTGCCTTATACTATTGTCGCTGGAGTATCGGCCAAACTAATACGAAAACGCTATGCAGATTCTATTATTAAAGAAATAGAAGCACTTAAATGGTGGGACAAAAGTGAAGTTGAATTAGAACAGTTAAAACCTTTATTTTTTAAAGATTTTACTGATAAAATTAGTGTTTATGATTAATAAAACACCCTATATTATCGCAGAAATAGGCCAGGCACACGAAGGGAGTCTAGGTATTTTATATTCCTATATCGATGCTATTGCTCAAACTGGTGTAGATGCGGTGAAATTTCAAATGCACATTGCTGAAGCAGAAAGTAGCGAGTATGAACCTTTTCGTGTCAAGTTTTCGTTAGAAGATAAGACCAGATTTGACTATTGGAAACGAATGGGGTTTTCTTTAGAACAATGGGCAGGAATTAAAACATATTGTGAGAGTTTAGGACTTGATTTTATTTGTTCTCCCTTTAGTAATTTGGCAGTCGATTGGCTGGAAAAAATAGGTTTAGAGCAATATAAAATAGGCTCGGGAGAAGTTAATAATTTCTTGATTTTAGAAAAAATTGCTAAAACTAGAAAACCCGTGATTTTGTCTTCAGGAATGAGTTCTTACGATGAATTGGATGAAACTGTGGCATTTTTGAAAGAAAGAAATGTAGAATTTTCTATTTTGCAATGTACAACCTCATATCCTACTCAGCCTAAAAGTTTTGGTTTAAACGTTATTCAGGAATTACAAAAAAGGTATAATGTACCGATAGGTTTTTCCGATCATTCAGCACGTATAGAAACTTGTATTGCTGCGACCGTTCTTGGCGCTGAAATACTTGAGTTTCATGTTGTTTTTGATAGACAGATTTTTGGTCCAGATTCTAAATCTTCCTTGACAATTTCGGAAACCAAAGATTTGGTTATTGCTGTTCGCAATATCAAAGAAGCTTTGGATAATCCAATTGATAAAAATTCGAATGAAAATTTTACAGTTTTAAAACAAATATTTGAAAAATCTTTAGCTATAAATAAAACGCTTTCAAAAGGACACATCATAACTTTTGATGACCTGGAAGCTAAAAAACCAAAAGGATGTGGAATTGATGCAGCAAAATTTAGGGATGTTGTAGGCAAAACACTTACTTTTGACAAAAGCCAATGGGATTTTTTAAAGGAAGAAGACATACAATGAATAAACGGAAAATAGCTGTTGTAATTACAGCACGTCCATCTTATAGCCGGGTTAAAACAGTTTTGTCAGCGATTGAGACACATCCTGATTTAGAATTACAGTTGATTGTTGCTGCATCGGCTCTCTTGGATCGATACGGCTCTGCAGTCAATTATATAGAAAAAGACGGCTTTATTATTGCTGCGAAGGTATTTAATGTACTGGAAGGGGAAAATTTAACTGCTGCAGCTAAAACCACTGGAATTGGAATTTTGGAGCTTTCTACTGTTTTTGATAATTTAAAACCCGATATTGTAGTTACAGTTGCCGATCGTTTTGAAACTATGGCAACGGCAATTGCAGCTTCTTATATGAATATTCCGCTAGCACATATTCAAGGTGGTGAAGTTACTGGCAACATTGACGAAAAAGTGCGTCATGCTATTACCAAATTAGCAGATTATCATTTTGTAGCTTCCGAAAATGCTAAAGAAAGAGTGATTAAATTAGGAGAAAATCCTGATTTTGTTTTCAATACGGGTTGCCCTTCAATAGATATTGCATCGGAAGTGGCTAAAATACAAGGTCTAAATTTTAATCCATATCAAAAATATGGAGGAGTTGGAGCAGAACCTGATTTGTCCAGTAATTATTTAGTAGTGATGCAGCATCCAGTAACAACAGAATATCAAAATTCTAGAAAACATATAGAAGAAACATTAGAAGCGGTAAATGAATTGGATATTCCAACTTTGTGGTTTTGGCCAAACGTTGATGCTGGTGCTGATGGAACTTCTACAGGAATTCGAGCGTTTCGTGAACATCATAAGTTGAAAAATGTTCACTTTTTTAAAAATATGGAAGGCGATGATTTTCTAGTTTTACTTAATAACGCTAAAGCATTAATAGGGAATTCCAGTGTTGGAATTAGAGAATGTGCTTACCTTGGTGTTCCTGTTATTAATATTGGTTCGAGACAAAATAAACGAGACAGAGGAAATAATGTAATTGACGTGAACTACGATAAAAACGAAATAATTGCTGCAATTCATACTATTTTAAAAAATGGAAAATCCAAAATTTCATCTGTATATGGTGGAGGAAATGCTGGTTCTATTATTGCTGATTTGTTAATAAAAGTGCCTTTGCAGTTTCATAAAACAATTATGTATTAATGAGAGTTTTAGCAATTATTCCGGCAAGAGGAGGAAGTAAAGGTGTTCCTGGAAAAAACATCAAATTATTAGGGAGCAAGCCTTTGATTGCTCATGCAATTGAATGTGCAAAAAAATGCAATAAAGTCACGAGAACAATTGTTTCCACTGATTCAGATGAAATTATAAATATTGCACTGAATTTTGATGCAGAAGTCATCAAGAGACCCGCTAGCTTGGCAGAGGATACTAGTAATGTGATAACGGCTGTTGTAGATGTTTATCAAAAAATTGAACAAGAGTTTGATTTAATTGTTCTATTGCAACCAACATCTCCTCTTAGAACTTCTATTGATTTAGATAACATAATAGCAATGTTTGAAAAAGATAAATTTATTGATGGGGTCATAAGTGTAGTTCCTTTAGAAGATTGTCACCCAGCAAGAATGTATAATTTGGAAAAAGATAACAAGCTAACTTCTTTTTTAAATGAGGGAGAAACCAAACTTAGACAAGATTTAAAACCTGTGTATTACAGAAACGGATGTTTTTATGTAGTACGGACGAAAGCCTTTTTTAAAGAAAAATCTTTTATGGTTGAAAATAAAAAAGCATATGTGATGGACAGTAATTGGTTAGCAAATATAGATAGTCCAAGAGATTTTAAAATAGCTGAAGTGTTGTATGAAGATTGGAAAAATGAAAATAGTTGTAGTTGAATCTCAAAATTTTAGTGAAGAAGCTTTACGATCTCTTTCTGAGATTGGAGATATAAAATTATCAGATGTTCATGATAAAGCCCAGCTAATAAATAACATCAAAGATGCTGAGGTTTTATTTGTTAGATTGAGATTTTATATTGATAAAGAAATTATTGATGCTTGTTCAGGATTAAAATTTATTCTAACAGCGACTACAGGGTTAGATCATATAGATGTAGACTATTTTGAGCGTAATGGAGGAAGAGTAGTTTCACTAAAAGGGGAATATGAATTTTTAAAATCAATACCTTCAACAGCTGAACATACATGGGGATTGCTTCTCTCTTCAATGCGAAATATTCCTAATGCGTTCGATGATGTTAAAGATGGGTACTGGAGGAGAGATTTGTTTAAAGGAAATAACCTCAAAGGAAAAAAAATTGGACTTTTAGGATTGGGGCGCGTTGGTATACAAGTTGCTAAATATGGTGAGGCATTTGATATGGAAATAGGATTTTATGATATTGAAAACAAGATTAATTCCTATAAGAAATTTGATATTCCTTCGGAATTGTTTGCTTGGGCTGATATAGTTTCGATTCATATACCATTAAATCAAGAGAATATTCATTTTGTTGACAAGCGGTTGTTGGATCAATTAAATCCAAATTCAATATTAATTAATACAGCAAGAGGAGCTGTGATAGACGAGATATATTTATGCAATTTAATTGAGATAAGAAGGATAAAAGGATATGCGACTGATGTATTAGAAGAAGAGTTAAATATTGATATTGGTAAAAATAAATTAGTTGAGCTATCAAAAAAAGGTTTTAGTATTATCATAACACCTCATATCGCAGGAGCAACTTTTGAATCTATGGATATGACTGAATTATTCATTGTTGAAAAGTTTTACAAAGAGTTAAATAAAAGTAAAAATAAGTAAGATGAAAAATATTTTTTAAATGAGATTTCAATATAGAAAGAGCAAATTAAATTTTGGATAACTTATAGGGGAATCTGTTTTAAATTGCTTTAGATTTGTATTTATTTTTTTGTTTATAATTTTTGCAAAATCTTGTAATTTTTTATGTTTTTTAACTCATTGGCTTTCGCCATTTTTTTACCAATTGTATTTCTTCTTTATTGGTTTGTTTTTAATAAAACTAAAAGCACTCAAAATGCTTTGTTAATCGTTGCCAGTTATTACTTTTATTCTTGTTGGGATTGGAGATTCTTATTTCTATTGGTGTTTTCTACTTTTTTAGATTATTACACTGGTATCCAAATCGAGAAAGGTAAATCGGAAAAAAGTCAAAAATTATGGTTCTGGCTGAGTATTATAGTCAATCTTGGATTTCTTGGAATTTTTAAATATTACAATTTTTTTGCAGCTTCATTCTCAGAATTATTAAATTCTGTTGGGTTAAAAGCAAGTCCAATTTTGTTGAATGTGATTCTTCCGGTCGGAATTTCATTCTATACTTTCCACGGCTTATCATACGTAATTGATATTTATTATAAAAGAATCAAAGCCGAATACAACTTTGTAGATTATTCTTTGTTTGTTAGCTATTTTCCACTTCTAGTTGCTGGTCCAATAGAAAGAGCGACTCATTTATTACCTCAAGTAAAAGTAAAACGAGAGTTTAATTTTCAAATTGCTAAAGAAGGGGTTTGTCAAATCATTTGGGGATTAGTCAAAAAGGTTGTTATTGCAGATACCTGTGCGACTTATGCCAATGCTATTTTTGATAATTATACTTCGATGAATTCGTTTTCATTAATTCTAGGTGCAGTTTATTTTGCATTTCAAATTTATGGTGATTTTTCAGGTTATTCGGACATGGCATTGGGGATGTCCAAATTGTTTGGATTGGATTTATTGAGAAATTTCAATTATCCCTATTTTTCAAGGGATATTGCCGAATTTTGGCGACGCTGGCATATTTCACTTTCTTCTTGGTTTCGAGATTACTTATATATTCCCTTAGGAGGAAGCAAAGGAGGGATTTGGATGAAAATCAGAAATACATTCATCATTTTTGTTGTAAGTGGTTTTTGGCACGGTGCAAATTGGACATACGTTGTTTGGGGATTTATAAACGCTATATATTTCTTACCTTTATTATTATCGAATAGTAACCGAAATAATATGAATACCATTAAGTTAAAATTTGATTTTGATTCAGCCAAAATTTTAATAAGCATTTTATATACATTCACATTAACTTGCATTGCATGGGTATTTTTTAGAGCCAAAACCATAACGGATGCAGTTTTATATCTTAAAAAAATAGTGTTTAATGGTGAATTTACTTCGCAATATCTGGCTAACGAAAGATACAATTACGAGCTATTGATTATGGTAGGATTATTTGTTGTGGTTGAATGGAATAACCGCGATAAAATTGAACCTCTTTCTGGTAAAAGAAGTTTGTTAAAGGTAGCTTTGGCAATTATGACAATCATTGCTTTTGGAACTTTTTCTGATTATAAAGAATTTATATATTTTCAGTTTTAATGAAGAAATTTTTAGTTTATAGTGCCAAAATTTTAGTCGTGACTTTTTTGATTGCAGTAGTTTTGGATGGGCTTTATACTTTTGTTTATTTGCAATCTAATAATAGAGGAAAAATAGATTACGTGTACAACTCGAATGCAAGAAATTATGATGTTATTATCTTGGGTTCCTCTCGAGCAAATAATCATTTTGTATCTCAAATGTTTGAAGATAAAGGCTTGAAAACTTTTAATTACGGGATGAGTGGTGGACATTTATTTGAAGCAGATTTGATGTTGAAATTAATGATTGAACGCCATTATAAAATAAAGAATATAATTTTAGAAGCTGATTTGAATCTTTCGAATGAACATAGATCAGATGGAATTTCTTCGAAGTTTTTACCGTATTTGCATGCTTCAAAAATTATTAAAGAACATTTTTCGAAAGAAGATGATTTTGATTATTTATATTATATTCCTTTTTATCGATATATTAAATTTGATTCTCAAATAGGTTTTAGAGAAATTTTTAAAATAATTGGGAAGGAAAAAACCAGTAGTTTAGAAAATGATGGTTATTATCCATTAGTGAAGCATAAAAATGGGAATATGAAAAACAATATTGTAAGCTTAAATCCTTTGCCTCACAATAAATATTATGAGGAAATTAAAAAAAATTGCAAAGCTAACAATATTAATTTTATTGCTGTAATGACACCAATGTGCGAAAATGTTAAAGGGATGAATTATTTTGATAAAGTAAAAAAAACATATCCTGAAATTCATAATTATGAAAATGTAGTTATGGAGGATAAATATTTTTCGTCTTGCGGACACATGAATGATAAAGGAGCTAAAATGTTTACTAAAAAAATAATTGAAGATTTTTTTAGCCCACAAATTAATTTAAAATAACTATTTAAAATAAAATTTTAAGAAGTGAAAAATAAGATTGTATTACTGTTTCCAGATGGAGTAGGGGTTAGGAATTATCTTTTTTCGGATGTTTTTAAAAAAGCAAATGAGGAGTTAGTCTTGTTCCATAACTTTGATCCAGAAACCATAACAGCTATTAAACAAAATTCTTCAATTAGTGATGCAATTACTATCCCTGTTTATAAAGAGTCAGTTAAAGAGAAATTTTTAAGAGAATTAATTTGTTTATCGAGACTGTATAATAATACAGAAAAAGTTGATAATAAATCTGTACTAGCTTATTGGAACTGGAATCAAAAAACATTTACCAAAAAGCTATTCTATAAATTAATTGAACAGGTAGCTCCTTTTTTTAAGGACTATACTAAGATTTTAAAATTAGAGGAAAAATATCAAAAAACAATTCGTCAAAATCCTTTTTATGATGAGGTTGCAGCAATTTTAAAAAAAATACAGCCAAGTGTTGTTTTTTGTTCTCATCAAAGAGCTTTAAAAGCAGCAACAATTTTTGCAGCAGCTGCGGATTTAGGAATTACAACAACAACTGTAATTTATTCTTGGGATAATTTGCCTAAGGCACGTATGGCTTTACGTGCTAGTAATTATTTGGTATGGTCAGAGTATATGAAGAAAGAAATGGATACATATTATCCTGAAATTTCTTCGGAAAGTATTTATGTCACAGGAACTCCTCAATTTGAGTTTTATGAAGATCAAAAAAATATAATTGAAAAAGAAATTTTTTACAAAAGGTATAATTTAGATCCTAATAAAAAAATTATTTGTTTTTCTGGGGATGATACTAAAACATCTCCTGATGATCCGAGTTATCTAAAAGATATTGTTGAAGAAATAATTAGTGCTAATCTACAAGATGAATATCAAATTTTATTGAGACGATGTCCAGTAGATTTTTCTGGAAGATTTGAAAATATAGTAAATGATTATAAAGATCTAATAAAAGAAGCAGTCCCTTTATGGCACTTTAATTCTTCAAAAGAATGGAATGCTGTCTATCCATCTGTTGAGGATGTTAAATTACTGGTAAGTACTGCTTTTTATTCGGATATAGTTGTCAACGTTGGTTCAACTATGGCTTTTGATTTTGCGATGTTTAATAAGCCATGTGTTTTTATTAATTATGATCAACAAAATAAAAAGGTGAAAGATTGGTCAGTAGATACAATTTATCAATTTCAGCATTTTAGGAGTATGCCAAATAAAAATGCTATTATTTGGTTGAACAGTAAAGATGAAATTGTAGAAAAATTAACTCTTAAAAAGAGTTGTAGTTTGGATATGATTCAATGGAAAGAAACTGTATTAGAAGATTATAAAAAAGCTTCAATAAAAATACGTGAACAATTAAAATTAACTACATAATGCACATCTGTTTTTTAACAAATGAATATCCAAAAGAAGGATTTCCACACGGAGGAATAGGTAGTTTTGTAAAAACTTTAGCTGTAGAATTGGTAATAAAAGGAATTGAAGTATCAGTGATTGGCCTTAATTATACTGATAATGACGAACTAGAGATTGTTGAGGGTGTTCGTATTTATAGATTGAAAAGAAGCAAAATAAAAGGGTTATCTTGGTATTTTAATTTTAAAGCATTTAACAAAAAAATCAAAGAAATTCATAAACTGAATCCTATAAGTATTGTCGAAGCTTCGGAACTGGGTCTTGCTTTTATTTCAAAATTAAAAGATATTAAATATACGATAAGACTCCATGGAGGGCATCATTTTTTTACTGAAAGTGAAAACAGAAAAATTAATAAATGGAAAGGATTTCAGGAAAAAAGGTCTTTTAAAAATAGTGACGCTTTTATAGCTGTTTCACATTATGTAAAAGAACATACTGAAAAATATTTGAGTTATAATAATAAGCCATTATATTATATCAATTATCCGATTAATACAGAGCTTTTTAAATTTAGTGAAAGACCTATAACTGATGCAAAAATTGTTTTTGCCGGTACAGTTTGTGAAAAAAAGGGAATTCGTCAATTAATACAAGCTTTTCCATTGGTAAAAAAGGAATTTCCTGATGCTACTTTGGAAATCTATGGTAGAGATTGGTTTTTTCCTGACAGTAGTTCTTATATACAACTGTTAAAAGAAAAAGAATTACCACAATTAGGAGTACTTGTAAAAGATATTCATTTTCATGGGGCTGTTGCCTATAAGGACATTCCAAAGGTATATGCCGAAGCTTCTGTATGTGCGTTTCCATCTCATATGGAAACCCAAGGTTTGGTAGCTCCAGAAGCTATGGCTATGGAAAAAGCTGTTGTTTTTACTAAGTTAGGGCCAGGCCCTGAAACAATAGTCAATTATGAAACTGGATTATTATGTGATCCTTATAATCCGACTGATATTGCTGAAAAAATTATTTGGGTTTTTTCTAACAAAGAGAAAGCAAAAGAAATTGGTAAAGTCGCCAGAGAATTTGTACTTAAAAAATATGGTTTGCAGTATATTGTTGCTCAAAACATTGAGTTCTTTCAGTATATAGTAGATAAAACTAGCTACTAAAGTGTATTTTGACACTATTATTAAATAATTCATTTATAAATGAATAGTATTAAAAAGGTTTATATTTTTGGTTTATTTAATGCGTTTTATGATTCTTTTTATATAAAGGGAATCCAAGATTTATATGGAAAGAATAAAATAGTTTATGATATTTCTAAGTTTCCTAAATTTAGGCAGAATACTTTTGCTGCAATTTTTCAACACGAGGATGGAAAAGAGATTAAAGTTGTTATTGATTCGAGAGATACTACTGAAATATGGAAAGAAGAATTAGTTTGGTGTGATGTTTATGGTAAAATAAATTATAGTTTAAATGAGATTCCAATAGATTTTGAATTTAAAATAATTGCAATAGGACCTAGTTTTGAAATTAAATTTTGGAATTTCTATGAATCCTTTTTTTTAGGAATAAAACATACTTTAAATTTTAAAAATGCACTTTCAAACCGAACTGATTATTTTGCTAATTATTGGAGACAATATAAAAGATTAAGACTTGAAGAATATTATTCTAAAGTAGTAAGTTTAGATAACTATGTCTTTTTTGTAAGTTCAATATGGAAAAAAGAATCGCAGACAAATAGAAATAGGTCTAACTATATTAAAGCCTGTAAATCAAATTCAAAAATTATTTTTGAAGGTGGATTTGCTCCTAGAAAAGACGGTGATAATTTAGGGTTTGGTGCATTAGTAATATCAAAGAGATTTGATTTAAAGGCATATTTTTATAAAACAAAAAAAACTAAAATTGTCTTTAATACACCAGCAGTTTTATCTTGCCATGGATGGAAATTAGGAGAGTTTTTAGCAATGAGTAAAGCAATTATCTCAACGAATCATAAAAATATTTTACCAAGTCCGTTAGATAATAATATCCACATTGTTTATGTCGACGAAAATTCTTTTGAAGATTATTCAGATAAAATAAATAAACTGATTGATGATTCTGAAAAAAGGATAGAATTAGAAGCTAACGCGTTTAAATATTTTAAGGATCATTTGGAACCTTCAGTAGTCATAAAAAAACTTTTAAATTTTAAGATTTGAAATTCGCAATAATTACTCATGTAATCCATAAGAAAGAGCAAAATCATTTTTTTGCCTATGCGCCATATGTAAATGAAATGAATATTTGGTCCAAATATATTGACGAGTTAATTATTGTTGCTCCTTTACAAAACAGCAAAAAATCGACAATTGATAGTGTTTATAATTCTGGTAATGTGAAATTTATGCCTATTCAACAAATAAGTTTGGTAGGAAGGTTAGAGGTTATAAAGGCAATTTTAAATTTGCCAAAAATTAGTTGGCAAATATACAAAGCTATGAGCCAATCAAATCATATTCATCTCCGATGTCCAGGAAATATTGGGCTTTTAGGCTGTTTGATTCAAATTTTATTTCCAAATAAAAAGAAAACGGCAAAGTATGCTGGGAATTGGGATCCAGAATCTAAGCAACCTTTGAGTTATCGTTTACAAAAATGGATTTTAAGCAATACTTTTTTAACCAAGAATATGCAGGTATTGGTTTATGGAGAATGGAAAAATTTATCCAAAAATATAGTCCCTTTTTTTACCGCTACTTATTTAGAATCAGATAAGGATCTTTTTCAAGTAAAGGGATTGGCAAAAAAGATTAATTTTATTTTTGTTGGGACATTGGTGGAAGGTAAAAATCCACTATATGCAATTCAATTAATAGAAGAATTGTATAAAAAAGGATTTATAGTTCATTTGGATTTGTATGGTGAAGGTTTGGAAGGAGAATTATTAAAGGATTATATTTCAAATTCTAATTTAGAAAAAGTGGTTAAGCTTAAAGGGAATCAACCTAAAGATGTTGTAAAAGATGCCTATCAAGGCAGTCATTTTGTTATTTTACCTTCTAAAAGTGAAGGTTGGCCAAAAGCTATTGCCGAAGGTATGTTTTGGGGTTGTGTTCCAATTGCTACTGCAGTTTCATGTGTACCTTTTATGTTAGATTTTGGAAATAGAGGATTATTGTTACAAATGAATTTGGAAGAAGATGTTCAACAATTAATAACTCTTTTAAACAATGAATCAGGCTTTTTAGACAAAAGTAAAAAGGCTTCTGATTGGTCTAGAAATTATACTCTTGATGTTTTTGAAGTTGAAATAAAAAAAATGTTACTGCAATGAGAATTGTCCAATTAATAGATTCTTTAGAAGCGGGTGGAGCTGAGCGAATGGCTGTCAATTATGCGAATGCTTTAGTAAAGGAGGTTAAATTTTCGGGATTAGTTGCTACTCGAAAAGAAGGCTCTTTAGTAAATCAAATTAATCCAAATGTTTTCTATTTGTTTTTAAATAAAAGAGGGAAGCTTGATTTTAGAGCTCTTTTTAGATTGCGGTCTTTTGTTTTGAAAAATAAAGTAACTCATCTTCATGCACATAGTACTTCTTTTTTCTTTGCTTTTTTGCTGAAACTTATTCTTCCATCGTTACTTATAATTAGACATGATCATTATGGGAATAATGAATTTTTAGCAACAAGACCTTCTTTGATATTAAAAAGAACAGCTTCTTTTTTTAAGGGTGTTATTGCAGTAAATCAAAATCTTAAAAATTGGTCTGAGAATGTAGTTAAGGCTAATAATGTTATTTATTTGCCTAATTTCCCAATAGAGGAGACTAATGTTGTGAACCAGACAGTTTTAATGGGAATTCATGAAAAACGCATTATATCTTTGGCTAATTTAAGAGAACAAAAAAATCATTTTTTACTGTTAAATGTGGCAAAAAAGTTAAAAAAAACTAATCCAGATTGGACTTTTCATTTGATTGGTAAAGATTTTGAAGACGAGTATGCAATTCAAATAAAAAAATTGATTGAAGAATATGATTTAAAAAATAATGTTTTTCTTTATGGTTCCAAAGAGGATGTAGGACATATTCTCGATCAGGCGTCAATTGCAATTTTGACCTCAAAATCAGAAGGATTACCTGTTGCTCTTTTGGAGTACGGTTTATACAAAAAAGCAGTTGTTGTTACTCAAGTGGGGGAAATTCCTATGATTGTTCAAAATGGGAAGAATGGATTTATTGTTGAGACTGAAAGATCAGATTTATTTTATCAAGCTTTGGTCAATTTGATAGAAAATGAAACTTTGCGAGTTGATTTTGGTAAAGCTCTTTTTGATACAATTCAAACTGAATATGCTGAAGAAAGCGTTATGAAAAAATATTTAAATTGGTTGAAATAAATTGAAATGAAAAAAGAAGAAGTATCTTATATCTATTTATTACTGTTTCATGCTTTTCTTGGGGTATTGATATTTGTATTGCCGTTTATCTCAAAAATATATACAATAGCAATATTAATTTTTGGGATTTATTATATTATCAAGAGTAAAAATAAAAATAATGAGGTTCTTGTAATATCGGCCTATGTTGTCAGTGTTGAAGTTCTTTTAAGAATGACAGATGGAATGATTTTAAATGAATTTGGTAAATATTCAGTTCTAATTTTTATGTTTCTGGGAATGATTTATTCAGGGTTTTCTAAAAATGCATTACTGTATTGGCTTTTTTTGTTGTTACTTATTCCAGGAGTTATTTTGGCAACACTTACTTTAGATTTTGATACCAATGTTAGGAAAGCAATTGCATTTAATTTAACAGGTCCAGTTTGTTTGGCATTTAGTGCAATATACTGCTATCAAAGAAAAATATCTTTTGATCGATTATTGGGCGTAATTACAGCATTTTCGTTGCCCTTAATTGCGGTTTCTGTTTATTTGTTTTTATATACACCAAGTGTAAGAGATGTAGTTACAGGAACTCAATCTAATTTTGAAACTTCAGGAGGATTTGGACCAAATCAGGTATCAACTATATTAGGACTAGGGGTTTTTATATTTTTTGTTCAGTTAGTTTTTAACTCCAAAAGTAAATTATTGCAACTGGTAAATATTGGTTTTGTTATGGTTTTTGCTTTTAGAGGAATTGTGACATTTTCTAGGGGAGGAATTATTACAGCGTTGATGATGGTTTTTATTCTGTTGGTTGTAATTTATTTTCAGGCCAATGAAAAAACAAAACCTAAAATAGGTTTGATAATTATACTGTCATTTATAATAGGAATCGGGGTTTGGGGATATAGTTCTCTCCAAACAGGTGGATTAATAAATAAACGATATGCTAATCAAGATGCACGAGGTAGGGAAAAGAAAAGTAAATTATCAGGGAGAGAAACTCTTATAGCTACTGAAATGCAAATGTTTTTTGATAATCCTATTTTAGGTGTAGGGGTAGGAAGGAATAAGGAAATTAGAGAAAAAGAAACAGGAATTGCATCTGCTTCTCATAATGAAATTACTAGAATGCTAGCTGAACATGGTTCTCTTGGTTTGATTGATTTAATTGTTTTATTGTGTACACCGCTGTTTTTATTTATGATTAATCGTCAAAATATTTTGGCACTTTCTTTTTTAGTTTTTTGGTTGTTAACGATCAATCATGCTGCTATGCGATTAGCAGCACCAGCTTTTGTTTATGCACTTTCATTATTAAAAGTCTATACTATTGAAAAACCTGTTATACATAGGGAATAAATTATCCAAGCATGGAGTTACTCCAACTACTATCGAAACTCTTGGTCCCCTTTTGGAGCAAGAAGGCTTTAGAATATGGTATAGTTCATCTCAAAAAAACCAAGGATTACGATTAATAATCATGTTGTGGAGTGTTTTTCAATATAGAAAAGTTGATTGTGTTCTTATTGATACTTACAGTACTGCCAATTTTTGGTATGCATTTGCAATTTCTCAATTGTGTCGCTTTTTAAAAATAAAGTACATTCCTATTTTACACGGAGGTAATTTATCTTTAAGATTGAAGAAGAATCCGAAAATGTGTGAAATGATTTTCAAACATTCTTTTCAGAATGTTGCTCCCTCTCTCTTTTTGATTAGTGAATTCAAAGCTAATGGATATGAAAATATAATTCATATTCCAAATGCAATTGAATTGGATAGATATCCTTTTTTGAAAAGAGAAAAAGCAATTCCTAATTTATTATGGGTTCGTTCTTTTGCGCAACTATACAATCCTGTAATGGCTGTTGAAGTATTTGCTTCTTTAAAAGAAAAATATCCAGAAGCTACACTTTGTATGGTTGGACCCGAAAAAGATGGTAGTTTATTAGAAACCAAAAAACGAGCTAAAGAACTTAATGTCGAAGTACTTTTTACAGGGAAATTATCTAAGAAAGATTGGATTGTTCTGTCTGAAAATTATTCTATTTTTATAAATACAACCCATTTTGACAATATGCCAGTAAGTGTGATTGAAGCTATGTCTCTAGGTTTAGCTGTTGTTTCTACTAATGTTGGAGGTATTCCATTTTTGGTAGAAAACGAAAAAGAGTCTCTATTGGTACCCGATGAAGATATGGATCAAATGACGAGGTCAATCGTTAGATTAATTGAAGATCCTTATTTGTATAATGAAATTATAACTAATGCTAGAAATAAATCAAAACATTTTGGATGGCAGGAAGTTAAGTTAAAATGGTTAGCTATTTTAAAATAAAGAAGGTTTGTTTTTTATATAATAACTAACTTGCAACTAAATTCAACTCTTTAAAGAATGAGTAATTCAAAAAAAATGCATTTCGAAATATCCGAACGTAAACTGCTTTTACGGATTTTTGATGTAGTTTTTGTGTTATTAGGTTTGTATTGTCTTGGGTTTATTCCAGAATTTAATTATTTTCAATTCTCATTAATCAATTACTATTGGGTTATTGTTTTAGCTATTTATATTAGTGTTTTTGGGGCGATTTTTGAAATGTATAATCTTCAAGTTGCAAGTAACCATTTTCAAGCATTACGTAGTACAATTTTGACGACTACTTCTTCTGTAATATGTTATTTATTAACACCAATTTTTTCTCCTCAATTACCTAAAAATCGTTTGCAATTATTACTTTTTTATATTGTCTTTTTTATCGCATTGTATGCCTGGAGAATGATTTATGTTCGTTTTTTGGCCTCCAATAGGTTTATCCAAAATGCAGTTTTAGTATGTGATAAAGATCAAGTAGAAGAACTTGTTTCAGGACTAGAAAGTGTTGATCCTCATTATAGAATAGTAGGATATATAAATTCGGATAGTGATTCGACTTCCCAATTTGAACTTCAGCATGTAAGATGTATTGAAATAAATGATTTAAGTTCTTTTGTTGCTAAAAATGGTATTTCCGAAATAGTTGTTGCTTCTCAAAAAACAGATGGAATTACTGCAGATTTATACCATCAGCTACTCCATTTATTAGAATCGGGTAAGAGTATTAGAGAATATACTCAGGTATATGAAAGTAAAACGCAACGGATTCCAGTTCAGTATATTTCGAGAGATTTTTATCGTTTTTTTCCTTTCAGTCGCAGTAATCATAATAAATTATATTTATTATCTATTCGATTGTCTGAAATTGTTTTGTCATTAATTGGACTAAGTATTGGTTTTGTTTTAATTCCTATAATCCTTATTGGAAATGCTTTTTGGAATAAAGGAAAATTGTTTTATACTCAAAAAAGAGTAGGCAAAGATGGGGTTGTTTTTAAAATAATCAAATTTAGGACGATGATAAAAAATGCTGAAAAATCGGGAGCAGTTTTTGCCCAAATAAATGATTCCAGAGTAACTAAATTTGGAAAGTTTTTAAGAAAAACTAGAATTGACGAATTTCCACAATTTATTAATATTTTAAAAGGTGATATGGCTGTGATTGGGCCAAGACCTGAGCGGCCAGAATTTGTGAATAAAATTGCAGAAATAATGCCGTTTTATGAAACCCGACATATCATTAAACCAGGTCTTACTGGTTGGGCACAAGTCAATTATTCGTATGGAGAAAAACTTGAAGACAGCTTGATAAAACTTCAGTATGATTTGTATTATATCAAACATCGGAGTATTTATTTAGATTTAGATATTGCTTTCAAAACCATCTCCACTATTTTGTTTTAT
Source organism: Flavobacterium sp. 5 (assembly GCF_002813295.1). NCBI lineage: Bacteria > Pseudomonadati > Bacteroidota > Flavobacteriia > Flavobacteriales > Flavobacteriaceae > Flavobacterium > Flavobacterium sp. 5. The sequence continues at coordinate 3,103,126 of NZ_PHUE01000001.1, forward strand.
AGAGGTCAGTAAATATTAAATAATTATTGGAATACGTTTTTTGTTCTTAATAGCTAATCGAGTTAGAACAAATAAATTGGTTATAAGAACGGGTGAAACAATAAGTAAATGAATTTTTGTAATGATGAAACAGAAATACATGAGCATCATCACAATATTGAAAAAAGCCAATTTGTATGTCCATTTTGAATTTTTTGCTAGCACAAAATATAAAACAAGTAAAAGCGTAGGATTGAATAAAAGTATGTTGTAATTGTATCCTAATTCCTGATGAGAGGAATAAAAGCCTAAAAAGACAAAAAGTAAGCCCAGTAGTCCTATAATCGATAAATAAGTATAATCGATGCTTTTCTTGTTTATTAGGGTTACGAATCCTAAAATAAAGAGATAAGTATAACAGTTATTCCACAAAGAAGTTGGAGTTTCTTCTTCAAAATTTAATATCGTTTTGTTTGCTTTAGATAAAGGTTGGTTATTATATTGAATAAGTTGTAAGCTTTTTTGAAGTTCAAAAGGCAAGAATATTTTAGTCCCCATTTGATCCACTTTAGTTCCAAATACAATACTTGTACCCAGTTTCTCATAAAAATGATTGTTGAAATAAGGAAATAAAATAGATCTGTACGTTTGATCGGTATCTACTTTTTTGGTGATTACTTTTGCTTTTAATGATTTATTAATCACGTCAACTACCTTCGAGGTACAGTTGTTATCAATAAATTTATATTGGTACAAACGTTCATCCGATAACATGGATTGGGCTAAGTTTTCAAATAATTGTTGTTTCAGTGCCAATGGAATATTTAACTCTTGTTCGTAAACATCTCTTTTTTCATAATTGTACTGATTAATAAAATCAATATAACGAGTGTTTACTATAAAATAATCCAAATCTCCTTTTGTAAATTGCATTGCAAAATTAGGAGTGTCAAAGTCGAATGCGCCATAATTATACACCACATCAAGATTGTTCTCAATATCACGAACTCGTATGGCTGTATGTCCAAATAAGGAATAGAGTTCATTTCCAAGACCGCAGGTCATTACGCTTACAGAAGCATTTTTAGATAAGATAACATCTTGAGAAAAAGCATTATAAATCGAACTCAATAAAAGAATAGAAACTAATATTTTTTTAAGAAGTGTAGTTTTCATTTTGCTGTTTTTTTAGATGTTAAGATGGGTTCAAAAATAATCAAAGTTAGTTTCTAAAAAGAGATAAATCAATTTTTAAAGAAAATACATTTGAATACAATGCAGTGCTTTGATTACCTAACGCGGTTAATGCATAATCAATTGCGATTCCTTTGTATTTAAATCCTAAACCAATATTGGGCTGAAATCCTATTTTTTTGGTGTTATCTAACTGAGTTACGTGTTGAAAATTTCCAACACCAGCTCTTACGAAAGCTAGATTGGTGTACCCAAATTCCAAACCAATAGCAGGATCAATACTAACAAACTTGCTGGAAATTAAATCGTTAGTTTGTGTAAATTGCATGTTCATATTTGCGGTAGTCAGAAGACTGTAATCGTCATGAAAAACAAATTTTTTGGCTGCGCCTAACTGAGCTTTAGGAAGTGTAATCTCGGTACTTTCTGGGACTTCTTGATTTTGGCCAGGAATCGCATCTGCTATTTTTTGATAGGCTTCTTCGTTGATGTTCCAAATGTTGTAAGTAGTGGTGATATCTCGTAGCATTAATCCAAATTGCCAATCATTTTTTTCAAATTGTAAGCCTACATCAAATCCAAATCCCCAAGAAGTCGCAAAGTCACCAATTATTCGTCGGATAATTTTAGCATTTACTCCATATTGAAAACCAGGAACAGGCAATTTCACTGCATACGAAAAAGTAAATCCGTAATCAGCCGTTGAAAAAAGCTTGATTCTATTGTAATCGATGTTGCCTTCATTGTCGATTAATTCTGTAGTATTCATAATATCATCAACTCCAAAACGGATTAACGAAATTCCCCAAGCACTTCGGTCGTCAATAGGACTGGCATAAGCTATGTAATCATATTTGGCAATATTGGCGAAGTAATTAGAATGCATTAAGGAAATTTGATCTTCTTCTAAATGCATTAACCCAGCAGGATTCCAATAAGTAGAATTGACATCAGAAGTGGAAGCAACAACAGCATTAGACATTCCTAAAGCCGCAGCATCTACACCAATATTCATAAACTCATTTGAGTATTTCCGAACGGTTTGGGAGTAGATACTATTTGCAATGAAAAGAAATAAAAAAAGCTGTGTTTTTTTCAAAGGATATTATTTGTAGGCTAAAAGCGATTTAATTATTATTCAAAAATAAAGTTTTTTGACGATGTAACTACTTCAATTCAATTAAATACTAATTTTTGTTACTAATAATTTAAAATCTCTCAATAAAACGGGTATCACTTTCGTTGAATGTATTAAATTTGCCAAGCTTATAATTCAATTTAAACACTATGAACATCAAAAAACATATTCCGAATACGATTACATTATTAAACCTTTTTTGTGGTTGTATCGCGCTGATATTTGTAAGTAAAGATGAATTTGAAATAGCTTTCTACTTCGTTTGTCTCGGAATATTTTTAGATTTTTTTGATGGTTTTTTTGCACGTTTATTCAAAGTATCTGGCCCTTTGGGATTGCAATTGGATTCTTTAGCAGATATGGTTACAAGTGGTGTGGTTCCGGGTTTTGTAATGTATAAAATGATGTTTTCTAGTAATATTGCGATGAGCGGCGAAGGCTGTCTCCAGTATTTTCCTTATTTAGGTTTTATAATCACTTTAGGTTCTTGTATGCGTCTGGCAAAATTCAATATAGATACACGTCAAACGGATTCTTTTATTGGGGTGCCAACTCCTGCAAATGCACTTTTTATATTGAGTCTACCCTTAGTTTTAAAATATTCTGAATCATTAATGATGCTTGAAATTTTGACAGAAAAATGGGTTTTACTTTTGATAGCATTGTTTAGTGCCTATATCTTAAATGCTGAGATTCCTTTGTTTGCTCTAAAAATAAAAAAGTTTAATTTTAAGGATAATGCACTTCAGGTAGTGTTTCTAAGTATTGCTGTTTTATTATTGGTTTTCCTAAATTATTTAGCGATACCATTAATAATTATCTTCTATGTTTTGCTTTCAGTAATCAATAATAAATTTCTAAAAAAGTAATTTTTTTGGATGAAAAGTAAGAATACAAGAACTAGCTATACTCGAAAAGCCAAAAAGAAAAACACTATTTTTACCTCTAAATTTTTTGGTAATTTAGTACTTATTTTTTTGTTTTTTGTAGTTGCTACAGTCGCTTATCATTATCGTTCTAGTTTTGCTCATTATTTGGGCTTTAGATCACGTGACACTACTATTGAAACTGATGTTTTTTCGGAAGCTCGTAATTTAAAAGTTCTGGAAAAAAATGATGGAAAAGTCATTGGTATTGATGTTTCAGAATATCAAGGAAAAGTCCGCTGGTCTTATGTAGATACTATAGAAGAAAAATATCCAATACATTATGTTTTTGTTCGGGCAACAGTAGGGAGAGATAGACCTGACCGACAATTTAAAAAGAATTGGCTTGGTGCCAAAGAAAATAAAATGATTCGAGGCGCCTATCATTATTATCGTCCAAACGAAAACTCTCTCGAGCAAGCTGAACTTTTTATAAAAACAGTTACTCTAAAAAAAGGAGATTTGCCTCCAGTTTTGGATATTGAAAAATTACCCAAAGAACAGTCTATTGAGCGTTTAAAAATCGGTTTAAAACGTTGGTTAAATGCTGTTGAAAAACATTATAGAGTGCGACCGATAATTTATACAGGAGAGAAATATTATGATGATTTCTTGAAAGAAGAATTTAGTGATTATCTTTTTTGGATAGCCAATTACAATTTTTACCGCGAAGAAATTCAAGATGAATGGCTTTTTTGGCAGTTTACAGAGAAAGCTACTGTGCCAGGAATCGATACTAAAGTAGATGTTAATATCTACAATGGAGATTTACAACAGTTGCAATTCATCACTGTTGAATAGTTTTGATATTTACCTGTTTCTTGAAATAAAATAAAAAATCATTGCAAAAAAGGCCAAAGCTATTATTAATGCCAATACTGATTTTGGATTTGCAAAATTGATAGTACTGCCCATTTCTTCATTTTTCTTAGGAGGAAAAATGCGTTGGTCTTCTTTATTATAATAGAAAATTCCCCAAACCCAATTGTTGGGGTTATTTTTCCATTTATCTGAGGTTTCTTTGGATGGTTCTTTGTTTAATGACATTTTTTTGAAAAATTAGGATTAGTAAGTTTGTAATTTTAATATCAAAAAAACTAAATTAAAACTCCAATTTTTTCTTTCTTAATTCGAAATTCTGACCAAGATATACACGACGTACCATTTCATCTTCAACCAGTTCTTCAGGTACACCTGCTTTTAGAATTCCTCCCTCAAACATAAGATAAGTTTTGTCTGTGATTGCCAATGTTTCTTGTACGTTATGGTCGGTTATTAGAATTCCGATATTTTTGTTTTTCAATTGTGCTACAATTCTCTGGATATCTTCTACAGCAACAGGGTCAACTCCTGCGAAAGGCTCATCAAGTAAAATGAATTTAGGATCGGTGGCTAAGCAACGAGCAATTTCAGTACGACGACGTTCACCTCCCGAAAGCAAATCTCCACGATTCGTGCGAATGTGTTCTAAACTGAACTCAGCGATTAAACTTTCCATTTTAGCAACTTGTGCATCTTTCGAAAGTTTGGTTAATTGCAAAACGCTTAGAATATTATCTTCAATACTTAATTTTCTAAAAACAGAAGCTTCTTGTGCCAAATACCCAATTCCCTGTTGGGCTCTTTTGTACATTGGATAATCAGTAATATTTAAATCATCCAAATAAATATTACCAGAATTTGGTTTTACCAAACCTACAATCATGTAAAAAGAAGTCGTTTTTCCAGCACCATTAGGCCCTAGAAGTCCCACAATCTCACCCTGATTTACTTCTACCGAAATCCCTTTTACAACACTTCGGCCTTTGTAGGTTTTTATTAAATTTTCTGCTCTTAATTTCATGTTTTTAAAGTTGCTAAGTAGCATAGTTACTAAGTAACTAAGTCTTTATTTGTTGCAAAGAAACGAATTTCGTCTATTTGGTTTTAGGTTTTAACTTCAATTTTGGATTTTAAATCGTACCAACTACTGTTGATTGTTTTCTAATGCTTCCCAAAATTCATAAGCTCTACGCAAATGAGGTACTACGATTGTCCCTCCTACTAGAGTTGCAATTCCCATAGCTTCCATCATTTCTTCTTTGG